>CALHFG010000022.1 GCA_938029215.1 uncultured Acidimicrobiales bacterium | reverse complement strand
GGCTCGGGAACATCTCGCGGAAATCGATGAGCTCGGAGGCATGACCAAGGCCATCAACGCAGGAATTCCTAAGCTCAGGATCGAAGAAGCGGCGGCCAACCGGCAGGCGCGGGTCGACAGAGGCGATGACACGGTGGTCGGTGTGAACAAGTACGTCGTCGACGACCCGGAGCGGGTCGATGTATTGATGATCGACAACACTGCGGTCCGGGTGAGCCAGATCGAACGCATCAACGCCACCAAGCGAGCCCGTGACGATGCTCAGGTACGCCGCTCATTGGCCGCCATCACTGCGGCAGCCCAGTCCAGCGGCAACCTTCTGGCCGCCTGTGTCGACGCAGCCCGGGCCCGGGCCACGGTCGGAGAGATGAGCGATGCCATGGAAGAGGTATTCGGGCGGCACGCTGCCGAGACGCGTACGATCTCAGGGGTGTACAGCAGCAACTACGACGGGGACGAGCACTTCGCCGCCGTACTCGGCGTCGCCGATCGGTTCGAAACCGACACCGGTCGTCGGCCCCGGATCTTGGTGGCCAAGATGGGTCAAGACGGACACGATCGGGGCGCCAAAGTGATCGCCACAGGCTTCGCCGACCTGGGGTTCGACGTCGATGTGGGACCGCTGTTTCAGACGCCAGCCGAAGTTGCCCAAAGTGCAGTCGACAACGACGTCCACGTGGTCGGAATCTCCAGTCAGGCAGCGGGGCATTCGACGCTCGTGCCACAGCTGATTCGCGAATTGGCAGCCGCGAATGCTGGAGACATCAAGGTGGTCGTCGGTGGCGTCATACCCCCGGATGACTACGAAGAGCTCACCAACGCAGGAGTCGATGCCATATTCGGCCCCGGCTCGAACATCGTCGAGGCGGCCGAGACGGTTCTCGGCCTCCTCACTACTTCGTGAATCCAACCCCCACCGTCCAGGACCTGATCGCAGGCATCGAGGGCGGTGATCGTCGGTCCCTCGCACAAGGAATCACGCTGGTCGAAAGTTCTCGGGCCAGTGACCTTCCACGCAAGGTGGAGTTCCTGGATCGCGTGACACAAGCTATTCCGGTCGCAAACGAATCGGTTCGGCTGGGGATCTCAGGAACACCCGGGGTTGGCAAGTCGACGCTTATCGAGGCAGTCGGTATGAAGCTGATCGGTCAAGGCCACCGCGTGGCGGTTCTCGCAGTCGATCCTTCCAGTGCCCGCACCGGCGGCTCCATTCTTGGCGACAAGACCCGTATGCCGCAGCTGGCTGTTCATCAGAACGCCTTTGTGCGACCGTCACCGGCCGGCGGCGGACTCGGAGGCATCACCGGCACAACCGCTGCTGCTGTGGCCGTGTGTGAACTCGCGGGGTACGACATTGTGCTCGTCGAGACCGTTGGCGTTGGGCAGAGCGAGACCGCTGTCGCCGACGTGACCGATCTGTTTCTGCTGTTGCACTCCCCCGGCGGCGGAGATGAGCTCCAGGGCATCAAGCGAGGCGTCATGGAGTTGGCCGACCACGTGGCGGTGACCAAGGCAGACGGGGACCTCCTCGCAGCGGCGAATCGGGCTGCTGCGGAACTGCGTTCAGCTCTGCATTTGATGCGGCCAAAACCCGGCCGCGGAATGACTCCGGTTAGTTTGTGCTCAGCCGTCGACGGCAGCGGCCTCGATGAGTTGCTGAACGAGATCTCTGAGCAGCATGCCCATCTGAAATCCGTCGGTGAACTGGCCACGGTACGGCGGGCACAGCGCCACATGCAGTTCCAACGGGCGGTAGAGGAAGGGATTCGGCGGCGAACAGTTGACGATGACCGAGTTCAATCGACCACCGAACGCATGGAGAGGCTGTTGGACGACGGTGAACTCTCACCACTGGGGGCCGCCAACCACGTTCTTGTCGCAAGCTCGACCTCGCCTGCGGTGAGCCAGACCGAGCTGAACGCCGTCACACTCATTGTTGGCGACATGGCAAGGTCGGTTGCGTTCTACCGTTCTCTAGGGTTTCCCGTGGTGTTTGGTGGTCCCGATTCTGCGTTCACGACGCTTCAGCACGGCGCCAACTTCCTGAACCTCCAGCTCAAAGAACACGGTCCCGAAATCGTGCCCTGGGGCAGGCCGATCTTCTTTGTGCCCGATCCAGACGCAGTCTTTGGCGCCGCGACGGAGGCTGGTCATGAACCTCATAGTGCACCGACCGATGCCAGTTGGGGCGAGCGATACTTCCACATCAGTGACCCCGATGGGCACGAATTGAGTTTTGCCCGACGGCTCTAGCTCCAGGTAGAGGAGGCGTCCGGCCCGTCCGACCAGTTCCGAAGCTGCTCCTCGAGGAATTCGATGATCTTTCCGCGTTGCTCTATTTGCTGTTCGAGAACCTCACGGATGTCATCTCGGCCGAGCTTTTGTTCCACCTTGCGCAGATCCAGGGGATCCACGTAGCGGGGACAACGACTACTACGGCTCGACGAACGATTCAGCGAGGTTGCAACAGAGGTTTGTGGCCGGAACATGTACTTGTTATCGACGGTAACAATCGACCGCCCGATAGGCCCGCTGTCATCGTTGGGTAGGGTATTTCCTCGACGAGCGACTAGTCCGTCTAGCCCAGAACACCCGAACGTTGCGCAAACTCGACCGAGTCGCTGAAGCCCAGAAGAATCAATCCCCGTGGCACGCCCTCGGCCAGCAGTTCGAGCCAGTAGCGCCGGCCTTCGTCGTCGGGTTGACGTCCCAAGACGTTGCCATACAAGATTTGAACGAAGTGCTCGTCATCGACCTCTCGATAGAGGAGCCCAAACTCCGCGCTGGTCACAAAAACGTCCGCGATATCGATCAGCTGGTACCTCGAGTTGGTCCAGTAGCGCAGACCCTGCTCGTCAGGTGCCCGTTGAAAAGTTGCCAGGTAGAGGCGAACCATCGTGGCTTCACGACCTCGGGCCCCGAGATGGTCTGCGGTGAGGGAGGCGGACCCCACCGCCGGCACGATGGGAGTCCCATCCGATGCCAGAGACTTCGCTTCGGTCGTTGTCGGTAGCGGGGTGGTAGCCGGGACGACCGTCGTTGTTGGTCTTGCGGTGGTCGAACGGGCCGTAGTGGTCGGACGGGCCGTAGTGGCCGGACGGGTCGTGGTGGTGGGCCGCGCAGTCGTCGTTGGCCGCGCAGTCGTCGTTGGGCGAGCGGTAGTGGCCGGACGGGCCGTGGTGGTGGGCCGCGCAGTAGTGGTGGGGCGGGCCGTAGTCTCGGGAACCGAGGTGGTTGTGGGTGGCACGGTCGTCGTAGTCGTTGGCAGGACAGTAGTGACCGTCGGCGCTGCCGTAGTTGGCGGCGTCGGGGGCTGTGTGGTGGTTGTTGTGGGGGCACTCTTGGTAAGGGTTCGGGTGTCGCGTACCACACCATCGACATCCACAAACTCCGAGACAAAACTCGTGGCGCTGACCCGCAGCCGAACCGAACCGTGGCGCCCGTTGAAAACCTTCTTGGACTCCGCGATCGGGATGCCAAAGTTCGAGATGGCTGCGCCGCCTAGCCCGTTACAGATGTAGAGCATGCCGTCTCGCTCGACGCGCTCGTAGTGATGCCAGTGACCGGCATAGGACGCGTCAATTCCCCACTCTGCAAAGGGCCACCGAATGCCAGCGAAACCGCCGCTTGGCGAAACGTAAGCCGGGTAGTGATGCGTCACGATCTTCCAAGCGGCGTCGCTGGCGGCTGCCGAGGTGCGAAGCCATTCGGCCTGACGGGACCCGCGGAGGTTCCCGTCTGGCTCGCGGTAGTAGTCGTTCAGCACAAAGACATGGAGATCACCGATTCGAACGTCGTAGTAACGCCCGTTGCCCGGTGGCCGAAAGAGGTCGTGCCAGGCTCCGGTGGTACCGCCGTTTCCGTCTGACCACAGCAAGGGTCGGCCAGGATCGCCCCAGTCGTGGTTCCCGAGAGACGGATAGAAAATGCCTCGATCAATGAAGTCTTGGTGGAAGCGCACCGCCTTTCGCTGCAACACCTCATACGGGTCTGCGTTTGGCCCGCTATAGACGTTGTCACCCAGAGTGAACACGCCTGCCGGGTTCCAGCCGGCTACCAATTGGGCAACAGCCCTCTCGGCTGGCGACTCAGAGCCGTAGTCACCAAAGAGTGCGACGGTGATCGAGTCACCCTGGGCAGCACTTTGACCGCCCAAAACAAAGGGTGCGGTCGCTGCAACTGCGCCGACGGCACCCACCTCTCCCAAGAACTGTCGCCGCGACCTCATGAGCGCAAAACTAGTCCGTAGAGATCATCACTCACTGGGTGATGATGCCCATGAAACCACTCTGTGTGGCCACATGGGTAAGGGTGCGCGGTCAATTCCGAATGCCGGAACGGCGCCGGAACTCAACAGATTCACTGAACCCGATCATCAGGTCGCCTCGGCTGTTGCCGGCATCGAGCACCCCAACCCAGTATTGGAAACCCTCAGAGTCAGCCTGTCTTCCGAGGACGTTTCGATACACCCGGTCGACGAACTCTGAGTTGCTCAGGTGCCCGTATCGGCCGAGAAACTCTGCACTGGATACAAACAGCTCCGCCACATCCGTCACCGGCAGACCCAGGGATGTCCAGTAGTCAAATCCGGGAAGATCTGGAGCGCGCTCGAACACGGCGAAGTAGAGCCGAGCGATGACGGCGGCCCGTCCGGTCGAGGAAACGAACGGCTCGCTGGCAAGCGGTCCGTCGTTGCCCGGGGCGAGAGGAGGTTGAGGCTGGCCCGCTGGCCGCTCGCCATTGACTGGGTCTTGCAGATCGCTGAACCGCTGGACAAACGAGTCCCGGACCACACCGTCATCGGACACAAACTCGATCAGAGCCGCTTCGGGGGCCACGGTCATTCGACAGGCCCCATTTCGTTCGGCGTAGAGAGCGTCAACGTTTGCCTCCCGGGGCCCAACAAACTCTGGCCGAGCTCCACCGGCCCCGTTGACCACATAGGTGACACCGTCGATTGAGCGTCGTTCGTAATGATGCCAGTGTCCGGTGAAACTGGTGTGAATCCCCCACTGGCCATAGGGCCAGCGCATGCGCTTGTTCGCATGGGGTGACGACACATACGGGGCGTAGTGGTGCACGACCATTTTGTATGGAGCGTTCGAAGCTCGCGCCGCCGTTTCCAGCCACTGAGACTGTCGATCACCGAGCCGATGGCCATCGGGCTCTCGAAAGTAGTCGTGGAGCACGAAGACGTGCAGTGGACCGATTCGCACGTCGTAGTAGCGGCCGTTACCCGGAAGGTAGTCGAAGGTGTCGTGCCACACGCCGTGTGTGCCACCCTGGCCGTCTTGCTCGATGATCCCAGGCCCGGTCTCTCCCCAGTCGTGGTTTCCGAGGGCCGGATAGAAGGACTTGTTTGAAACGAACTTGCCGTAGTGCGCAGTGACGCGATCCTTCAGAAGCCTCTTTGGGTCATCGCCGGCCTCGCCGTACACGTTGTCGCCCATGGTGAACACCGCCCGCGGCTTCCAGCTATGCAACCGTTGTGAAACCGCTCGTTGTGCGGGACGGCCCGAACCAAAGTCGCCGACGAGCGCAACGACAAACGCTTCGGGATGGGATCGGATGGCAGCAATTTCCGTTTCGGCTGCAGTCCGAGGCACGCCGACCACAAGCGTCGCAACGCCCGCAGCAGCCGAGCCGCGCAAAAACTGTCGTCGAGAAGTCGCCACACGAAAAGCGTAGGCACGTCACCCTGCCGACACTGCTGGGTCATTTCGCACCTTCTGAGAATTGGCTGAGACCCACCGGGTCGGCAGAACAAAGCACCTACTGCACGCCAGTGAGATTCGGAGTCGTTGTCCCTGGTCGGCACAGCATGGCATGTAAGTTGGACGGGTGTTGGCGAAGAGGGTCCTCAAGAAGGCGATACGCGAGGCTCGAGGTTTGCGGTACCGCGGTGCTCTTGCAAAGTACAACACCCCGCTCGACCAATATATGAACGTTGGCATCGGGCAAGTAGGTGGTTGGCTAGCACACGATGTTGTGTTCCCATTACAGACGCTCGCAGATGCCCAAACGTCTGCGGGAATCACGGGCGGTGCCGCCGAGATCGGCGTTCATCACGGTCAGTTGTTCATTCTGCTCGCCCTCCTTGTTGGCGATGAAGAACGATCCGTAGCGATCGATCTCTTTGAGCGTCAGGCGGAAAACTCCGATGGCTCCGGAAAGGGCGACCGGGAGATCTTCGAACAGAACATGGCGGACGCCAGTGTTGCCCGATCTCAAATTGAACTGATTACCGCCAACTCGATGGACGTCGCTGCCGAACAAATCAGAGAGTCGGTGAATGGTCCGGTCCGGCTCTTTTCGGTTGATGGCGGACACACGCCCGAACTCACGATCAATGATCTTCATATCGCTGAAGCGTCGTTGGCCGAAGGTGGCCTTGTCATTCTGGATGATGTTTTCAGTTCAATGTGGCCAGGTGTGATCGAGGGGCTCCTCACCTACCTCGACCTCCCGCAGACGTTGCTCACACCGTTCGCGTTCATTGGCAACAAGACGCTGCTTGCCCACCCGGACCGTTCGCAGTTCTACCGGGATGCGCTCGAGGGCTACACCCCGTACATCAACAACCGAAAAGACACCTTCTTCGGTCACCCGGTAACGATTCTCCGCGCTTAGAAGCTTCTCTACTCTTCTTCTTCCGCATCAGCCATTTCCTGGTCGAGCCCGGCGACGGCGGCCGGAGATGCGGGGCGAGCGGCTGCTGCGTTCGCGATCTCCAACTCGTCCACCCGATGTACGCCCGGCACGAACTCGGCGAGAGCGATGCGGATCGCCGCAGCGGCGGGCACGGCGAGCAGTGCGCCCCATATCCCGGCCACGGTGCCACCGACCGCGAGCGACAGCAGAATGGTGACCGGATGCAGCTGGACAGCTCGACCCAGGAGCAGAGGGGCCAGGAACGTCCCTTCGATCTGCTGGACCGCAATGACGATAGCGACCACGATCAACGCCGTCGTTGGGCCGTTGGTCGCCAAAGCAACCGCCGCGGCGAGCAGGCCAGCCAACGTTGCTCCCACAACAGGAATAAATGCTCCGAGGAACGTGAGCAGTGCCAGCGGCACCGCAAGAGGCACCCCGAGCACCGCCAGGCCAATGCCGATCATGACTCCGTCGGCTAGCCCGGTAAGTCCAACACCGCGCAGGTAGCTCGCGGTTGTGGTCCAGATTTCTCCCCCGGCCCGGTTGAGGCGTTCCGCCCGACCTTCGCCAACGAGCGCAGCGAGATAGCTGGGAAACTTGTCGCCGTCCTTGCAGATGAAGAACAACACCGTGAGAGCAATAAAGAGCCCCGAGAATGCCGAGGTGGCGAAACCTCCGACGCTGGCCGCAACGTTGGCGTTGAGGACTCCTGATCGCTGTACCCAATCACTGATTTCGGATCCAATGTTGTCTAGCCGTTCACTGTCCATGTTGAACGGCGCTTCGGTGAGCCGTTCGGAGAGATCCTGAACGGCCTCGGTTGCTCGTTCTTCGATTTCGGGCGCCTCGGCCACGACCTGGCCAACGATCAGCGACGCCGCCATCGTGAGTACCAACAGCGAGCCGACGAAGACGATTGCGGCAGCAAGTGCACGCGGTATCCCCAACGCCCGCAGCTTGGTAGTAAGCGGTTGAAGCACGCTCCCGATCAGAAGGGCGGTGATGATCGCCAGCGCGACCGAGCGTACGCGAATAAAGCCGAGGTATCCGATGTAGCCCACCGCCGCAATCGCCAGCAGCCGAAGGCTGACGATTCCGCTGGTCTCGAGGAACGTCGTCTCGGACCCACCCGGAATCATCGGGGTCCTACGCCTGCGGTTCGATGGAGAGGTCACAGCGTCAGCGTTGCAGATACCGCTCCACGAGAGGGGGACGTTCCCCAACAAAGCGCCGTCAGACGGGCGCTAGAACTCCACGACGTTGTGAGCCGACAGCATCTCGGCCGACTGAACGCCATCCAGTGCCATGAGGCGACCGATGGCTTCGTCGGCAGGTGTCGACGTAGACAAAACGATGTTGTAGGCGTACATCACCAGATCGTCACTATTGAGATAGTTCAGGTTGAGGAGCTTGGCTTTGGAGAAGTTGTCCCGCATGACGTTTTCCAGGTCGGTTTGGGCGACGCGACCAGCGCTTGCCTGCAGGTACAGCACGCTGTCCAGCTTCTCGGCGGAGCCGAAATCGAACCAGTCAAGTAGGAGCGCCGCGAGGCAAAGGGTCAGGGACCCCGCGATGGCGATGCCATAGTTGGAGGACCCCACCGCGAGCCCCACGACCAGTGCCATAAAGATGAACGCCGTGTCTTTAGGGTCCTTCACCGCTGTTCGGTAGCGGATGATGGTGAACGTCCCGAGCAACGCAAATGCCCGCGTGATGTCGTTGCCGATGACCATCATTGCCAGCGCCACGGTCATCGAAACCATGACTATCGAATACACGTAGGACTGCGAGTAGGAGATACCCCGGTGTGTCCGCCGGTACGTCTCCGCCACCATCAGTGCCAAGCCCATCGAGATGAGCAAGTTGAGGACCACGATGTCTGCGGTGTAAATCTCGGGCGAGATCACGGTTCGTCCGAGAAGTCGGTCAATGAATTCGTCGATGGTCAAGGGAAGGCTCCTAAACGAGCTTGTAGTTAGTAATGATCGAGTCGCAATATTTCGATATTGCTTCGTTGGTGAGGTTTGCCGACCGAGTCATGTTCCCAAGGAAGGCAGGGAGCTGGGCAGCAAACTTAATCTCCAAGATTGCATGAAGGCGGGATACGTTGGCATCTCGCAGGGGCGCATTGAAGGCGTCGGGGCGACGAACGAATGCGTATTTCACGTTCTTGTCCAGAGTCACACGATGCTCTCCCACACCGCGGGGCTTGAAGGCAAGGCGGTCATAGGCAACAAGCACCTTTGGTCGCAGACCGTTACGCAACAGATGGAATCGCCACTCGTCCAGGACGTCGTCTCCGGGTAGTACGTTGCGGCCCGCGACCAGGTCGGGAAGAAGGCCAACTTCAACTGCGGTACGCCGCTTGACAATAATGTCGTTCCGCTTTTCCTTGACCTCGACCAACACCTTGTCCTCGGGCGCAGGGTTCGCGTAGTAGGAACGAATCCGGAACTTTTTGCGATATTGGACACCATCCAGCTTCTCAGTGAAAGCTCCCCACTCAGGGTTGTCGAAGTACACCGAGTACACGTTGTAGGGACCGGTCTTGCTGTGATCGTCGAGCTCCATCCAGCGAAGCAGCTCGGGGACAACCAGGTCGATATTGGAGCGACGAATCAGGTATTTCCATTCGCGGCGCTCGAAACGGAGCCGGGTGGTTGTGTCGGTCGCCGCGCTCATCGTTGCTCCAGTAGCGGGCCGAGCCATGATTGGGCTTCGGTCCAATTTGCCGGGTCTCCATCGGTCCAGTTGGCCGGGAGACCCGCTTGCGGCACCAGGCCCGAGATTGCGGGGGAATTCGCCACGATCGCGTTGTCGGAGAACTCGATGGATGGCGGTCCAAAGAACGCCTTTTTCACATAGGCGTCGACCCCAACGTTGACACTGTCGAGGATCGCGTTCTCCCTGACGTCGGCTATCGACGCATCCTTGGCTTGGATACCGATTCCCGACCCGATGATCAGGTTTCGAACCACCGAGACCGTGCTCCGTTCACCGATGCTCACGCCCTTATCACCGCTGGAGCGGATCGCATTACCCTCCACGTGAAGCGTGCTCCCCGAGACGTCGATCGAGTCGTTGCCATTCGCGTCGAACTCGTTGTTTCGAACCTCGCCAACGACGAAGTCTCCATCAAAAGCATCGGCAGAGTTGGCAATGAACTGGTTGTTGGTCAACTCGACCAGTCCGTACTTGATGTTCAAACCATCGTCTGCTTTGGCATCTGCGAACCGGGAATTGTGCACCCGAACCTCAGGGCTTCGGTAGATGCTCACCATTCCGCTCAAGAAGGCTCCGTTGATCTCGGTTTCGGACCCGCCTCGAGCCTGCACATAGTTAAGGGTCGTCGGCGTCTCTTCGTCCATCGCACCAATGATCCCGAAGACACCAAATGGCTCGTTGCCGATCGGCTCAATAACGATCGGCGCCTCGGCGGTTCCTTCAATGGTGGCGGGCGAGTAGCTGATGAAACTGATTCCAGCGCCCAGGGCGAAACGGGTACCGGGTGCGATAACCAGATGCAGTCCAGCTGGCACCACGACGTCGTCGGTTAGCTCAAAGTCACCGGGGCCAACAACCACCTGAACGTCATCCGCGCCGGCGGAGAAGATCGGCACCGACTCCACAAACTCGGATCGACTTAGCGAAACCGCGTCGGTCCGATCGAACAGTGAGAGATCGGCTACGGCCTCCACCACCGGGATCTTTGCGTCGTTGGCCGAGATGTCACGTGCTTTCACCGCTAAGTCCTTAAACAGCTGCACCTTGATGGGCCCGTCGACGTCCTCGATTACTGCGTCGGCGAGGTCTCCATCGGTTCTCACAACAAAGAGCCCGACTCCGCCGCTACCGCGACGATCGGCCACCGAGACCTCGGTGTCGACGTTGATGTCCTCGAACAGAATCCGCTTGCCCTTCAACAATCCGTTGCCGATGGCCACATCCGCCTCGGAGAAACGACCGTCGTTGTCAGCGTCGCGATAGAGCAACACCTGCTCCTCTTCGCCAAAGATGGCATCAGCACGCGTGTTCAATCTGATTTCGACTTCCTGAACCCGAATTCGTACCTGCTCGGGGATGTCGTAGTCGTAGAGGTCCGCAATGCTCGGCGCCCGAGTGGTGAAAGACACGTTGATCTTCGCCACGCCAGGTTGACATTGTGTATCGGTGAGCTTGGAGCAGAATGTCATCTCGGCATCGCCGCGAACCGCAGGCTCGTTTGCCTCCGCAGACGATGACCGAAGCATCACAAGACCGAGCCCGATAATCGTGGCCATCGCCAAAGGGAGCCACAGGGTCCGATTTCGTCTCGCCCGTTGTCGCGCCACTACTGGCCTCCCAGAACGGCAAGGTTCGCGTCAAATTGCTCCAGCTGTCCTTGCAGACTGCGCTCCAGAATGTTCTGGGTCGTTTCGAGTCCTGGGTCGTTCTGAAATACCGGCAACCACTGGGCGATAACCGCCTCGAAGTCGCTGCGAATCGCGGGGCCGTCGGCGATCAACTGTTGAAGGTATTGATCGGTAAGCGCCTTGTTGTCCGGGTTTGCATAGAACGTCTGACCCAGTCGAGAGGACGGCACGGGCTCGGATGATTCGATTGTTGCCAAGCCGCTGTCCCAGTTGACCATGATGAAGCGCCCGGTGGATCGGTCGAGGAAGAATCGGAAATTGTCGGCTTCGTTCTGGTGCTTGTCACCCAAGAACATCTGAACGGCCAGCCATCGGGCGAACGCGTCACGCTCGAAATACTGGTGCATGTTCTCCGCGGTGAACTCCACGCCAGCGATCGCTTGCTGGTCGGAGCGGTCGCCGGCACCGCCGGACGTTTGAACACGAGTCAGGGATCGATCAACGGGGTAAGCGTCGAAATGGTCGCGGAATGAGTTCTTGGCGGGCCGGGTATCGGATCCATAGCCAGCAAGCTCGATGAAGGCCTTGTCGAAGTCTTCATAGACCAGGTAGACGCCGAAGTCGTGATCGTTGATCCGCATACGTGCGAGATCGATGTCTGGTGTGGGCACAGCCAGTCGATCGCTGACAATCTGGGCCAGCTTCTGACTCGTGTAGCCACGGTCGGAGGGCAGGATCAGCTTCAGCTGTCGTCGATCAGGGTCCTCGAAGGAGATATCCCAGGACTTCTTGTAGGTGCGCCAGTGATTTCCAACGTTGCCCCGGATCGACAGTTCTGCGGGAAGATCAGCGGCTCCATCATTCACTATTGCGGCTATTGGACGCTGGAGGAACTCCGTTGTGTTTTCATCCTCGATCATCGCTTGCCAGTCGGTCCCGAACTCGTACATGGGTGCGGTTTGGTAGAGGTCGAGGAACTCGGCTTCGTCCACGGTGACCTCATACCGTGTGATGCCCTCCAAGGCGGAGGGCTCCAGGAGCGCTCGGTCGGGCAATGAAACTCGATCCACAAGGAGGTTCGCTTCGTCGGCTCGGATGCGCACAAAGGTGGCCAGGACGGGGCCACCACTGTTTGGCCCACCTCGAACTCGTTCGTGGATCGGTGAACCACTGATCACGTACCGAATCCCATCGCGTTCGGTCATGGCAAACGGAATCGGTACGCCCCCGTCTCCGCTCACAACCAGGGATACTTTGTCCGAGATGATCGGGAGCACCTCTCGCTGCCAGTAGTCGCCAACACATTCCATCAGCGTGTTGGGCCGCATGTCGGCGATAAACGTTTCATTCGCGAACAACGCGTGGTGGGTAAACAGGATCCGGTGAGTCGCTTCCTGCTCAACGGCCTCCTGAATCATTTGGAGTTGCGTGGGATCAAGTCCGCAGGACTCGCCTCCAACCCCCTGCACGGTGGTGTCGACCACGATCGAAATCACATCGTCGGTCCGGTACCAGCCGTAGGCCGGTCGATCATCGAAAACGTCGGCCGTGATGTCATGATTGCCTTTTGCAAGGAGGACCTGCTCGGCCCGAGTCTCCGCAAATGCCACGGCATCGGTGAGATATCGTTCGTTTTCTGGAGTGTTATTCCACAACGAGTCCCCGCCGAATACGATGAGGTCGGGGTCAAAGATCGTCGCGTCGGTCAGGAGGACTTCAGCATCCTCGATGAACGAGTACGGGTGCCCAACGAACAGAATCTCTGTCGTTGGAGTTGGTTCGATCGTCGCGGGCTGAGCATCCTCCGCCGGGGCTGTGCCGGAGAACACCGTAAGGGCGCCAAGCACGAGCACGATTGGAGCTGCCAGCACCCAAGTCCGGTTAGAGACCACAACCAACTCGACAATGCGGCGACCATTGGCGAGCGCCCCACGCACTGGTTCGACGCCCTACTGGGCGGGAAAGCCGGAATAACACGGCCGTAAGCCTAGTCATTAGACCTGGCGGCTTGGTGGAGGGTTGCTTGGTGGAGCGCCGCGGCATCGGGGGCGGTCAAAACCGGCGAGCTGCGTACTCGCCAGCCACAAACTCGGCCACCCGCCCGGCGTCTGGCATCGGCGCCGGAACTTCCCCCGCTTCGTCTCTCCGCTCGAAATCAGCCACCGCTCGCTTCTGGGCGGTCGAGCCGTGAGCCTCGATCTGCTCCAACGTCTCGGTCTCGATGTCTGGACGGCCATATCGCCGGGTGAGCATGAGGCGTGAGAAGGCGCCGTAGTACTCCTCCACTTCGCTCGCCAAAACGTGGACCTCGCGACCAAGACGCTTGTCGTGGAACACCCCGGCAGAGGGAACATGCACCACCCGGAACCCAGCCAGGCGCATCCTCCATGAAATATCTACGTCGTCGCAGTACAAAGGGAAGTGCTCCGCGTCGTACCCGCCTACCTGATCAAAGGTGGATCGTCGATACAAAACACAAAAGCCGCTGGCCCAACTGGTGTCACCGTTGGAGTGAAAGCTCTTTGGGTGTTCGAGCGGAATCTGGCGGGCCTCGGCAGCACCAACCGCCGGATCGGTCATCGCATCGAGCAGCTCCACCAGCGCCTCCGGCTGAGGGTAGGTATCCGGGTTGATCACCCAGATGATCTCGGCGCCATGAGATTCGGCGAGGGTGTTATGACCCCGCGCCGTCATCAAGTTTTCGTCGAAGAACGTGTAGGTCGCCTCGATCCCAGTCGCGTCTTCAAACCAGCCGAGAAGGTCGGTTCCCGACTGCCCAGCCAGACGTGGTCGTGACGAGGAATCCCCGATTACAACTTCTACCTCGCCCACGACCCCGACCTCTCGGGCCCGACGGATGGATGCGCTCAGCCCGCGCACCAGGCGCCAAACCTCCCCCAAACCGTTCTCAAACAGCACAATCTGAACGCCGACACTCAATGCCATTCCCCGAGTGTTGCAGCTCGTTCGGCTGGCGCGTTCGATGTTCGCCATCACCGTCCCGAGACGGGAAGCACCGATGAATTACTGTTGTCCCGACGGGAGGGCCCCGACGGGAGGGCAAAAGTGCCAAGGTATCGATTTTCATATGCGGACGATTCGGCCTACGGAATGGTCGTGAAGCTCCTCAAGTCTTTGTCGATCGACTCGGGTCTGATTGTCGATCTGGGTTGCGGTTGGTCTCCGTTGAGCTCAGAGATCAATCGGATGGGCTTGGGGTATCTCGGTCTGGAGATCGACCACGAGGCAATCGAAGAACGGTCGGCTGAGGGCGTAGACGTTCGATTCTGCGATCTCACTGACCATGTGAACATGCCCGAGAGAATCCAGGAACACATTGGCGACCAGCAGGTGGCCTGCGTGGTCATGACCGATGTGCTCGAACACATCCCTAACGCAGACCCGTTCGTTGAGGCGTTGGCCCGGACCCACAAGCTCGTCGGGTTTCCACCGCTGATCATCAGCATGCCCAACGTGGGCCACGTCGACCTCGCCGCCAAGCTTCTCGCCGGCCGTTGGGACGTGAGGCCAAGCGGTCTGTTGGACGACACTCACGTTAGTTTCTACACCGAGTCCCGCTTCCTCGACATGTTGGCCCGACACGGGTTTCGACAGATTGCGGCCAGCGATTTCTCCATGGACCGGAGCGATCAAGCCTTTCCAGCCGAACTTGCCCCGGTGTCCACCTCAACACCGCTCGGTCAGTTCGTCCGTCATGTGAGATCGATGGCCGACGATCACAGCAACGTCAACCAGTTCGTCCGAGCATTCTCTCTTACGCCAGTCGCCCTCCATACCGAGGACCCTGCAGCGGTTGATGCCCCGTTTCTATCGGTCATCATGAGAACCCAGGGCAAACGACCCGGCCTCCTGGTAGACGCACTCACCAGCCTGGCGGCCCAGACCAACGATGATTTCCAGGTCGAATTGGTGGTGCACACCGACTCCAAGGCTGCTCTGGATAAGACCAAGGAATTGGTGAGCAGTTTCGACGCCGGGTTTGCGCACCGAGTTCGAGTGCATCAAGTATCCGACGGAGGCCGATCCCGGCCTCTGAACGTAGGCCTTCACTCCGCCCGCGGCCGCTATGTCGCCTTCCTCGATGATGACGACATGGTGTTTTCGCACTGGGTTGAAGCTTTCGCCCACGGGGCCGAGCAATCACCCGGTGTCACCATCAGGGCTCTAGCCGCTGACCAACAGCACTCCATGATCGAAGGGCAGCCGTCCCAGGCTGTTTCGGCTTGTGCGCACGACCGGGCGACGTCGTTCGACCTCATCACCCACCTGCATCACAACGAAACCCCAATATGTGCGTTCGCATTACCGCTCGAGACCGTGCGGGGGTTCCGGATCGACTTCGACGAACGTCTGCCGGTTGTCGAAGACTGGGACCTCCTTGTGCGGACCGCCATTCTTACTGGCGTCCATGATCTCGGCGAGATCACATCGCTCTACCGCCGTTGGACCGAGACCGAGGACAGCAGCTTTTCTCATCCGCAATCGTCGTGGATAGCCGCTCGCGAGATGGTCATCGACAAACTAGACAGCAGCCCCATCCTGCTGCCGAAGGGCTCTGCCCGGCGTCTCGTCGAACTCTATGAACAGGATCAACTTCACCGGGAACTCGGCGACTCAAGATCAACGATCGAACATCTGGAACGACACATCGTGGACCTCGAGGCGCACCTCGATCTGGCACAGGGGCAGGTGAGAGCAGCGGAGGAGCGACCATTGTGGCGGACGGTCGCACGCCGTACGGTGTCCACCTTGGGCCGCCCATTGAAGCGATGAGTCCGTCTGAGCCAATGTCGCACGCCGACGCGCTGGCGGAAGTGGAACGGCTCAACCTCGAGTTGTATTCGGCACTCGCCCAGCTCGACGAACTTCGAGGCATAGGTGAGGAACTCGCTCGATGTCGAGCCGGCAAGTCAACAGCGGCTGGTCCGCGGCGGATGCGTCGTCTCCTACGCCGGTGATTCTCTTTCTTGAACTCGGTGAGGCGGACGACTCCTCTGCACTGGTCACCAGTCTCCAGCAGCAATCATCTCATGCGTGGCATCATCAGACCCTGAGCGCAAACGCATCACTGGCCGAGGTGCACAAAGCACAAGGCGAAGCGAGGGCGAACTATGTAGCGATTGCACGCTCGTCCACATCGTTCGACTCGACCGCGGTCAGCGATTTAGTGAATGCCCTGACGGATCCGATGCCTGATCTCATTTACTCCGACGAGATCCTCCGAGACGATGGGGCCACAGAGCGAGTACATCTCAAGCCGGCATGGTCTCCGGAACGATTCGAGCAGCAGGACTATCTCGGCAACGGCGTGTGGTTCTCGGCGAGCACGCTCCAACGACTACCTGCATCGCAGCCCGTCTCCACAGTCCGATCAGCGGCGGTCGGCGCCGCCGCCACAATCGCTCATCTCCCCCGTGTGTTAGCCAACGGCGTCGCAACGCGGTCGTCGAGCCCAGCAACCAGCGCTCGAGACCTCCCGGATACGCACCGAACGTCGGCATCGATCATCATCCCAACGGCGGGTGGCCGAATGAGCCTCAACGGACAGGATCGTGTGCTTGTGCAGCAGGCGGTCGAATCGATTGTGCAACTCACAGCCCACCAGCGGTTCGAGGTCATCGTCGTCCAAGATCGTACGTGTGACGACGCAGTGCTTGCTCCGCTGAAACGTTTCAGTCACGTGCGAATCATTAAGAACCAAATGCCGTTCAACTTCTCCAAAGCATGCAACCTGGGTGCCGCCCATGCGTCCGGTGAAGTCCTGGTATTCGTGAATGACGACACCGAGTGCCTGGAATCGGAGTGGTTGTCAACGCTCCTTCGGTATTGCATCGATCCCCAGATTGGTGCCGTCGGACCTCAGCTCCTGTTCGAAGACCGACGATTGCAGCATGCGGGAATCTGGTCGAGAGACGGCATACCTGGGCATCGGTATGCGCGCCTCAACGCCGCCTTGACCGGGGTAGAGGACGCGTTGTTGGTGACCCAGAATTGTCTCGCAGTCACGGGAGCCTGCCTGGCGGTCGAAGCCCGGAAGTTCCATTCAGTCGGCGGGTTCGATGGTCGCTTTCCGGCGAACTTTAACGATGTCGACCTATGCCTCCGGCTGCTTGGGAGCGGGTGGCGGACCGTAGCCGACCGAACCAAGGCATTCATCCACTTCGAGTCCGCCACGCGCACGCCCGCTGCTGCCCCCGAGGAGTACGAGCTGCTCGAACGAATCTGGGGTCGGGAGCTGCGAAACGACTTCTGGGACCATCCGGGACATACCGCGCCAGCACCAAACGAGTACCCGCCGCCGCTGCCTTCTTTCATCGCCTCGCGCCAAGCAGCCTCGCGTTCTACACCATTGCGAGTCTGGGATGTTGTGCAGGGGTTACCTGTCCGGCAGCGATCGACTTCGTAGCATCCGCAACCGACGGTACGGGGCGAGCAGGGTCCAGGCCAGCCTCCAGGAGCGAGATGACTCGACCGCTTCGAGCCGTGCACTGCGGTCCTCAAGCATGAGGCGCGTAGTCTCCCAGCTTCGTTCGGCTCGTCTATGTTCCAGGATTTGAGCCTCTAGCTCGGCCACCTTTGCATCAGCCCGTTCGGTGTCGGCCACGGATTTCTCGAGCGCAACAGCATCGTCCCGAAGCTGCCCCCGCAGACCCGCGAGTTCGTGACGTAGCTCGCCCTCAACCGTCGGCAGGCTCGACCGCAGCAGCGGACCAGCGGCCGCAACCTCCCGACGTAACTCATCGAGGTCTTTGCACGCCGCGATCGATCCATCATCAACCGTAAGTTCGCGTAAGGCCCGGTACGCCCGGTCAACCCAGTCTCCGAGCTCGGCGGTGAGTTGGTCATCTACCACGTGATGACGGAGCCCTGGGTCCACGGTCTGCTCCCCGAGCGTCCGATCGACAACCACGTGTTCTGTGTCCGGAAACAGTCGGGTCGCAATTGGATTCAGGGCACCAAACCAATCTGCAAGAACGTCACCGAAATCGACGATGGCCCTCGATTGTTCGCGGGTCGCGAGCTCGGTGTTGAGAACCGAGAGCAACCACAACAGCGCCCCCTGTTCACGAGGAATCGAGTCACGCACGAGAAGCGATTCGGCAACCTCCAAGGGGTTCCGAACAACCAAAAGGTACGACTGTTCGACCCCAAGCTCTGCGAGAGCGTCAACCCAGGTGCCGGTGAGCTTGGTAATTCGCGGGTCCTTTACCAGGATGTTGTCGGCAGGACCGAACGCTGTAGCAAGCGTGTCGGAAAACCGTTGAGCCACCGCATCGCTGACGGGCATGGGATCGGGAATGACCATGTCGAACCAGCTCGCCTTTGCCTCGCGAAGCAGCCATTCGTTCAGCTCGATAACGGCGAGCGATTCCCAATGCCCACGTTCGTTTCCTCGGCGAGCACCTATGTCATCTTGCGGAAGTTCGAGTCCCCAGAGAGAACAAAGGCGAGTGACAAGTGACGTTCCACTACGGTGCATTCCGGCGACGACAACCGCATTTGTTGGTCGTTGCGACGACACGCCTCTCCTTTGGATCGCCCGAGCCGAACCCGGTACAGGTCAGCAGCTTTCAACAGTAGTCTGCGATACGCCTAGACCGAATGACCATCAACCCCATGGCGCCTCCGACCCGCCACACTCGTGAAATGTCGGATTCGTCTGGGCTGGCTCAGCGCTTTGCTCGAGCCCTTCGCCCCAGGGCTTGGGCTTTTCCGGCTCGGCCTCAGCATCACCACGGTTCAGGCCCGTTGCTCTCGTGCGTTGTCGATACCCAACCCATCTTTCAGCAAGAGCTTGTGCGATGGTTTGTCTCCGCAACCGAATGCGCAGGTGTCCCGGCCGAGCGTCTCGTGATTCATGTGATCAGCCCGACCAACAGTCCAAGCATCCAACTCGTGGAATCGAAGGGCGCTCGGGTCGTGCCGATCGAGCCATTTGATTCTCGCTCACCTCATTGCAACAAAATCGCAGGCGCTCTGTCGTTGGCGAAACACCTGCCGGCAACCGTTGAGCGCGTCGCCCTGCTCGACACCGACATGCTCATCATGAACGACCCCACAACCACTTCTCCACCGGCGGGGTCGATCGCAGGGAAACGCGTCGACCTCGCCAACCCGCCCTTGGAAGTTCTGCACAACGTGTTTGTGCACGCCAAGCTGGACCCCCCACCCTCGCTGCCGGCGCCAGAACCCACCCTGTTAGGAAACCTCAACGGTGGTCTCTATGTGATCAACCGGGTCGATCTGGCCCCGTTCGCATCATCCTGGGCGAAATGGGCAACCTGGATGCTGGACCGGTCCCACCTCCTGGGTGCATTTGCGGTCCATGTGGACCAAGTTGCGGCGTGTCTCGCGCTATCTGATCTTGATCTTCAGGTGGAACTGTTAGACCAGTCGTGGAACCTGCCCACCCATCTCGGGAGTGTCTTTCCGCCCGACCTTCAACCCCCCAAGATCCTGCACTACCACCGTCGCACCACAACCGACGGGCTGGTGGAACTGACCGGGCATGACCTCGTCGACGAAGCCATCCGCCGGGCGAACGACGAGATCCAGAGTCTTAGCTCCCTCCCCGACTAACGGACACGGGTACGCCATACTCAGACGGTGAGAATCCTTCTAACCGGCGGCCTTGGCTTCATAGGGTCAGCCGTCGTTCGACAAGCTGTTCAGGCTGGGCACACCGTCCTCAACCTCGACCTCCAGACCTACGCCGGCGATCCAAGAACGGTCGCGTCGGTGGCCGACTCAGATCTCTATGAACACCGAACGGTCGATATTTGCGACGACGGAGCAGTTCGACAAGCGTTCGAAGACTTCTTCCCAGACCGAGTAATGCACCTCGCCGCCGAAAGCCACGTGGATCGCAGCATCGATGGCCCGGCTGAATTTGTAAGGACCAACGTGGTTGGTACAACGGTGATGCTGCAGGAGGCGCAACGGTGGCTCACAGCTCACCCCAACGAGCAGTTCCGGTTCGTCCATATCAGCACCGATGAAGTCTTTGGATCATTGACTCTGGACGACGAACCGTTCTGCGAAACAACTTCGTATGATCCTCGATCGCCCTATTCAGCGAGCAAGGCGGCCTCAGACCACTTCGCTCGAGCCTGGTTTCATACCTATGACTTCCCGGTCGTTGTCACGAATTGTTCGAACAACTACGGCCCGTTCCAGTTCCCCGAGAAGCTCATCCCACTTATGGTGATCAAGGCTCTCAACGGCGAGCCGCTGCCCGTTTATGGCAAGGGCGACAACATCCGCGATTGGATCCACGTGGAGGATCACGCCGAGGGCCTCCTCCAGGCTGCCATCGAGGGACAGGCCGGCTCGACCTATCTCTTCGGCGGTGATGCCGAGCGCACCAACATCGACGTCGTCCACATGATCTGTGACCTCGTCGATGCCGTCGCTGGTTCTGGGGAGGCTCCTCGACGGAACCTCATTACCTACGTCACCGACCGACCCGGCCACGATCATCGCTACGCCATCGACTTTGAAACCACAACCAACCGACTGGGCTGGAAGCCGTCCCGCTCGTTTGAAGATGGACTCCGCGACACGGTGCAGTGGTATCTGGACAATGACGACTACTGGGAACCAATACTGGCGGGTCGCTACGCAGGCACACGCCTAGGGTCTGCGGAATGAAGGGGATCATCCTGGCCGGCGGTACCGGCAGCCGCCTGCACCCATTGACACTTGCCGCCTCGAAGCAACTGCTACCGGTGTATGACAAGCCCATGATCTACTACCCGATCAGCACGCTCATGCTGGCCGGAATCCGTGACCAGTTGATCATCACAACACCTGAGGACGCCGCGTCGTTCAGGAGGCTCCTCGGCGATGGGTCCCGATTCGGGATCAATCTCTCCTACGCAGTGCAGCCCAGCCCCGATGGCTTGGCCCAAGCCTTCATAATCGGCGAGGACTTCATCGAAGGTCAGGGATGCGCGCTGGCCCTCGGCGACAACTTGTTTTACGGCGAAGGGATGAGCAAGCAGTTGTCGACGGCTGCAGAGATCCGCAACGGTGCAAACGTCTTTGCGCAACAGGTCCGGGACCCGGAACGATACGGAGTGATCACATTCGACGATCACGGACGAGCTACATCCATTGAAGAAAAGCCGGCTGTACCTAAGTCGAACTGGGCGGTCACAGGTCTGTACTTCTTCGACTCGCAGATCACCGATATCGCCAAGGCTGTCAAACCGTCAGGTCGCGGAGAGCTAGAGATCACGGCGGTGAACCAGACCTATCTGGAGCAGGGGCAATTGAACGTCACCCAGCTCAGCCGCGGGGTCGCCTGGCTCGATACTGGTACGTTCGACTCGCTCGTTGAGGCTGGTGAGTTCGTGCGAGTGATCGAAAAACGACAGGCCAAGAAGATCGCATGTCTTGAAGAAATCAGCTGGGAGATGGGTTGGCTCGATGACGACCAGCTGCGAGCGGCGGCGCAGCCACTGCTCAAGAGTGGCTACGGGGAGTATCTCCTCAACCTGGTGGACCGTCGCCTCGTTTGAAGATCACTGCTGCACGATCTAGATGAGATCAAGTGCTCGAGCCAAGGCCTGGGCAGCCGCCTCGTAGCTATTCGACTCCGCATATCGACGTGCTGCCTCTTGCATTCGCAACGTTGCGTGGGGGTCATCGAGCAGCTCACCCAGCGCTCGCGCTATCTCAGAAGCTGGCGCGTCGGGCTCGACGAACCGAACCGCATCGGCTGGCAACTCTGCGAGCGCACCAATCCTCGTGGCAATGGTGGGCGTTTGAGCAGCCAATAGCTCTGCCAACGCTCCTGAGCTTTCGCCGTTTGAATGTGCTCTCAGCTGAACCGCGATCGCCGTTAGCTGCTGCTGAGCCAGTAGCTCGTCTTCGGATACATATCCGGTGAACTCGACGGTAACCCCAAGAAGTTCAGCCTTGTCGCGAAGTGTCTGCTCCAGCGCTCGGTCGCAGTCTCCTACAAATCTCAGCGTGAGCGATGGCCGTCCAAGGAGCCCCATGGCCTCGACAAGTCGCCCGGGCTGTTTCAATGGATCAACAATTCCGAAGGCACTAACCAAGTCATCTCGACGCAGGGGCCCGACCGACTCTCGGGCCGGCAATGGCAGGTCGAACAGGTGACGAACCGTCGTACCGCTATCGATGTGGATCGAGCGCGCGGCGTAGTCGCTGTGACAGAACCGGTGCGAAGCCGCACCAGCGATCTCGATAGACATCTGAATCCCAAAGCGGTGGGCCTGCTCCGGCGCGATCGTATGGCTCTCGCTCACCGCTGGTCGGTACCGATCGGGATACAGCGCAGCGAGTTTTGCACCAACGTGTTCAGAACCGAAACTCTCTGGCGATAACCGATACATCTCGTTGTAGAGGCCAGTGAACCGTGCGTCATGGAATAGAACAGCGCCACCGGTGCGACGAAGCGACGCCATTCCCTGCGCGTGGAAGCGAGAGTTGCCCATCATGTAAAGGATGCGATCAAACGGCTGGCCGCCGTAGTGAAGGTCAGCCAGCTCGTCTAGCGCTCGAACCGTGACGCCCTCGATCGGGTCAAAGTCGACGTCGCCCTCCTCCTCATTGACTGATGAAAACACCGTGACATCAACCAACTTTGACAGTTCGCGGGCAAGGCGACCGGTGTAGTTGGCGATACCCGACGGCTGGGGAGGCACCGGACTGACGATGGCGAGACGTGCCCGCTGCGGTGCTGACGGCTCCGTTCCAAGCGCTCCTACCAGGAGGGAGGCAGAGCGCTCCCACGAGAAGTCCGGGACCGGGTGTTGGAGAAGTCGGTCTCGGAGCGTCGAATCGGTCAGCGCTCGGTGCAGGGCGTCAGTAATCGACTCGGTCGAGCCTGCGTCGAACCTGGCTTCGGCCGCTGTCTGAACCTCTCGCAAACTGGAGTTGTCGGCGCAGATGGTGGGGGTTCCGCACTGCATCGCCTCCAGAACGGGTAAGCCAAACCCTTCATAGAGCGACGGAAAGATCGCCAGCGCGGCATGTTGATACAACGAGACCAGGTCACCATCATCGAGATACCCCGGCAACAGAAGTTGATCCGGCGCGATTCCTAGCCGATGAGCTTGTTCTTGAAGCGCCTCGACCATCCAAGGGTCCAGGCGGCACGCCAGCACAAGTTGATGATTTTCCCGCACCTCCACCGCCAGAGCGGCATAGGCCTCAATCGTCCGGTCCACATTCTTGCGCCAGTCCATGCCGGTTGGAAAGAGCACGTACCCATCCCTCAGGCCGTCGATCGACGGACGTTCTGTGCCCGGTCCAGCTGGCCGGAACCGATCGTCGACACCGGCGTAAATCACCGTCTGGCGGTTGGATGGGAAATTGATGAGTTCAACGGCATCGGCCTCGCTCGTTGCCGAAATCGGGAGTAGACGGTCGAAGAGCCCATAGCCGGCGATCCGGTCGAGATACCGGGACCGCAGGGTGTGGTCCGAGAGATACCGGTCACTGAATCGAAGCGGAATCAGATCGAACAGAATTGCGTAGCTTTGCCAATTCGATCCACGAGCCCAAGAAGGCAGCACCGTTTGCATCGATTCTTCAAGCTCAACAACCGAGCCAGCGATGAATGTGCCACCAGATGATGGCCGCTCGTCGATGAGATCGCTTCTCACCAACTTTCCCGTTGCATAGAGCGGCTCAAGCGATTGTGGGACAGGCAGGTGCGGATGCACGATGTATCGATCGATCGCCGTGGGATGTGACCGCTCTAACGCCAGTGCCAACTGAGAAATGAGCCGAGCAATTCCCCGTTCCCCGTGGTCGCGGTTTTGTGCGCCGAGAAGATCGAAATAGGAAGTCATTTCTCCGCCGACAGAGAGCGCAGCTCGCTCTCGATCGCCGTCAGCCTCGAAGACAGCACAAAGTGTCGCTCGGACTGGCGAGCCTCTGAGGCAGCGATCTCGGCCAAGATTTCCAGCTTTGCCTGCTGGATCTGCTCGATCATCGCAGCGAGGTACCTATCCATGCGCGCAGTAACGGGCGCGGCCACCTTCTTTGCTCCGGATCTTGGGTCGAACATCCCTCCAGTATCTCAGAGGCCGTTGCGCAAGGTGGGTTACAACTCGGCTTCGTCGACCGTCGAGGCGGAGTATCGCTCTTCTTTCAGTAGCCGCAAGATCTTTTCTTGGTTTCGGGTGGATCTCACCAACATGTCTGCAACCAGCCCAACAACAATCAAAATGATTCCGAGCGAGAAGGCATACGCTCCGAGGATCCCGATGCTCGTATACGGCGAGGTCTTGCTCGTTCGAAGCCAGTGGACCCCGACGAAACCGACTGAGAGCGCACCGGACAACAAGGGCAACAGGCCCAGTGCAACGAAAAAGCGCAGGGGCGCGAAGTCTCGATACGAGCGCAGAATGTTCACTGCGCTCGTTGCCAGGAAACCCCAGAAGCTCGTCACCACACGGGATCGGCGCCCTGGGTAGTACGTCACATGGGTCGGGACCGTCTCGATCGCCTTGCCGGTTTGAGCCAGAATCTGGAATGTCTCCTGGGTATAGGTGTACTTGGTGTTGATGTTGATCGACAGAAGTGCGTCTCGGTTGTAGGCGCGAAACCCACAGGTGACATCGTTGAAATCACGACTGGACAGGGCACTGACGACCTTCGCTCCGAGCCGGTTTCCCCAGTACTTGCCCGACGGCATGTTCTCAGGCTTTCGACGCTGACCGGTCTCGGCATCGGTGAAGCGGTCCGCCGCAACGAAGTCGGCCTCTCCGGCAACGATCGGTCCGACCAGGTGGGGAATGTCGCCGGAGTCGAACTGAAGATCGCCATCTATGTTCACGGCAATGTCTGCACCCATCTCGAGCGCAGTGTCGATTGCCTGTTGAAATCGGAACGCTAACCGTCGTTGCTCTGTCCCCTCGATCACAACCGCACCATGAGCTCGAGCGACAGCGGCAGTGTCGTCGCTCGAGCCATCGCTGACCACCAGTTTGTCGATGGAGGAAATTCCAGGAATCGACTTCGGAACCCGATCCAGGACTTCGCCAATCGTCGACTCCTCGTCCTTGCATATCGAAATGACCACGAGGTGCACGTCGTCACGGTAGTTGCTGCATCGGTCCGCCTCGGCGACTGGCAGCCGCAGGATTTCACACCGTGCCCAGTTCGTGGCTACATCCGAACTAAGTTCGGCTCGTGCTGCTCAGGAACTTCTTCGAATGGGTGGGCAGGCTCCGTAGTCATCGTTTCTCACCAAGACAGCTTGCGCTTCTGCTTAGTCTGTTCATTGGCTTCTTCGTGGTCGCCATCGTGCGGTTCCCCGCTGAGGAGGTTGAGGAGTTTCGTATTCTTCACGGCGTGGCGGCCGTGGCCCTGGTTCCATCGACGCTGCTGGCGAACGCGTTCAGCTACCAGATGCAGAGTCGGCTCATCGGCATCGCCATTGGTCGTCGCGACGCACTTCGCATCACATTGATGGGTTCGGCGGCCAACCTTCTTCCTCTCCCTGGCGCCGTTGTGGTTCGAACCGCAGATCTCATGGGCAGAGGAGCTTCTGCAGGGCAGGCTACGGGCGCAACCGCCTGCGGTGCCCTCGCCTGGCTCGGACTTTCCTTGGTTGCCGCGGTCCGCCCGCTGCTCGATCTTGGGGCGTTCGCGGGCTGGCCCATCGCCGCCGCCGGGGTCGGCGCCTTGGGTGCGAGCGCCATCATGGGTTGGCGCCTGGCTCGATCTGTAGTCATTTGGCTCGGTGTTCTGGCTGGCTCGGCCGGGCTTGTGGGGACCTTGGCCATTCGGTACATGCTCTTGGTCTGGGCGCTCGGATTCGAACCGGGAAGCGATTCGCTGGCATTGGTCGCGGTCGGAGCGCTGTCGTCCGCTGCTGGCTTCTTCCCCTCAGGAATTGGGCTTCGCGAAGTGCTTGCGGGCGTGACGGCAACGTTGGTCGAACTACCTGCTTCTCTCGGCTATCTGGTTGCGGGGATTGATGACATTGCTTGGATCGTTACCGTCGCACTCGGCGTGCTCCTACTCGAGGGCCGGGGCGCCTTCGCGTCGCTTCGGACCGGGCCGTCAGGGTGGGAAGATGTCCCTGACCCGGGCGACCCCAGACTCTAGGCTCGTCACCGTGCTCGTAGACAAGATCGATGGCGTCATCCAGTACACCCCGAAGCGATTCGGTGACGATCGCGGGTATTTCACCGAAACCTACAATCGTCGGACCTCTGCCGAGCTCGGCATTGACGCAGACTTCGTACAGGACAACGAGAGCCTGTCCGCCCAACCGGGAACGGTCCGAGGCCTGCACTTTCAGGTCGCTCCGTCCGCTCAAGGAAAACTGATCCGATGTACTCGTGGCGCCCTCATCGACGTGGCGGTAGACATCCGACACAGCTCGGCCACTTTCGGTGATCACGTCGCGGTCCGCCTTGATCCCGCGAGCGGCACGCAGCTGTGGATTCCTCCCGGCTTTGCCCACGGTTTCTGCACATTGGAACCGGACACGATGATCTCCTACAAGGTGAGCGGCGGCTTCTATGACCCCGCCTGTGATCGCGCGTTGCTGTGGTGTGACCCGGCGCTCGGGATCGACTGGCCGATCGCACCCGATCGAGCGACCGTCTCGGACAAAGACCGGGAGGCGCCCTCACTTCAGGCGCTTGGTGACACCTCTCAATTCTTCGGCTAGCGGCGTGTCATCCGAACGGCCCATCGTCTGCTACGTCCTTGCATACAGCAACCCTGAATACGTACGCACGGTCTCGATTCTGAGGGCACTGAAATCACAGAGCTACAGCGTCGTGGAGGTCATCAACTCATCATCGGGGCCGTGGCGGTACGGACAGGTGCTCACGCAACTGGTCCGAGCTCGCGTGCGCCACCGACCCGATATGTACATCCTTGGGTTCCGAGGGCACGAAATCTACTGGCCGGTTCGTGCGCTGACCATGGGTCGGCCCCTTGTGTTTGACTGCTTGCTATCCGCTACCGAGTCCCTGGTAGCGGAGCGAAAGTTCGGTCGAGCCGGGCAACTCGCCGGTGCCGTACTCAGACCCATCGAACGACTGATTCTTCGATCGGCTTCCGCGGTGCTGACCGACACCGAGCAACATCGACAGCTCCTTTCCGAGCGCTTCGCTATTCCTGCCGCAAAGGTGCATGCGATACCAATCGGTGCGTTTCAGGATGACCTTCTCCCCCGAGCGTCGGGGCCAGGGTTCCGTTTGCTTTTCTATGCGACCATGATTCCGCTCCATGGAATGGACGTAGTCCGGGAGGCGATCCAGGCCTTGGAGCACGACGATGTGGTGTGGCGGGTGATCGGTGGCCAGCCCCAGGAGATGCCGCCCAGGATCGACCACGCAGCCTGGGTGGAGCTTTCCGACATCGTAAACGTGGAAATCCCGATCGCTTCTTTAGGAATGGGCGGACCATTCGGTGGAACAGAACAAGCATCACGGGTTGTCACCGGTAAGACGGTGCAGTTCCTCGCCGGTGGACTGCCGGTATTGGTGGCGCGCACCCCAGCCCACCAGTCCGCGGGCTTTGTCGACCGGGTCAACTGCGTGATGTGCACGCCCGGAGATGCTCAATCGATGCTCGATTCGATTCAGTGGGCGATGAAGAACCCCGAGGCGCTTGCCGTCATCGGCGAAGAGGGTCGGAAGCTGTATGACCGAAACTTCTCTGACGCTGCGCTGGGTTCAGCCCTAACGGAGGCACTCACAGCCCTATGAACACCTACCTTCCACCTCGCTATTTGTTCCGCCGCAGCGAACTGCTGCGCCAGCTGCGCTCGGGCACTCGATTTCTTGAGTTGGGAGCAGCAGACCTCACCTTGTCGCGGGAGCTACTGGCTCGCTTTGACTCCGGCGTGGCGATCGAACTCACCGCCGACGCTCTCGAGGCGTGGGAACGCCTCCCTGCGGCCGACAAGGCTCGCCTCGATGTCAAGGTCGCCGACGCGATGGTCGAAGTTGTGGAAGGGGAATTCGACGCGGTCATATTCTGTGAAGTCCTCGAACACATCGATGATGACGCTGGATGGCTGCAGATGATCAATCAACGCTTGCGACCAGGCGGCCAATTGGTGGCGTCGGTGCCATCCCGGATGAAGTACTGGACCCATCACGATGAGATGGTTGGCCATCTCCGCAGATACGAGCGAGCGTCTCTGATTCAGCTCATCGAGGAAGCTGGGTTCCACAACGTTTCGGTGACTTCCTATGGGTTCCCGTGGGTCAACCTGCTGCGCCTGCCGCGGCTCCTCCTGGCCCACAGGCAGGCATCGGCCGTCGTCAACTTGGACCAAGTTGACCGAACGATGGAGAGCAACCATCGCCAAATCCCCGAAGCTCTCCGAAACTCACCGCTCCGGTTTGTCACCAGGCCCGCACTGTTCGAACCGTTGGCACAAATATCTCGGCCGTTCAATCGATTCGACCTTTCCGACGGATATCTGGTGACCGCTGACCGAAGGTAGGCGTCACGGGTCGAGCGTTCGGCTAGGACTAGGGTTTGGGCGTGTCCCGGCGCCCTGCCAAAGAGCTTCTCTCACCCGAATCGGTCGTCGTCGGCGCGATGGTATTTGGCTGCGTTCTGAGGATCGTTCTGGCGTTTCAGATGCCTTCGCCATATCTCTTTCAAGACGAACTCAACGGCCCGTTAATCGCTCGGTGGCTCATTGGATCTGATTCCCAGGGAATAGGCCCAGGAGGCGGACCCCTCTACGGACTCCTGCTGGCTCCGCTGGCTTGGATCTTCAACTCACCGGGATCATTCCACACGGCGGCGTTGGTTCTCAACGCCGTTCTGGTCAGCGCCCTGGCTCCACTTCTGTTCCTCATTGGCACGCGTGTACTTCGGCACAGTCCGTATACCTCGGCTGCCGCAGCTACAGCGGGCGCCTTGACCGCGTCGACGTTCGCATTCTCCGCCCTGGTCGTTCCTGAAGTGCTGCTAACCGTGCTCGCAGCAGCATCGGTGATCGTGATGGACCGATACCTCGATTTCCCAAGTCGATGGCGCCAGGTAGAGGTGACGGCGATCATGCTTTTGGCCGCAGCCACCCATGACCGTGCCATCGTGCTCGTCCTGGCCGCGTTTCTCACGATTCTGTGGGCACGACTGACCCAACGGGTCACGCAAGCCGATTCGAACCTTCCGCTCATCGTGCTACCCCTCGGGTATGTCTTCCTTCGACTCCTTACTGCGGCCATTCACTCTCAGGTGCTCGTCGAGGGTGGCCCGTCCACCTCGATCTCTGAGATTGTGCGATTTCCGCTCGACAACCCTCAGACGGCTCTTCGAGTTGCGGTGGGTGGAAGTTTCTACTTGGTGGCCGCAACCGCGGGGCTCGTCGTCGTTGGACTCATCGGCGTCACAGCCGGGTTGCGGCCCCAGCAGACAGGTCGGGCTACGACGGTGTTCGTTGCGCTCGCCTTACTTGGGACCGCGGCACTATCAACCATGTTCGTCACGGGAGTAAGCACGAATAGTCCCGCTCGAGTGGATGCGTTCACCTATGGCCGATACCTCGAGTACCTATTGCCGATCGTCATCGTGTACTCGGTGCAGGTGTGGGATGCAATTGCGGCAAGAACCCTCGGGTTGCTCGCCGCCTGCGGGGTCACGTTTGCAGCCGGGTACGTCGCCACCGCGTCGTTCGACGAAGCGTTTTGGATCGGGCCAAATGCGCAAAGCAACGCGTCTGGCCTGCACTGGATCAAACCGTTTGAGAATGTGCTGGATATCAGCTCGGTGTGGGTGTATCCCTTAGCCGCTGTCCTGGCAGTGCTCGTGATCGCGCTCACGTTCAAAGTCGAGGAAACTGCGTTCTTTACCGTCGCTGGCCTCGGCGTTGCCGCTGGTTCACTGTTCGTCCTGTCGTGGGCACAGCACCTGCAGGTGCCGCCGCAGCTCGCGTTCGACTTTCCTCGTGGCGACGGTCAGGTGACGGCACTCCCGATCGACCACATCGGGTCACAGCATGCGCAATTCCTGACCTTCTGGTCACCTCAGTCAACCGTACGAGCCACCTTTGGCACGATCCCCGACGACGCCACAGCCGTCGTCCTGCCAGTCGGCTCCTTACCCCCGACAGACGCCGTTCTGGTTTCGTCTGACCCGACGCTCGGGCTCAACCTCTGGGAGCTCGGTCAAGCCCGCTAGCTCGTCGCGCCGGCTCGCCCCGCACCTGCGGGGCAAACCGACGGACAGTTACATCAGGCCAACCAGGCAGCCCACTGAGGGTGGGCCTTGTTGGCCAGAACCACGCTGTATTTGGGTGCCCGTGGCTCCACCTTCAGTTTCATTCCAGCTCCGCTCAGTGAGCGGGAGCCCTTTCGCTGGTTGTGCAGCTTGCACATCAAAACGGTGTTCTCCCACGTGGTCTCACCACCGCGGCAACGAGGAATCACGTGATCGATCGTGGTTCCGCTGCTGCTGCAACCTGCGACCTGGCACGTGTTGTCGTCGCGGGCCCGCAATGCGGCACGAGTCCAAGGTGCCTTGCCACCGCGGCGAAACGCCTTGACCATGTTGAAGAGCCGAACAACCACGGGGAAGGGAAACTCGTTTCCACCGCAGGTTCGAATCGTCCGATCTTCGGCCTGCTCCAACAGCTCTACCTCGCCCTCGAGAACCATAACGATGGCGCGACGCCAGCTGATGACGGTGAGGGGTTCATAGGTTGCATTGAGCAAGAGGACAGACATAACAATTCACCTTCCTTGTGAATGAGCGCGAGCGTACGCGAATGATTGTGATCGAGCCAGTCGATAACCGAGCCTGCGGGCTCGCCACGGCATGGTTTCTCGCGGGAGATCGTTCTCCGTTGCCCAACCTGCCGCCACCACTCTCATCCGGTTGGTTGGGCTGCCTTCGTCGAGTCCGGTGCCGGAGACTGGCTGTGGGTGAGCGTTGTTTTCAGCTTCACTCGGCCGCCCTGCATACTTCCGGAAGTGACCGAGAAGCTGGTCGGTGCCTCCTGCCGGTCATATTCGACCGTCTCGTCGACATCCTGCAAAGCGATCGTGACTTCGAAGCTTCCCTGGAGCAGTGGGAGGTCATCGATTCGAATCGTGACTTCTCCCGGGCCGGGCCGGATATTGAGCAAGTCCTCGCCTGTAAGGCTGGCGCTCGTCACCGCCGAGACCATGATTCCGTCGTGGGAGAACAACCACATAGCAAGTCGCATCGAATCCAGCGGCTCAGCCGCAACATATCGCACGGTGACCTCGACCGAATCGCCAGGAGAAAAGGAACTCTCCCCACCCTCGGGCGCAGAAACAGTGACCGAAGTCAACTGCACCGATGCCCCCTCGGCGCGGTCGAGTTCGGTGGGCGTTCCATCGCCGTGGCGAACGCCGGTGCGGGCTTCGAGTGCATCCCGGTATGCCACGACCCCGTCGTGAGGTTCGCCGAAGTAGATCATCTTCCCGCTGTCGAGCACCACACACTTGTCGCAGAACAACCGGACCATGTCGGGGCTGTGCGTCACCAAGACGATCGTGCGGCCGTCGCGCTGGAAGCCGCGCACCCGCTCGAGGCATTTACGTTGAAAGGCTTCATCGCCAACGGCCAAGACCTCGTCGATGAGCAGCACGTCGGGCTTGAGGTTGACCGCAACCGCAAAACCAAGACGAGCGAACATACCCGAGCTGTAGTTCTTGACCTGACTATCGATGAAGTTTGGGATCTCCGAGAAGTCGATGATGTCGTCGATCATTTCGTCGATCTGCTGCTTGGAGAATCCGAGGATCGATCCGTTGAGGTACACGTTCTCTCGACCCGTGAGGTCGGGATGGAACCCAGCCCCGAGCTCGAGCAAGGCGCTCATCGACCCTCGAACCCGGACTGCACCCTTGGTCGGTCGAATGGTGCCCGAGATCGCCTTGAGCATCGTGCTCTTGCCGCTGCCGTTGTGCCCAAGAATCCCAATCGTCTCGCCCGCCATGACGTCGAAGGCCACATTGTCGAGAGCGTTGAATTCTTCGCTGGCGCCACGCCCGATGGCGAGGAATCGCTCGAGAAACGAGGTGGACCCACCGGTCTGGCGTGAGAACGTCTTGGTTACGTTGTCAACCTCGATGGCGGTATAGCTCATCAGATGACCTCTCCGAAATCACCTTCGAGGCGGGAGAACGCGCGCACACCGAGCGCGAGGATCACGACCGCGAACGCCAATGAGATGCCGAGCATCTGGAGGTAGAACCCAGTGCCCTCGCCCAGGACATAGCTGAAGTGTTTCACCTGGTCGGCCTCGGACACATTGTTGGGGTTGTATAACACCCGCTTGAACACCAGCACCGGGCCCATCATTGGGTTAAGCCCCGACAGCAGTGCTCGATCACCGAGGGCCTCGCCGATGAACTGGAACGGGTACACGATGCAGGTAAACCAAAACCAGGCGAGCAAACCTAATTCCAGGAAGTGGCCGGTGTCGCGGTAGTACACGTTGTAGGCGCCCAGAAGAAGACCGAGTCCGGTGGCCAACAACAGGGTGATCAAGAGCGCCGGGATCAGAAGCCACAGCATGGATAGCTGTGGCGTATGTCCGAACGCGGCGAGCCCGATGATGAGGACCACCATCTGGAAACAGAAGCTCACAAACGATGCGCCGACCGCGGCGATCGGCAAGATTTCTCGCGGGAACCACACCTTCTGAACCAACGGCCCATTCCCGACGATCGACGCCGTAGCACTGCCCAGACCGATGGCAAAGAGATTCCATACCAGGAGCCCCGATAGCAGCAGCAAGCCATAGCGTGGAGCGCCAGCGTCGAGCACGAGCCCGAAGACGACGCTAAAGACCGCGAGGTACAGCAGTGGATTGAGCAGGGTCCAGAGGAACCCGAGGACGCTGTCTTTGTATCGCACCTTGAGCTCTCGTCGGACGAGATTGCCGAGAAGCTCGCGGTACTCCCACACATCCTTGAGCCGGGTGAGGGGTGAACGCGGCACACTGCCGTGCTCAACGAGCGGGGGAAGGCCGTCGGCCGGTACTGCAGTCAAGGATCCCAATCGTAGTGTCCGCTTGAACTCGGGTCGGGTACCCCGCAGCAAGCGACCAAGCCCACGGATCTTCGGAGGTTGGCCCTCCGAAGATCCGAACTCAGTCCGTTACCCCTGAGAGATTGTGTAGAACCGGTCGGATGTTCCTAGTTCCACAGCGAACTGGACATCGTCGATGGAGAGCAGTCTTTCCGACCAGTAGTCGATCGAGCTTTGGGAGGGCCCGAATTGGAAGATGCGCGTGTACATCCGGACGGTTCGATCTCGACGTGACTCGAGTGACATATAGAAGTTCTTGCCCACATCGACTCGGTCCAGGGCCCCGCTGTCCAAAAGGTCCACCCAATAGGCCAACCCACCGGCGTCAGCCTCTCGGCCGAGCACGTCTCGATACAGCCGTTGAACGTACCGCGTGTTGGTACCGCCAGCTCCCAGGTAGTACTCGTCGGAAGCAAAGAACAGCGAGCCAATATCGTCGAAGCGGGCTCCGTTCCGCAGAATCTGCTTCCAGTATGCGGCCCCTTCGGCGTCGGGTTGGCGCCCGAATGCAGTGGCGTAGAGGTCGGTCAACATGGTGCCTGCGAATGCATCGCTTTGAACGATCTCGGTGGCAACACCGGTGCGGGTTCCTTCGATCGTCATGCGGAGTGTCCACGCATCGATCTGGACCGCAGTTGGGTTCTCACCGAGATAGACCTGGGAGAGTTTCGTCACGTACTTGTTGATCTGTTCGGTCTCGCCACGTTCGATCTTCCCGATCGTGAACCAGTCCGACTTCAGCCCAAGCGTGGTGCGGGCTTTCCAGCCGGTTTGGGTGACGGTGCCACCTTCGAACCGAAACTCGATCAAGGTGATTCGGCCACCATCGGGACCGAGTCCGGATCGCTCGGTCGCTACGAGGTCGAGCAGTTTGCCCCTGCCGAACTTGCTTTCCAAGGCGTTGACGTTGACGACCTGGGTCCAGCTCTTGTTGGGGTTGTCGGCTACGGAGTCGCCTTCGTCAGGAACGCTGGGGAAGGTGCCACCTGCAGTGAACCCACCGGTGCTGGAGGAAAACTCGGTCCGAGCGACTCGACCCTCGGCGTTGACTCGAACTTCCCCGGTTGTAGCTGCCACGGCAGCGTCGGTACGAGGATCGGTGGTGGGGTTGATCGCTCCACCCGCTTTCTGGTGGAATCGACCCCAGAAGACCTGGCAGCGAGTCGTCTCGCAGGTGTCGGCCCATGGCTGATGGCGAGTGTCACCCGCCATCGCGTAGCTGCGTGCCGACACCGCCTGGGCCTCCAACGCGGCCGCTGGCCACTTCGCAGGAGACTCGTTTGGAACAACTCCGCGTAGGTATTCCTCGATCGTGGTGAGGTTGACCGTTCGATGATTGCTGGCGGCATATTGTGCCACTATTTCGCCCGAGTACCAGGTGCGAGCCCCTCCGGTCCGGCAGACGTGAAGGAGTGCTTCAGGAGTATTCGGCGTCGCTGAGCTATCGGCGATTAGACGAACCTTGTCGTGACCTGTGATCCCGCCGAGCACGGTAAAGGGACCCCCGCAGGATGATGCGTACGAAACGATGTATTGAGATCCATCCCACTTCACCCGAACCGCACCGTTGGAGATGTGACCCAGATCCTCGTTGCCCGGCCCTCGCATGAGGATGTTGCCGCTCGTGAGGCCGACCGTTGTGGATCGCCCCTTGTTGTAGCTGAGGTCGACGCGTAGATGACCAGGATCGACGATGTTGTCGGCTGGGACGGATCCTGCGGTGGTACCTCGGTAGAAATGGTCGAGGATCTGACCACTGTTCCAGCCATGGTCCTGGGCGTAGCCAAGGGCGCCGTATTGGCCCAAGCCACGACCGTGGCCCCATCCTCTACCGGTGATGGTGACGAGCGCGTCGTTGGGTGCCGCGATTGCGGTACCGGCCCACAGGAAGGGCACAAGCAACGTAGCCACCATGGTGGCGACGACGATCCGCCACGCCACGGTGAGAAGCCGACTGGTGCCACGATTCGTTTGAAATGCAGAGCTTTGCGTCGATTGCATACCTAGGTCATCGGACCTATTCGGTCCGATTCAAGACATCCCCCCTTTGGATTGTCTGAGTACAGCAAGAAATCTTCCCCGCTACCAGGGACTGACCACAAACCGTCACATTGTGGTCACACTGGGTCCCCTTCCCAGTGACTAGTTGATCAAGTATCGATAGAACGTTGGGCTGGCCACCATCTCCGCCGCCAGCGTGAGGTCGTCCGAGGCAAGCAGTTCGTTGGCCCACCGCTCGCGTTGCTCACCGCTCAAACCGGATCCCCCGATCCGCTTATACAGCGCGTCCACGCGATCGCGGCGGCTCTCGATTGAGTCGTAGAAGCCTCCTGTCACCTCCGCCGGGGTGGCGCGACCACTGTCGAGCAACCCGGCCCAGTAGGCCCGTCCTTCGGCATCGGGCGATCGATGGAGCAACGAGGCATACAACGCGTCGACATAGCGCCCGCTCGTGCCTGACCGCTTAAAGAGCTCGTCGGATCCGTAGAAGAACACACCCATATCTCGCAGGCTGATTCGATCGTTGTTTAACAGTCCCGTCCAATAGTTGCGACCGTCGCGATCGGGACTCCGGTTCAGAGCACGTTGGTACATGTCGTCCACGATCGAGTCGGTGAACTCGGGCCGACGAACCATCGCATTGCCAAGGCTGATCGTTCCGTTGAAGTCGGTCTTCCAGTTCCAGTGATCGACAAAAGGCGCACTCACAGTCTGTGGACTCAACCGTTTGAGAACACCACTGATGTACTTGAAGTCGCTCGATGCGCCAAAGCGGGTTGCACTGAGGTCATACCCGGTCAACACCGCGTCGGCCGCGTTCCCAGAGCCGACATGGGTCGAGGCTGTCGTTACCGGACGTTCGTCGCCGAAGTTCCAAAAGCGTCCTTCGCTATCGAGGACCCAGCCACCGTTTTGGTTTGGCCCGGCAACCACCGATACCGGCGTGGTCGGAACCACGTCTCCAAAGCTCGTGGCGGCGCCAAATCCGATGACTTCACCACGGTCGGTCAACACGTAGCCTGAGGTTCCGCCAGACCACACCACCAGGTCGATCACCTTGCCAGCCGGCTGGTTCTTCAACGCCGCTGCCGGGGAGTTCAGAACCGGAAACAGTCGACCCGAGGCCGACACGGTGTACCCCACCTTGTCGTCATTGACGTCACCAGCTACGACGCCAGCCGCACCGCGCGAGGTTCGATCGGCAACCGATCCTCCAAATCCGTGGAGCCGCCCGTCGGCAGTGATGACATAGCCACTCTTGCCGCTGTCACGTACGACGAGATCGACCGGGGCAGACCCTCCAGCGGGCTTTGACCCAACCGCCGGCGCATCGCCATAGGGGCGGACTGTGCCGTCGGATGCCAGCACGTATCCAGCCGTCGCAGTACCGCCGACGGCGATAGCCGCAGCCCCGCCACCGGGCGCCGAAGCCGGTGCGGCTTGACCAAGAGCGGGTCGCAGGCCACCGCGGGTGTCTACCGCCATGATCTTTGGACCAAAGTCGTTGCCTGTGATCCCGGTTGTTGCATACGGAATCGGCGCCGCCAGCGCACGCGGGGTGAATTCAGCCTTCATGTCGGCAACCACCGGCATCGTCCAATTGCCCGGGCACGAAGTGACGCCAAGGTCACGGTGACCCAGGATGGTCGGCACCGAAACGTACTGCGCGGGCGGATGCTTGAGTACACCGTCGGAAGCGGTGTTTTTCAGAAGCGTCTGACCGTTGGGGTCGACTCCGTGCATTCGGAGTTTCCAGGCCCCGAGGTCCTTGATCGCCTGAAGCGAGGCCGCTGACGGTCGGGCGGGTGCCGGCGAGCTGATATTGCTTTGGTGTTGCCCAAGCAATGCGACCGCGAAGGTATTCGAGTTGAAGCCACGCGCATGACCACCGATTACCGGGCGCGTGATGCCACCACTGCGGCCCTCCCAGAGGGTCCCAAACCGGTCAACAAGAAAGTTGTAAGCCACATCGCACCAGCCGCGACTGACGGTGTGGAAGCGATGGATTCCCCGCAGGAGTTTCGGGACCTCATCCTGGCTGTAGTCGTTGGTGGTGACGGTGTGGTGCACCACCATGGCTCGGAGGCTCTCGGCATATCGAGGACCGTCCTCACAGCCGGCGGTGCCGGTCTGGAATCCCGGACTGCCCCATTCAGTTCGTGAGCGAATAACGGGCTGCCCCGCCCAGGAGGCCGCCGAGGCGAGGAGTTGTGCGTTAAAGGAGTCGAACGACGTTTCGCCGGGCCCCTCAGGAACATCGAGCGCCTCTGTCGTGACGTGTTCAACCTCGCCCACGAGGAGCGCAACCTCTACCACCGTCGCACCTTCGCCTACCCAGATAGGTCCGATCGATCCGGCACCCGCGATTGCAGCCGGGCTCGACCCTTCCTGTCCCGGTAGACCGTCCGGGCCTTCTTCTCCATCGGAATGCAACAGCGTCCACGGACTCCAATTGGCTCCGTCGTTGGACCGGAGCGCCAGCTGGGTGTGGTCGACGCCTCGGCCCTGGGCGTCTCGAGGCTGAATGATGACCATCTCTGACGCCCCATCAAGCGGAACGGTCAGAACCGGGAGGCTTCCACCCTGAAACAACGCTTGATAGTCGTGACGGTGATCATGCTGGCCCGGATCTGCAGCAACCGGCTGGGCCAGCAACGCAAGAATGTCTGGATCAACAAAGTTCTGAAGTTCAAACGACGCAGTGGACTGCGAGACCCGTATCCCGTCTGCTTCAACGAATTCGGTGGCCTCTGAGCCAGCAGAAACTGAAGGCTCATCCTGCGCCAAAGCGGGACCCACCGGCCCCGCGAGCGCAGTCAGGAGGACCGCCCCCATCGCCAGGGGAATCATTCGCTGTGAAAAAGGTTCAGTCATTGAGATGTCCAAGCACCCCACTCCCCCGCCTAGAGGAATCGACAGTCTAAGCAGCACCCATCGGCCGCTCGCAAGGGCGCGGACCCAATCGTCACCTGACCAGCGTCGATGTGACGACCACGTAGCGATCTTGTGTCAACACTGACCGCGTTCGGTTGTGAGCCCGCACAGAGAGAGGTCGAGTCGTCTCACTCCGTGAAACTGACCGCCCAAAACTCACGGCCCAAACTCACTCCGTGACAGCTCAGTACGCGAGAAACGCGCTCTTAGGAATCCATGACGGATGACTTCCCCGAAACGGGCAGAGCCAGCTCGGTGACATCCATCTCCAGTGCGTCGATGATCAGCATGCGGCCGACGAGCGACTGCCCGATACCGAGAACCAGCTTGAGCGCTTCGGCGGCCTGGATCGTTCCAACGATCCCGGGCAACACGCCGAGCACACCGGCGGTGGAACAATTGGGAGCGACCGCAGCTGGCGGCGGCTCGGGCATGAACCCGCGGTAGGTGTATCCCCTCGATGGGTCGAAGACGGTCACCTGCCCCTCAAAACGGAAGACCGAGCCATACACCACGGGTACGCCCGTCTCGGCCGACGCGTCACTCAGTGCGTATCGAACATCAAAGTTGTCACCACCATCAACCACGACGTCGTAGTCGCCGATCAGCGCAGCGGCGTTGGAAGCGTCAACTCGAAGCTCGTGGGTGACCACTGTGACATCGGGGTTGAGAGCAGCGATCGTGTGCCGAGCCGAATCCACCTTTTGCCAGCCGACCCGCAGCGAGTCGTGAATGATTTGGCGCTGTAAGTTCGTCACATCGACGGTGTCCATGTCGGCCAGCCCGATCGTGCCAACCCCCGCGGCTGCCAGGTACAACGCTGCAGGACTACCGAGGCCGCCGGCTCCAACGATCAGGATTTTTGAAGCCAGCAGTCGCTCCTGGCCGAGGGTGCCGACCTCAGGCAAGAGGAGATGCTTGGCGTATCGATCGAGTCGACCGCTCGAATCTGAGGGCGCCTCCCAGGGATGCCCTGCCGCCTTCCATTGCGCAAAGCCGCCAGCCAGCGACGACACGTTGGTGTAGCCAAGGTTCTGCATTGTGGCTGCGGCCAGCAACGACCTCACCCCGCTGGCGCAGGTAACCACGATCGACGCCGTGAGGTCCGGAATAGCCGAGGAGACGGATGTCTCGATTAGTCCCCGAGGTAGGAGAATCCCTTCTGGAATGACTCCCTGCGCTGTTTCAGTCGGCTCTCGGACATCAAGCATGATCGCACCGTCGGCCCGTAGCCGGGCAGCCTCGGACGGGTCGATTTCGGAAACGGTTTCGCGTGCTTGTGCGAGAAGCTCAGTCAGTGCCATTGGTACCTTCAGGATTCATGGACGGTTCAACATGGCGTCACCAGATGCTATTCCGACCATCGCGGGCAGCGCATCGCTGATCGACGCGTTGACGATGACGTCGGCATAGTGGTCCATATCTGTCGGCCCACCGTTGAGGATCACAATCCTGGCGCCAGCCTGTTTGGCCACCGGCACCATTCCGTTGATGGGACCAACCGCCAGCGTGGAACCCACAGCCAGCAGCACGTCACAGTTACGCGCTCCCTGCTCGGCTCGAATGAGATCGTCTTCCACCAGGCTCTGCCCAAAGCTAATCGTGCTGCTCTTTAGTATTCCGCTGCACTGGAGACAGGAAGGGTCCTCTTCTCCGGCACGGACTCGATCGAGAGCTACCTGCATGGGGTCGGAATAGTCACAGCCCAAGCACACAACGTGGCGAACCGAACCGTGTATCTCCACGAGGCGACCGGGATCCGAACCCGCCTTGGCGTGAAGACCGTCGACGTTTTGGGTCACGAGGAGCTCCAACTTCTCGTCATGCTCGAGCCGCAGCAGGCTGTGGTGGCCCACGTTGGGTCGGGCGTCCCAGATCGGTGAATCTAGCCTTACCCGCCAGGCCGCTTTGCGAACCTCAGGATCGGCGACGTAGGTCTGCAAGTTGGAGGCCTTTTCCGCCCCCGGGTTCTTGGTCCACACCCCATTGGGGCCCCGATAGTCGGGAATTTCTGAATCGGTAGAAATTCCCGCACCGGTGAGAACCGTGACACGGCTGGCGTTGGCGATGATCTGAGTTGCGGCATCGAGGGCAACCTCTGGAGGCGTCACCATTTCTAGCGTACCGATTCACTACGGTTGCTGTCCGTGGAGGTTGACCAGACTGATTTCGCCGCCGTCGTCGCAGAGACATCGGCTCGCGCCCAAAACGACATGCGGGGCTTTGAACACCCGCGCGAACTCGACCGCCGAGTCGAGGCAACCCTGGCATCTGTACGAGCGAACTCCCACACGCTTTCGATCGAAAGTCACCCAGCCGAAACGGCCCGAAATCGCGCCGGACAAATCGCTCGACGCCTCGCGCTTAACCCGGCCGACCAACGACGACTCAACCGAGAGCTAGTCGAGCTTCTCGGTGACATGGACCAACGCACGCGGCGCCACGATGCCGAGATCGCCGAGCTAAAGGCGCAAGTCGACCGACTCCTGGCTCTACGCCGCAGCGGCGAAACACCATGACCGGTTTGAAACTGGGAATAGTCAAGCCAGACCATGGGGTCTCGGGTGGCTTTGAGCTTCTTCTCGGAGGTCTGGTCGACCGAATGAACGACCGAGGGCACACCGTGTCCGTTGTCCCCGTCACCGCGACCGAACGACCGCCCAAGGTCTTTGACTACCCAATCGCACCCGTTCTACGCGAGTGGCACGACGAGTACTTCCGCTATCTCGAATTGCTCGAGGCAACCCGCCGTCTCGACCTCTCGGGTTTCGATGTTGTCTGCTCGACGCAACCACCTACCTATGCCGCCCCTCATTCTCGGGTCTTTTCCCTGACCTACCATCAGTACCGGGTGTTCTATGACCTGGCCGACGAGTTCGTTGCGGCGGGGTTCGTCTCTGCCCAAGCACACAAAGTGGCCACCGAGGCGGTACGGAGGATGGACGCTGCCGCAATCGATGGCAACCGAGGTTTCCTCGCTGGTTCCGACACCATTGCGGGCCGGCTGGAACGATTCTGGAACATCGGGTCGGTGCCCTACCGCCATCCAAACGTCACCCGACTTCCGGCCCCTAAGAGTCGCGACCGCTCGGGATCCGACGTCGTCTGTGTCAGCCGCCAAGAATGGCCAAAGCGGACCGAGCTTTTTGTTGCTGCAATGCATCTCACCGCCGCTCAACGCGGGGGCGATCGTCCGACTGGCCACTTGGTAGGCGGGGGAAGTCGGTCGGCCTTTGTTGAGAGCCTCGACCACGAACTGTTCGCAGCGCCCGACATCCTCGACACTCTCGGAACCGCGGATGAATCCGGTCGACTTTGGCGAAACATGGGGATCTTCACCAAGGGATGGAAGCCTGTTGTTGACCAGCCCAGCGGTCGGGTTCGTTTTCACGGCTCGGTGAGCGAGCGTGACCGAAATCGTCTCTATGCCGAGGCCGCATGCATCGTTGCACCAGCCCTCGACGAAGACTACGGACTCACCGTCCTTGAGGCCTGGCAGCAGCGTCGTCCAATCATTGTCTGCTCTGACGGTGGAGGCCTTACCGAATTGGTCACCCACGGAGTAAACGGCCTCGTGGTCGATCCGACCCCGTTCGCGATCGCGCAAGCAATCGACCGACTATGCAACGATCCCGACCTCGGCGACCGCTTGGCAGAGGGCGGTGCAGACTCGCTGGCCGAAATCACTTGGGACAAGGCACTCGACACCTTCGAACAGGCTGCCATGATTGCCGCAGGCGGCCCGGACCCTACGGTGGCGGCTCCACAGCCGCTCCCAAAATCGGAACCTCAACACCGCAACGAACTCATGGCGTACATCGACGGCGGGTTTAATGCCGTCTCCGGCTGGATGGCGCCGGCGCCCATCGACGCCATTCGGCGACTTTCCGAGGCTCAGACCGACGGCGGCCACGTGGCCGAGATCGGCATTCACCATGGACAGCTCTTCATATTGCTGGCCTTGCTATGCGGGGCCGATGAACGGGCGGTCGGGTTCGACCTGTTCGAGAACCAAGACGAGAACATCGACGGGTCGGGGCTGGGCGACCGCGAACAGCTGGAGAAGAACCTCATCGACGCAGGAGTTCCTGGGGATCGAGTTCTCCTCGAAACCCGAAACTCGATGAGGCTTCAGCCAGCCGACGTTCAGGGCCTCGTTGGTGGTCGGGTGCGTCTGTTCAGTGTTGACGGTGGCCATACGGCTGCGATTACCACGAACGATTTATGGGTGGCAGAACGCACGTTGACCAAGGGAGGGATCGTCATTCTCGATGATGCCTTTAATACGATGTGGCCCGGTGTCGGCGAAGGAATGCACAACTACCTGCGTCATCGCAGCTGCAACCTCATCCCGTTCGGAATCGTGGACAACAAAACGTTCTTCACCAACGATGCTCACTCGGCTGACCTCTATCGCGAGGTTCTGAAGACCCCGTATGAACATCATTCGCTGCGGCAGGACGAGCTCTATGGCTCGGCCATGATCTGCAGCCAGTTCGCCCCTGGGCACTAGCCCACTTCGATTAGAGCGGCACCAACAGTTAGTCTCTGTCGGTGTCTGAAGTTTCCGTCGCAATCGATCATCCCGCCCAGCTTGGCGAGTGTCCCGTCTGGGATTCCCGGTCCGGGGTATTGTTCTGGGCCGACATCGAGGGCAAACAGATTCACCGGTTCGACCCAGCGACCGGGAGCAACGAGAGCAGAGACACCGTAGGCCGACCCGGCTCGTTCGTCCTGACGCAGGATCCGGCGATCCTGCTCGTGGCAATGGAGCATGAGTTGATTTGGTTTCACTGGGAGTCTGGGCAGACGGCATCGTTCGTGGCGCTTGAAGCCTCAGGCAACGGCAACCGACTGAACGACGGCAAGACCGACCGGACGGGCCGATACGTCGTGGGTTCGATGTTTGAAAACCCCAACGATGGGCGGGCAACCGGTTCGCTCTACTCGGTTGAGGCCGACGGTTCGTTTCGTACTATCCGACAGCACATCGGCGTTTCAAACGGTCTTGGGTTCACGGCCGATCGCGCCTACTTCGCCGACACCCACACCCGGACGATTCAGAGCTATGCCTACGACCAAGCGTCGGGAAGCTTCTCCGAAGAGCAGCTCTTTTGCGACTACGACTCCATGCCCGGTTTGCCAGACGGGGCGTGCGTGGACTCCGAGGGTTACTACTGGTCGGCCTCGGTCTATGGGTGGTCGATCATCAGAATCTCTCCAACAGGAGAAGTCGTCGATCGTGTGCAGGTGCCGGTGGAGAAGCCATCGATGCCCGCGTTTGGTGGTCCCGACCTGCGCACGGTGTACATAACCACGATCGGAATGGGAGGCGCCAAGCCTTCTCAGGCAGGAATCGATGGCGCAGTTCCTGGGAGTGTTTTTTCGTTTGAATCTGGGGTTGCCGGGGTGTCAGAGGTGCCCTTCGCCGGCGCTCCGCCTGCGTTCTAGACCCGCCGGGCCCAAAAATTCCCTCGAAGGAAACGCAGAATTTCCGAGACCTTTTCTCATCCGAGTGGGAAATCCAATTCGTCTAACTACTCTTCTTTACGTTCTCGGCGTCGAGTTGGAAGCACGCTCTCTAGCAACAGTGAGTCCGTAAAGAGGAGCATTCAAATGTCTGAAGCTGCTATCGCTTCCCAGTCCAATCCATCTGAGCGCGGGGCAACGTGGTTGCTGCCCGCCATTCCGCCTCCTGGTGTCACATCGAGACCACACCCGCCCCTCGAGGGAGTAACCGGCGAGGCAACCCCCAACTTGACGACAGCCAGTTCTTCACAGGCCGAACGTCGCAGAAAGCGGTCTCGACCAGCTCAGGACCGACTCCCCACCCCCGAGTCGATCCACGTGAGCATTTGGCACGATGACCTGGTTGTGGACGCTGTCCCGGCGACCGGGTTCTACGCTGAGCGTTACTACGGACCCATCGTTGGACCAACGTGCCTCCTGATCGTCCGGTCGTTGGCGGCGCGACTACGGACCGACGCGAAGGGTTTTTCAGCTGTGACCGACGAGATCGCCGCTTCGATCGGTTGCTCGTCTCGTGCGGGCGCGAGCAGCCAGTTCTGGAAGGCGTTGCGGCGCGGGGTCCGCTTTGGACTTCTGCGCCAGGTCGAGAGTCGGGTTTTCGTTCGCACCGAGCTGAGCCCACTCACCACGCGTCTCGTTCAGCAACTCCCCCATCACCTGAGGCGTGAACACCGTCTCTGGCATCCGATTGTCGATCTCGACACCGAGGAGTTGTTCGACGGCGCCGTTCCCATCCACCCAGTCGATCCGCTAGAGGCCTTGCGACAGGCAGCGCTGGGGCGCTGCACCGCCGAGGAGCTATTGACTCTCGACCGAGCCCAATTGTTGAGATAGGCCCAACGGACCTGTATCTGGGCCGATCGGCCTCAACGATGGGGGCCTGTTTACTCTCACTCCTGAGCGTCCCCATCTGAGACAGTTGGGTCGTGCACGCCATCGAAACACCGAGAGCGGGACTGGTCCCGGTAACCGAGCCTCGGAAACTCACGAACACCAAGATGTCCGTGATTATGGCCGACATGGTTGTCTGTGGTTCCGGCGTAGCTCTCGCCCACGCGGTCTCGACCACGACCATGCCCGGAACTCTGCCGGCCACGGCGGTGTTGTTGGGCTTTTGGGCGTTCTGGCTGAGCCGCGCTCGGCTGTATTCGATCCGGTTCATCACCCGCCGTTCCGAAGAGGTTCGACGCATCATCGACAGCGGTCTACGGGCCCTGGCCTCAACCGCCCTCATCTGCTTCCTTTTCCAATGGGACATCAGCCGGCAATTTCTGATCCTGGCGACCGTCTTCGGGACCACGGCCCTCCTTGCCGAGCGCGAAGTCATGCGCCGCCGATTCAATAGCCGACGCCGCCAGGGCAGCATGCGCCGCCCTGTCATCATCATTGGCGACAATGACGAAGCCAACGAGCTCCGGCAGATGTTCGCCGAAGACAGCAACCTCGGGTACGACGTACAGGAGGCCGTTCCCACACTCCACAACCCCGACCGATCAGCCCTGATCGCCGATGTCTTCAACACCCTCGAGCGAACCGGCGCTACCGGTGTCGTAGTCGCTGCCACCGCGATCCCGCCGGCCCATATGAACCGCCTGGTGCGCGATCTGCTCGACTGCGGTGTCCACGTAGAACTCAGCTCGACCCTCGCCGATATCGAACCTCACCGCCTTACGGTGCGCCCGCTGGGCCGCTACCCCGTTGTGTACGTCGAACCTGTGACCCATGGTGGTTGGCGAGCGGCGGCCAAACGCTGCTTCGACGTTGCGGTTGCGTCCACGATGCTCTTCCTCTTGGCTCCGGTCCTTGCGTTCTTTGCGGTCCTCATCAAACTGGACTCCGAAGGACCTGTGGTGTTCAAACAGCAGCGAGTCGGCCGTGATGGCGTGCTGTTCGGTGTGTTGAAGTTCCGCACCATGGTGCAGAACGCAGAAGAACTCAAAAAGGAACTAACCGAAACCAACGAAGGCGCTGGCCCGCTCTTCAAAATGAAGGTCGACCCCCGGGTCACCCGGATCGGCAAGCTACTTCGCTCGACATCGCTAGACGAGGTTCCTCAACTTTGGAATGTGATCCGCGGCGAGATGAGCCTTGTCGGACCCCGTCCGGCGCTCGCGTCGGAAACAGAAGCGTGGGACGACGACCTTTATGGTCGGCTGCGAGTGCGCCCCGGAATCACCGGAATGTGGCAGGTTTCAGGTCGAAGCGGCACCACCTTCGAGGAGTACACCCGCCTCGATCTGTTCTACGTCGACAACTGGTCTCTGGTGGTCGACCTCACAATCCTGCTCCGCACGATTCCGGCGGTTCTGAAGTCCGACGGGGCTTACTAGCTAGCCCAGTCGAACTACGGGGCTTGGCTCCGATGCCTAGAAGGCGGCGGCAAACCGTGCCAGCGTTCGAGCGCCAGCCCCGGTTGCTCCCTTCACAAAGACCCCGTCATCACCGTCGGCGAGGGCCGCAAGACCCAGGTCGAGATGTGCCCACGGCACGTCGGCCACGAACTCTTTCAGGAACAGTCCCGCCACGAGGGCCCCGCCATAGGGGCCTTTGCCGATGTTGCGGAGGTCGGCGATATCGCTATCGAGATCCTTGCGGTACTCCGCAGGCAGCGGCAGGTGCCACAGGTTCTCGCCGCTCGCTTCACCTGCGTCCAAGACCAAGTTGACGACGTCGGCATCCGAACCCATCAGACCGGTGAACTTCACGCCGAGCGCTCCGGTGACCGACCCGGTGAGCGTCGCGATGTCGACGATGACCGCTGGCTTCTTTTCAGCCGCCAATGCCAGCGCATCGGCGAGTACCAAGCGACCCTCGGCGTCGGTGTTTAACACCTCAACGGTCTTGCCGTTGCGAGCGGTAAACACATCGCCGGGTCGGCCGGCATCACCAGAAGGCATGTTGTCGGTGAGCGGGACATACGCGGTCACCGGGTTGGGGCAGTCCATGGCGTCGAGCATCGTCATGGCTCCGACCACCGCAGCTCCGCCGGCCATATCGACCTTCATCGTCATCATTCCGGTGCCGGTCTTTAACGACAGACCACCAGAGTCGAATGTGATGCCCTTGCCGACGAGCGCTACTTCTTTGGAACCCTTGACCTTCTTGGGCGGGGTGTAGCTGATCATCAGCAACCGCGGTGGATGGGTAGAGCCCTGGTTTACAAACTGGATTCCCCCCAACTTCTCTTTTGCAATACGTGCCTGATCCCAAACGGTCACCTTGAGTGTCGGCAGCCCCTTCACCCCGGCGCGTGCCTTCTTCACGAACTCCACCGGCAACAACGACCCGCCGGGCTCGTTGACGAGGTCCCGAGTGAGCGAGACCGACGCAACCATTCGCTCGCCGAGAGCGAACGCCGCGGCAACGCCCTTTCCCTTCGCCACAACGGTGATGCGAGAGGTCGCCACTTTGGCGGTGGTCCCCTTGCCCTTCTGTGCCGTATAGCGGTATGAGGCAAGCCCCGCCCCCTCAACCGCAGCGGTCACGTGGGCAGGAGCGGCGTCGGCACCCAGGACCAGAGCAACGTTCGCTTGGCGATTGACCGACCGGGCAAAGGCGGCCGCCGCTCGACGAACCTCATCGTCGGTGATGCTGTCGCCCTCCGGGGCGAGGCCAACTAGTACTTCAATAGGACCATCCTCGGAAGGTATGACCAGCGTCTGCCCAACCTTGCCCTCGAACCCGGATGCATCAGCAAATCGCTCTCGATCGGGGGACACATCGTCGACGCCGTCGACGAGGTATCCGACCGCAGAGGCTCCTCGAGGGGTCGTAGCGGCAAGTTTGATATCGGGTCCATATGAGGCCATGGCACGAGCGTATAGGCCTATTCTCCGGCTGACTTGATCGTGTTGGGGCCGATTTTGCCTAGGCCGTCGGGCCCAATAGAAGGTGCCTCATTACTCTCCAACCGACCCGGTACCGCTCTGTACTTTGGGGCCCATGCGGCGATTTCACCGGCTTTTTCTCTTCCTCGGCTTCATTGCAGTTGCGGTCTTCATGTCCATTCCTGCGCTCGCCGAGTTCGATTCGGAGAGGCAAACAGCCTGGGGTGTCCAGACCAAGGGCAACTCCAACACCATCGGGCAGTGGGCCGCTTTGGCATGGGAAGTCGACCAGGTCGACGGCACGATCTTTATTGGTGGTAACTATCTGGAGGTCACCAACGGGTCGCAGGTACACAGCCAGCCCTATCTTTCGGCTTATGACGCGGACACGGGGGCATGGCAGTCCTGGTTCCGACCGGCAATCGGATCCGCGGTCTTTGCCCTCCAGCCCACACCCGATGGCGGTCTTCTCGTCGGCGGTGAGATTGGGTCGTGGAACGGTCAAACGGTCGGTTCCCTTGTGAAGATCGATCCTGCGACAGGCGACCGTTGGCCCGGATTCCCCACACGCGTCTTCGGCGGGAACTCCGTGGTCCGGGATTTGAAACTCGAAGCCGACGGTTTCGTCTATGCGGTCGGGAACTTCCCGCTCGCTAACGAGGGCGCTGGTTCATTCGATGTCGGTGGAGCCATCCGATTCGATCCCATCACCGGCCAAATCGACAACACCTGGACACCCAAGATCGAATCCGGTGCTGCATGGGGCGTGTCACGCTCAAAGACCCAAGACGTCACCTATATCGCCGGCTTCTTCCAAAGCGTCGATGGCAATACCGCCGCCCGCGGCTTTGTCGGGGTCGATGACACCGGTGCGATCGTCACCGATCGAAACGCCGTTCCCTATAACGGCTGTGAACAGTGGGCCTACTGCTCGCAGATGTATGACGTGGAAGCAACCGAGGCCGGTCACCTGTGGGTCGGTGGAGTCGAGCACGCTCTCTATGTGATCGACGAAACCGACGGTTCACTCGTCCGGCAGCACTACACCGCATGCAACCCTGCACTCCAAGACTGCAACGGCCTCAACTGGGTCGGTGGCGAGTTCCAAGAAATCGAACGGGTTGGTTCCCGAATCTACGCCGGGTGTCACTGCTGGAATGACCTCTATAGCGATACTCAGCTCATCGCTCACCGGTTCCCCACCGGGGAACACAACACGGTGAAGGCTGTTGCAGCCTTTGATGCGACAACGACCGATGTGATCACCTCGTTCGCCCCCGAACTTCGGGGCGACAGCGGCGCCTTCGGCATTCATCAGAATCCCGTTGATGGTTGCCTGTGGGTAACAGGTGGCTTTACGAGCTACGGCTCGCCTGGCGGACCACAGCCCGCAAGTCACGACGTTGTCCGCATTTGCGATGAAGCCGGACCCGGACCTGCTGCTGGGCCAGCCGCCATCCCGCCGGTTCCCACGCTGTGCACCGCGGTCGCTGACTCGGCCAACAGCACCGACGTGGCGATCGCGTGGACCAGCACCGAATCATCCATCGGGACGATCATCTATCGTTCAGTTAACGGCGCAACCGCGTTCTGGGCTGGACGAGTGAACCCGCCAGCGGACTCGCTATTCAATGCCACCGCAATCGACAACAAGTCATCAGAATTCTTCGTCCGACATGTTTACCCCGGTGGGCAGCGATCCGAGCTGACGTCATGTGGAGTCGTTGACCTGCAACCAAACCTGAGCCCCGCCACACAGTGCACCGTGGCGGTCGGGGCGAACGACGAAGCCATCGTCGACTGGATTGCCGGTACCGACAACGCTGACTACATCGTGCGGCGATCGGTCGACGGTGGAACGAACTATTGGCGGGCCAGGGTCGATGGAACTACCTACACCGATACCGCCATCGTCACCGGCCGGACGTACGTGTTTTCCATCGAGGCTCGTGACGCTGCGGGCTCGGTAGCGGCCGCCACACCGTGTGCCCCTTCGATCCTCATTCAGAACCCGCAGCCTGACGCGGTAGCGAGCTGTTCAGCATCGGTGCTGGCGGACAACACAATCTCGCTGGTCTGGCCTGACGGAAACGCCAACGACCGCTACATCGTTCGACGCTCGGTCAACGGCAGTACGAACTACTGGCGAGCCCGCGTCGACAGCGCTGGAGGCGGCGGCAACCTTTCGTATCTCGACACTGCGATTGAGGTGGGCAAGATCTACGCCTTCTCCGTTGAGTCGATCGGTGTCGACGGCACGATCACTGCGGCGACGGCATGCAATCCTTCGCCGATCGAGATTGCTGCGCCCCCCGTGGCGCCCGTTCTATCATGCACCCTCGTTTCGATCGCAGGTGCGTACGAACTCGACTGGCAGTACGCCGACCCGGCCAACCAGACCGAGGTGATTGTCGAGCGAGCTCGTGACGATGTTGGAACCTATGGCTGGCGGGCACGAGTATCGGGCACGTCCTTTGCCGACGATCGAGTGCAACCGTCGCTGACCTACAGCTACCGGGTTCGTGCCATCGGTGCCGATGGCACCCGGAGCGACCCCACTGCTTGTAGCTAACGGTCCAAGCGCGGGTTAAGCCGACCCACGGCTCAGCCGATCCTAGGAACAGACGTTCTCGCCCATTCCTACTCTCAACTAAGGTGTTCCCATGCCACGCGCAATTTGGAGCGGAGCGATCAGCTTCGGCCTCGTCTCTATCCCGGTAAAGCTCTACACCGCCAAGAGCCCAAAGTCGGTTCGGTTTAACCAGCTGGACGGGCGCGATAACCAGCGGATCAAGCAAAAGCGTGTCAACGCTCACACCGGTGAAGAGGTGCCCTACGACGAGATCGTCAAGGGCTATGAAATCATGAAGGACACCTACGTGGTGATCACCGACGACGAGATCGCTTCTCTGTCGCCAAAGACATCGCGGATGATCGACATCGTGGAGTTTGTGGAAGAGGACGAGATCGATCCCGTCTTCTACCAAGCCTCCTACTATCTCGTACCCGAAGAACTCGCTCTGAAGAGCTATGCCCTCCTTACCGATGCCATGGCCAGAGACGGCCGTGTTGCCCTTGCCCGGCTCGTCATGAGGACCAAGGAGTACCTGGCCGCAATTCGTCCCAGCGACGGACGGCTGATGCTCAACACAATGATGTACAGCGACGAGGTGGTCGAAGCGTCAGAAATTCCCGGTCTTGAAGCCCTCGATGACATAGCGCTCAGCGAGGGAGAACAGAAGATGGCGAGCACTCTTATTGACTCGCTGGCGGGGGCCTTCAACCCGGACAAGTACGAAGACAGCTTCCGGAACGAAGTACTGGATCTGATCGACCGTAAGTCCAAGGGCGAACTGACAACCGTGGCCGAAGACGCGCCCGCAACATCAGATACCGTCGTCGACCTGATGGCGGCGCTGGAAGCCAGTGTTGCTGCCGCCAAAGAGGCTCGGGCCGGCCACCCCACAGGGACCGCAAGTAAGAAAGCCAAACCAGCGAAGAAGGCGAAGAAGGCGGCCAAGAAATCTACAAAGAAAGCTGCGGCGAAGAAGCCTGCGGCAAAGAAGTCTGCGTAAAGCCGACCATCTAGACTCGGCCTATGGCTCCGGCGAAATCAACACCGGTGGCGATAGGCGAGCGGACTCTCTCGCTCACCAATCTGGACAAGGTGTTATACCCCGACACCGGCTTCACCAAGGGCGAAGTCATCAACTACTACACGCGGATAGCTCCCTACATGCTGCCGCACCTGGCCGGTCGCTGTATGACGATGCGTCGCTGGCCCAACGGAGTGGAGGGCAAGTCGTTCTTCGAAAAGCGTTGTCCGTCCCATCGCCCTCCATGGGTCGAGGTATCTGTTGGACCCGGTCACGAGTCCGAATCCAGCCGGAAACGGTCGGGGAACGACTCGCCGATCGAGTACTGCCGAATTGAAGAGGCGGCCGCGCTCGTTTGGACCGCGAACCTGGCAGCGCTAGAACTTCATGCTCCGATGGCCCTCGCCCAAGATCTTGCAACACCAACGACCCTCGTGTTCGACCTTGATCCCGGAGCTCCTGCAACCATCGTCGAGTGTTCACAACGCGCACTGGACATGAAGCGGGTGTTCGATGTCGTGGGGCTGGCCGCTTTTCCCAAGACCAGCGGATCCAAAGGTATGCAGGTGTACGTGCCGCTCAATACACCCACCTCTCACGCCCAGTGCGCCGACTTTGCGCTTGGCATGGGGCACGTACTGATGAAGCAGAGTCCCGATGCAGTCACCGTCACCATGGCGAAAGCTGAACGACCGGGGAAGATCTTTGTGGACTGGAGCCAGAACGCCCGTCACAAGACCACGATCGCCCCGTACTCGCTGCGTGCGAAGCCAACCCAAACCGTCTCGACGCCAGTGAGCTGGGATGAGGTGAGCGACTGCGCTGACGGGGGCAAACTGTCCTTTGTCACCGACGAAGTTCTGCAACGAGTCACCACCTTCGGCGATCTCTTTGCTGACGTTCAGATCCTCCAACAGGAACTTCCGGTGGGGTCCAACCGCTGAGGCCTCGGAGGTGCAAAGCTTTCCGCAGTGGACAGGATTGAACGACACGATGTACTGAACGCGGCCATGCTTTCGTTCATGCTGCTCGGCATGACACTCACCATGCTGTGGGGAGCCCGAAGCCTGGTTGGCGTGACATCGGGTGACTCTGATCCCACGGTGGACGTGCTGGCCAGCGGGGCCGACGACACACCCTCTGGTGATGCGGACTCGGCGACAACAACGACGACGACCGCCGACGCAGTCACTACCACGGTGGCTACCACGGTGCCGCCCACCACGACCACGGCGGCACCCACAACAACCGCAGCGGTCCTACACCCACCTAACGAGGTGATTACCCGGGTTGGCAACGGCGCAGCCAAGGGTGGCGTCGCTGGTGCGGGTACAAATATTCTCGCCTCAGCTGGCTATGCCGCCCTCAGTCCGAAGAATGCCGACACGATCGACGTGAGCACCGTTTACTACATCCCTGGATACTCCAAGGATGCCGAAGCGGTGGCGCAACTTCTCGGTGTGGCGCCTTCGATGGTGCAGCCAATGCCCGGAAACCCCGGCATGCCTGTTGGTGATGCCCACGTCGTGGCCGTACTTGGTCGAGATACCCCCCACGGCGGTTAGCGATCACGCCCACAACGGCCTGACATGAGGCAAAAGGAAATTGGCCTCGGAGACAATGCCCCCGAGGCCAAGATCATTATTGGGCTTCTGCCCCAGGGTCCCGCCCTGCCGGATTGACGCCACAACGCATCAAACCGGAGTTACTGGTTAAAACTTATCCGGGGATCGGCTCGGCGTTGTCGGTCAAGACACGTTTTTCTGAGTTCACGTTCGGTCCGATAAGTCGACCTCGGGTAAGAAATGCCGTGTGCCCTACCATACGATGATCGGGGCGCACCGCTTGCCCCTCGATGTGCCAGGTTCGATGAAGAACTTCGGTGGTGGAGATCTCATCCCATGCACCATCGGACATCAGGTGTCGGACCTGTTGGGCCTGGGTGATGCTCGGGGTGTAGGCGACTGCGATCCCTCCCGGCCGCAGGGCCTTGGACGCATGGGCAAGCACCTGCCAGGGCTCGGGTAGGTCCAAGACGAACCGATCGAACATGGCGTCGCCTTCGGCCATGCCCGCTCCACCCGGTTTGATTCCCTCGTACGCATCGGCGATATGGACCTCGTACCGCTCAGCTATCCCCTGCCCCATGAAATCGAAGACGTTCTTCTTGGCTCGGGATGCGAAGTCCTCGCGGACCTCATAGCCCACGATGTCGGCGCCGGCTCGCAGCAGCGCCATCGACATGGCGCCCGAGCCGATACCCGTTTCGAACACCTTGGCACCGGGATAGATGTCGGCCAGCATCAGGATGGCGGCGAGATCCTTCGGGTAAATGACCTGAGCACCCCGCTTCATCTGCAAGACGTAGTCGTGTAGCGACGGACGAAACGCTCGAAACTTCTGTCCCTTGGTGGTTGCGACCTGGGAGCCCTCAACTTTGCCGATGATGTCGGAGTGAGGGATGAAGCCCGCGTGGCTGTGATATTGCTTCTCGGGGTCGAGCGTCACCAGATAGCGACGCTCTTTCACGTCGACGAGCAGCACGATTTCGCCGGCTTGTAGCTCTCCAGCTTGCATGGGTTACCTCTAGTTTTCGAGCCGTGAACGAGCCCGGTCGGCACGCTTTTGGTGGCGAGCAGCGCGTCGGGCGATTCGATCATCGCGACGCGCTCGGGCTGCGTCTTTGCGGGCAGCACGTTTTGCAGCCCGCTCGGCCTTCGCTGCTGCCTTGGTGGCGCGGGATGCCTCGCGTTCTGAGCGAGCTCGCTCCTTGTCTGCCCGGCGCTCTGCTCGGGACTGAGCCTTCGTCGCCTGACGAGCTTCTTTTGCCGCCTTTGCTGCGGCCCGGTTCTCAATTCTCAGCTGACGAGTAGCGTCCTTCTCGGCGCTTCGTGCCGCTTTCTCTTCTACTTTGGCCGCCTTTACCGCGGCCTTCTGCTGACGGGAGGATTCCCGCTCGGTGGTGCGCGCAAGTTTGTCCTCGGCTCGAAGCTGTCGTTGGCGACGTTTGATTTCACGTCGGGCGGCGAAGCTTGGTTTGGCTGCCTTGTGCGCCCGCTTTCTCTCGGCCTCGGCCGCCTTGGCTTGCTTCTTTTCCACTTTGGCCTCCCGTTTGAACTGTTTGATCTGTTGTTTGTGTGTGATGGGAAGATGCTCGATGACAAACTTTTCACCAACACCAGCTCCGCTCAGGTCGATCTTCTCGGTCTTCCCGCCTTTGCCTCGGAGGAAGTTGAAGACCGCTACCGCGCCGGATGCGAAGACCCAGGTTGACTGGGGGCTGTTCACAAAACGGTTGACGCCGGTGATGATCAGCCGGTTTCGAAGGCCTCCGCCGGCCATCAGAGACGACGAATCTCGAGAACGGTGCTGTTACGTTTGCCCGCCCGTCGACCCATGAAATAGATCACGGCGACGATCAGGACCGCTCCACCAGCGGCAGCCATCTGGATGAGCTTCTTGGAGTCGGTGGACACCGTTTCGATCTCACCTTGGATCGAGCGGAACTTCTCCTCGATGTCGGATGGTGTTATGGAAGGTTCGGTCATCGTACGGCCTTTGTTGCTTTGGACATAGCTAGGTACAGAAACAGAACGAGGATCGCCATCACCGCGAGAGCACCCGCATAGGGAACCAGGCTGAGGAAGCCCAGACCGTCTAGTGCGTCGCCCGTTTCCTCTTGAAGGAGGCGGAGCACACCGAGCCCGACGAACATGACGCCAAGGAAGGTGAGGACCGCGCCGGCCAGGCCAGCCCCCAGGTAGCGGGCAAGCGTCTTAAGGGGCTCGACCGTTTCCTGCTTGGCGTAACCGACCAGCATGGTCTGTAGTTCTTTGGCTTCGTCGATGGGATTCTGTTTCGCCACGTCAGGAAGTGTACGGGTTAGTTATCGGTGTCGCCCAAAGGATCGATCATTGCCTGGCCCAATTCCAGCTCGGCCAACAGTAACGCTGACTCGAGTAGCCGCTCGATCAACCCAAGCCGGTCCTCTAACGTTGGTGCAGCCAGGGTTTGATAGCGGTCCAGAGATGACAGGGGCGCCGTGGCCGCAATCTGAAAGCTTCCGAGTGTCGGGTCGTCGCTCAGCTCCTGCACCGGACCCACATCGTGGCCAATTTCGCTGGTCAGAGCTAGGAGCCGCCGGTGTTGGGCGAGCAGGGCGTGATAGCGCACGGTTTGAGCGTCGGATGCGACGGACTCGTCTGGCCACTGGCTCACCAGGGCCTGGGGGTATGGGTCATCTGCCAGCCACTGTTCGACACGGATTCGACTCAGACCCACCGATACGACCGCCCAACGCCCATCGGGTGCCCGGTCGGTTTCCAACACCCGAGCGAGGGTGCCGACCGAACTTCGACGATCCTGCCCCCCAACCTCATGGCCTTGCTCGATGAGAACAACTCCGAAGGATCGGTCCTCACGCTGCATGACATCCTCCATCATCTCGCGGTAGCGAGGTTCGAAGATGTGCAGCGGCAGCACCATCGAGGGCAGCAGCACCGACCCCAACGGGAACATAGGGATCGCCAGGTTCGTCATGGCCCTATCTTGGGCTCAACGAGGCGATGAGCGGCGCATCGGGGTAGGCGGCCAAGGCTTCGACGAATGGGATCTGAAGACCTTTGAGCTCTTCATTCAGGCCCACACTCTCGCCGTTGACGATGTAGGTGAACACGAGCTCTACGTCTTCCTCGGAAGAACTTTCCACCACGCCCGACAACGCCGTGACGCCATTAAGTGTCCCGGTCTTGGCAAAGACCTGACCATCGGCCGGCGTACCGTCATGTCGGAGCGCGATCGAGCCGCGTTCCCCACCGATCGAAAGCGTGTCAACCAGCAAACTTTGCCCTCGCGGACTTTCCAAGATCTGAGCGATGAGCCCGCAGGTGAGTCGGTTGGACTCCGCCAACCCTGATCCATCATCGATACGGACTCCTCCGAGCTCAAACCCTTGGTCGACCAGTACCTGCAGGACCTGGTTCGCTCCGCTCGCGGTCGTCCCTTGGGGTTCGGTCTCCAGCGCCAAGTGTTTCACAAGGACCTCGGCGCCGTAGTTGTTCGAGTACGAGTTGATGTGGGTCACGATCTCCGAAAGCGGAGCAGAAGCCAAACGAGCCAGTGTGATGGCCTGTGGCGGCGCTGTTCCAACCGACGACGCCTCGCCGATCGAGACACCCCGTTCGGCCAGCAGTCCAGCAAAAACTGCGGCGGCGTTCTGGGCAGGGTTTTCCGCGGCGGTCCGACCACGGAAGCTCCCGGCGAACTCTTCGGGCCAGGCGGAGAAACCCTCGTTGACCGTTAACGCCGAGAGTGGCCCAGACTGGTGGGAAACGATGAGGCGCTCGGCCCAGGGCCCGTATCGGAGGTCATCGAACAGCGACTCATCGCCGATGATTGCGCCAGTGACCTCGGTAAGTCCTTCCGCGATCGCAGCATCGGCAAGGGTCTCCAAGCGGGTCGAGGTCCGACCCTCCTGAGCATCGCCGTACTGGGCTTGGAAGTCATCGGTCACCAGGAACGGGTCGCCGCCACCAACCAGATACAGATCTCCGGTGATTCGACCGGCCTGGAGCGGGTCGGCGCTCGCAAGATGTGTTTGAAAGGTCCGTGCCGGACTGAACACGCTCAAAGCGGCATAGGTGGTGAGGATCTTCTGATTACTTGCCGGCACAAGCGAAATTTGCGCGTTCGTGGAGTGGAGTGTTCGGTCACCTTCATTCACCACCAGGCAGGACGCTGGACCAGAACCATCCAGAATGGTCGTGAACTCCGGCGCCAGGGCCGCATCGGCGATCGGTTGCTGCAGTGTTTCGGGTATTCGTCGGGCTGAGAGTAACGGTGTGTCCAGCGGGACCGGGTAGTCGAAGTCAACCTGAGCGGTTTCGTCGATCGAGGCGCTCTGGCTGTAACGCCACGATCCCGCCGAGATCAAGCCGAGCACCACCATTGGCACGACAAGACGCCACGGGATCTCTTCCAGAATCGAGCGCGGTGCGGCCGCACGGCGGTCGGTTGCGCGGCGACCGGTTCCTCGTTGGGCTTGTCGCCGTTCTGTTGCCGCCCGACGCTCTTCCATCGCCCCTGACCCTAGTTGACGCCCCGCATCGAAAAGGGTCAAAGACTGGTTGATCCAACCGTCTACGGTGAGAGCAATGGCAACGTCTTTGAACACCTCCATCGTCAATGAGCTCATCCGGACCGAATGGAACGACGAGCTCGTTCGGGAGCTGAGCGAGTACATCGAAATCCCCGCGCTTTCGCCCGCCTTCGATCCCGAATGGGCCGCCAACGGTCACCTCCAGAACGCCGTGGACCACGTGTACTCGTGGATTTCGAAACAACCCATCGAAGGCATGACCGCACGGGTGGTTGAGGTCGAAAACCGCACGCCGGTGATCGTGGCCGAGATCCCCGCATTCGGAGGCACAACGACCGATAAGACGGTCCTGCTCTATGGACATTGCGATAAGCAACCCGAGATGGTGGGCTGGGAACCCGACCTTGGGCCCTGGAAGCCCGTGCTCCGCGACGGCAAGCTGTACGGGCGCGGTGGAGCCGACGATGGCTACGCGGCCTACGCCAGCCTCACCGCAATTCGAGCCGTGCAGGAGGCCGGCGGATCCCACCCTCGTTGCGTTTTGCTGATCGAGGCGTCGGAGGAGTCCGGCAGCCCTGACCTTCCCGCGCACGTTGCGGCGCTTGCGGAAACCTTGGGCGACGTCGAGCTGGTGGTCTGCCTCGACTCAGGCTGCGGGGACTACGAAACCCTTTGGCTCACGTCATCATTGCGCGGAATGCTGGCGACCACCGTCACGGTCGAAGTTCTCACCGAAGGAGTGCATTCGGGTTCGGCCAGCGGCGTCGTCCCCTCCAGCTTTCGTATCCTGCGCCAGCTTCTCGATCGAATCGAGGACTCCGGCACCGGCGCCGTGCTCCTGGACTCAGCCAACACCGAGATTCCGGCCTACCGAATTGCCGAAGCGGAAGCGATGGCTGAATACCTGGGACCCGAGATCGAGCCGTTCCCCTTCCTCCCCGGAATGGCGGCCATGGCTACAGGAGCGGCCGCGTCGATCAACCGCACCTGGCGGCCGACGGTCTCCTACGTCGGGGCTGACGGTATGCCGCTCTCCAAAGACGCCGGCAACGTCCTTCGCCCTTCGACCTCCCTGAAGCTGTCGCTGCGGCTCCCACCCAACGCTGAAGCAGAGGCGGTCCTCGCTGATCTGACCACTGCGCTCACCACCGATGTCCCCTACGGCGCCAAGGTCACCTTGGGTGGGACCGAGTCGGCAGACGGTTGGAACGCTCCAGACCTGTCACCGTGGCTAAAGACCTCCCTCGATGCGGGCTCCCAGGCTGCCTTCGGAGCACCGTTGCAACTAATGGGCGAGGGAGGCAGCATTCCGTTTATGGGCATGTTGGGCCAGAGCTTCCCCACCGCGCAGTTTGCGGTCATGGGGGTACTCGGCCCCAAGTCCAATGCCCACGGACCCAACGAGTTCCTGCATCTTGCCTACGCCGAGCGACTTACCGGCGTGCTCTCTCATCTGTTGAACGACTCTGCGGCCGAGTTGTAGCTAGCCGTGCGCGGCGGCATGCCGCCAGAGCGCATCGAGAGCTTGAATAGCTCGCCCCGCTGACGCATAACACAGCCGACCGGAGGCTCGGACCGCAGCTGGTCCGGGGTTCTCCGGGTTGGACAAGCCCAGCTCGGTGGCGACCAATACCGGCTTGCCCGATGCAGCCGAAGCTTCAGCCGCCGCGGTGGCGAATCGTGCATCTTGACGCTCGTGGTAGTCCACGATTCGCTCGAGACCATGGTCGGGGTAATACGGTCCGGCTCGGAACAGTGCGGCCTGGTTGGCCTGAATTCCCATTCCCAGGTAGAGAAGGGAGTCAACGGCTGGATGCTGGGCCACCAAGTTGAGCAGGGTCGGAATGGTGTCGCGAGTTTCGCCGCCAGCTAGGTCGATCGGGTTGGATTTGCTCCACCGGGGCGGCAGGTGTTTGTCGATAGCGGTCCGCAGATCGTCGGGGAGTTCCAGCAGCTCCAGCGAACTGTTTGCAACCGCATCCGCTGCAACCACACCCCATCCTCCTGCGGCGGTCATGATGGCAACGTTGTTACCCTTGGGAAGCGGCTGGGTCGCAAAGGTCGCGGCGAAGTCGAATGCCTGCTCGGGGTCGGCGGCTCGAATGGCTCCGGCGGAGCGAAGAGCCCCGTCGAACACTCGGTCGTTGCTGGCCAAGGACCCGGTGTGGGAGGCCGCAGCCTGGGCGCCGCCCTCGGTGGCACCACCTTTCACTACTACAACAGGCATTCGTTGAGTGATAGCCGCCAGACGATCGGCAAAGGCTCGGCCATCAGCCAGTCCTTCGACGTACGCGAGTCCGACCGATGTCTGCGGGTCCGACGCGTAGAAGTCCAGGTAGTCGATCACACCGAGCATTGCGGCGTTTCCAGCGCTCACGGCCCTCGAAACCCCAACGCCGCTGGCGTTGGCGAGGTTCATAAACGAGGACACCAGGTTGCCACTTTGGCTGGCTACCCCAATGGAACCAGCGGGCGGATACGGCGCCACGATCTGAGCGCACATGTTGGCAGGCGTGCTCACGACACCCTGACCGTTGGGGCCAGCCAGGACGATTCCATGTTCTTCGGCCACCGCGACCAGTTCGGCCTGTAGCTCAGCACCCGCCTCGTCTGCCTCGGCGTAACCAGCGCTGGTTACAAAGGCGGCTCGGACTCCCCGAGCCGCACATTGGCGAAGAATCTCGGGGTTGGCCTTGGCTGGTGTGCAGAGCACCACAAGGTCGAAGTCGATGCCGTCGTGCAGATCGTCGACCGAGGGAACCGTTTCGAGCCCGAGGACTTCAGCACCATCTCGGTTGGTAGCCCCAAGATTGCCGGCAAATCCATTTGCCAGAATGTTGTGGAGCGTCACAAAACCAAACTTGCCGGGGTGTGTCGAGGCACCGGCCACGATGACGCCGCGCGGATCGAACAGCGGTGTCAGGTCCCGAGCGACTGGGTTGGCAGGTGGAGCAGCAACCGACTCGTCCCGAAGCTCAATGAGAGCGTCGACCGCAACCGGGCGACCCTTGTCGACCAGCACGGGATTCAAGTCGATGGAGGCGACGTCCGGTTCCATAGCCGCATGGCCCAGCCCCACGAGCATCTCGACGAGAGCACCACGGTCGACGGCGGGTTCCCCTCGAAACTCCTCCAGGAGTGCGGGAAGGCCGAACGATTCGATCATCTCTTCCGCAGTAGCTTCGGTGAGGGGCGCCAGCCGAATCTGAGCCTCACCTATCGCTTCGGCCAGCACGCCACCGACGCCAAACAGGACGCACGGACCAAATTGCTCGTCGACGGTGACACCGGCGATGAACTCGCGGACGGTGCTAAGCATTGGAGCCACGAGCACGGTGACGTCACCATCTGCCGGCGTGGCGGCTGCCAGAAGCTCAGTGGCTGCGAGGCGAACGTCGTCCTCGCTGCGGAGGCCGAGCCGAACCAGACCTCGCTCGGTCTTGTGGGCAATAGCATCGCCATTGAGCTTCGCCACCACAGGGAACCCCAGCACGGCGGCGGCCTCCGCTGCTGCATCGGGCGAATCGACGCTCCTCTCTTCGGGAAAGGCGACCCCATGGGCCGAAAGGCGTCGCTTGGATTGCAATTCCGACAGTGTGCTCATCGGATATATGTCTAGCCTGAGGCGATGGCCGAGCCCTCAACACGCGACCAGATCCTCGTTGAGGCCCGATCGTGTTTCGCGGCACAAGGCTTTGAAGGAACCTCACTCAACGACATCGCCGCCGGGGTCGGGATTCGACGCCCAAGCCTCCTGCACCATTTCGATTCCAAAGAAGCCATTTACCGTCAGATTCTCAGCGATGCCCTGGCCGACTGGGGCGACCAGATCGAAGTTGCCCGAAGCGACAACGCCGACGGTTGGGAGCTCGTCGACTCGATAGTCGAAACCAGTTTCAAGTTCTTTGTTGCGAACCCTGAGATCATCGTGATGGTTCGGCGCGAAGCGATGACTGATCAGAGTCCTCTCGGATTCAACCTGGGTGTTGCACTGCGCCCGTACTTCCGGCGAGCGGTCAACTTCTTTGAACGACAGATGGATGACGGCCTGTTTCGTCGGCACGACCCGGAGAACCTCGTCCTTACCGGGTACGGCGCCCTTCTCACCTACTTCTCCGATCACGCGATGCTCAAGGGACTCGTGACCCAAGACCCCTTCTCCGAAGAGTCGTTAGCCGCACGATTTGAACACATGAAGAACTTCATCCGGGCGGCTCTAGAGCCCACCTCATGAGGCGGGCATTCGTAGCTGCTCACTCCGAGCATCCTGACCTTTTTGAAGCGGCGGCCGAGGTGCTCGCCGATGTAGGAGAACGCTTGGAGGGCGACCCTTCGTTGGCCGTTGTCTTTGCCTCCGGACCACACGTAGCCGGACTAGCCGATATGGCCCGCGGCCTCACCGAGTTGGTCGGTGTTCAAACGGTCCTCGGCGTGTCTGCGAGCGGCGTAGTTAACGGCGGGCGAGAAGTCGAAAGCGGGCCGGGACTGAGCCTCTGGGTCGGTGACGTCCAAGGCGTGCAGGCTGTGCGAATGGAGACGATCGATTCGGGTCGAACCGTCCTGGGCATCCCCGACGAGATCGAGCCCGGTTCAATCCTTCTGATTCTCGCCGACCCATTTAGCTTCTCTATCGACGCCTTGATCGCCACGTTGCAGACAGAGCGACCAGATGTCCAGGTTGTGGGCGGCATGGCGTCTGCGGGCCGCTCCAGCGGTGAGAACACCCTGGTCCTCGATTCGACAACATATGCCGACGGGGCGGTTGGGGTCATCCTCCCCCCTGGATCGGCCACCACCGTCGTCAGCCAAGGGTGCCGGCCAGTGGGCCAGCCGTGGGTTGTCACGAACGGGTCGGGCCAGATGATCCGAGAACTCGGTGGTGAGCGGGCGCTCGATCGTCTGCAGCCGATCATCGACGAACTCTCCCCCGAAGACCGCCAGCTGGCGGCCCGCGGCTTGCTGGTTGGCATCGTTGCCAACGAACAGACAGAAAAGTTCTCTCAGGGTGATTTTCTGATCCGATCGCTTGTGGGCGCAGACCGCGAAACCGGGGCTCTCGCAATCGGTGACAACATCGAAGTGGGGCAGGTGGTGCAGTTCCACGTGCGAGACGCACAGTCGGCATCTGCCGACCTACTGGCCCAGCTTGCCCTCGTCGACCGAACGGTGCAGGGAGCGCTGCTCTTCACCTGTCTCGCCCGGGGAACCCACATGTTCTCCGAGCCTCATCACGATGCGCAGCAGATTTCTGAGGTATTTCCCAAGGTCGCAAACGCCGGAATGTTCTGCGCCGCCGAAATCGGCCCGGTCGGCTCTCGCAACGCCGTTCACGCCTACACGGCCACGATGCTGCTGTTCTAGGGCCGTTATCGTGATCGCATGATCGTGCCGCAAATTTCGTTGGAAGAAGCGTGGGAAACCCTGACCGAGAATCCTGACGCGGTCCTGATCGACGTTCGGACGATCGCGGAATGGTCCTTTGTCGGCATCCCCGACCTCTCCGGCCTTGGCAAGCAGGTCCGAACCGTCGAGTGGACCAGTTTCCCCGACGGGGCCCAGAACCCAAACTTCCTTGAGCAGGCCACCGAGGGCCTCAGCCCTGACCAGCCATTGTTGATGCTCTGCCGTTCCGGGGCGCGGTCCAATTCCGCCGCGCAGGTTCTCAATGCCAACGGATACAACGCCAGCAACGTTGGCGCCGGATTCGAGGGCGATCTTGGTCCCGGAGGCCACCGGATGGGCGGTTGGAAGGATGCGCTTCCCTGGAAGCAGAGTTAGATGTCCGATTGGTCCGAAGCCACCGCGCTCGTTCGGGGTGGTCTGAGCCGATCCCCATTCGACGAGACCGCCGAAGCCCTCTACCTCACGTCGGGCTATGTCTACTCGTCGGCGGAAGAAGCCGAAGCTGCGTTCAAGGGTGAGCGCGATCGCTATATCTACAGCAGGTACGGAAACCCAACCGTGTCGATGTTCGAAGAACGACTTCGGATACTCGAGGGAGCCGAAGCGTGCATGGCAACGGCTAGTGGTATGGCTGCGGTGTATGCCTCCCTTGCATCGATCGTGAAGGCCGGTGACCGAGTCGTTGCGTCCCGGGCGTTGTTCGGGTCCTGCCATGTCATCCTCACCGAGATTCTTCCCCGCATGGGGGTGGAGACCGAACTCGTTGATGGCGTCTCCCTCGCGGCATGGGAACGCGCCCTGACACCAAACACCAGGGCCGTGTTCCTCGAAACGCCATCGAACCCGGGTCTGGAGATCATCGATCTCGGTTCGGTCTGCGAGATGGCCCACGCCGTGGGGGCCACGGTAATCATCGACAACATCTTCGCCAGCCCCGTGCTGCAGAAACCTCTGGAGTTCGGCGCCGACGTGGTGGTGTATTCCGCGACCAAACACATCGACGGCCAGGGGCGAACCCTCGGGGGCGCCGTGCTCGGCACGTCCGATTACATCTCAGGAACCCTGATGCCGTTCCTCCGTCACACCGGTCCGAGCCTCAGCCCATTCAATGCGTGGGTCCTGCTCAAAGGCATGGAGACCCTGTCGCTCCGAGTCAATGCAATGTGCGACTCGGCGGAGCATCTCGCCGGCGTTCTCGAAGAGCACCCATCGCTTTCCCGCATGCGTCACCCAGGCCATAGCTCGCACCCGCAATTTGCGTTGGCCCAAAAACAGATGAAGCGCGGTGGCACGATCCTCACCTTCACCGTGCGAGGCGAAGGCGACGCTGCAAAGACGAACGCATTCGCGGTCATGAATGCGCTTGCGCTCTGTGACATCTCGAACAACGTCGGCGATTCCAAGAGCCTGGTTACTCACCCTGCAACCACCACGCACCGCCGGATCTCGCCCGAGGCCAGGGCGGCAGTAGGAATCACCGACGGAATGATTCGGCTCTCGGTAGGGCTGGAGGACGTCGAAGACATCGCCCAGGACCTCGTCCAAGCGCTCGACACGCTCTAAACCCACCCGCCACACCGCCCCACAAAGAAAGCATTCGCCAGGTTGCGCCCAAGGCGAACGAAGGCAAAATGAAACAGTGGAAATCATTGCTGCGGTATTCGCCGACGACATTCAACTGAAGCCGGTACCCGGTCCTGCTACGCAGATCGACCTGACCGGCATCCAGTTCTCGGCTCCCGCCCCTGGGCCGGTCCCGGTCACCGTCGGGCCCCACTTGATGGTGCTGGTTTGGGCCCCACCCGAATCTTCTGGATTCGGCGCCCTTGAAGTGTTGTTCATCCGCGACGGCGAAGAAGAACCGGTTGCCCGCAACGCGCAGCCGCTGCAGATCGAGCCAGGTAAGTTCAATTACCGACTCGTCAGGGCCGAGATCGCGTTCACCGACTACGGCACCGTGGTTGCGGAATGTCGAATCGACGGGGGCCCGGTCACCCGGGTGCCCTACACACTGCTTCCGCCTGTCGGCTAACCACAACTGCGTGTGGTCGGTCGCTAGGCTCACAACGTGACCACCGAAATCGAACAACTTGGCATCAACGTCATCCGTGGGATCTCCATGGACGGGCCCGCTGCCGCCAACTCCGGCCATCAGGGCACCGCCATGGCACTCGCTCCGCTGGCCCATGTCCTCTGGACCCGTGTAATGAACTACGACCCGGCCAGGCCGGACTGGGCCGACCGAGATCGGTTCGTTCTTTCCATCGGTCATGCGTCAATCTTGCAGTACGCCATGCTGCACCTCACCGGGTACAACTTGAGTGCGGATGACTTACAGAACTTCCGCCAATGGGATTCGCTGACTCCGGGCCATCCGGAGGCCGGGCATACCGACGGCGTCGAGGTCACCACAGGCCCCCTCGGTCAAGGTTTCGCTAACGCGGTCGGCCTCGCTGTTGCCGAGCGCTACCTCCGGTCGACCTTTGGCGATGACGTCATGAACCATCGCACCTATGTGGTGGTAGGCGACGGCTGTCTATCCGAGGGCGTCAGCCACGAAGCGGCCAGCCTGGCCGGGCATCAGGGTCTTGGGCATCTGATCGCCGTGTACGACGACAACCACATCACAATCGACGGAGAAACCGAGCTGGCGTTGTCAGACGACGCCGCCAAGCGGTTCGAGTCCTATGGTTGGCAGGTCATTAATATCGGTGAGGCCGGAGAAGATCTCGACGCCATCGAGGCGGCGTTTACTGAGGCAAAGGCCGACACCGAACGACCTTCGCTGATCATCCTTCGAAGCCACATCGGCTTCCCTTCCCCCACCCTCACCGATCATCACAGCGCTCACGGACTGGCCTTCGGCGATGAAGAGATCGCGGCAACCAAAGAGGTCATGGGCCTGCCGAACGAACCGTTCTACATCCCAGCCGAGGTAAAGGACTACTACACCGGGGCTGGCGCCGTCGGGGCTGGCAAGGCCGCCGAATGGGATGCTCGGGTCACCGCATCCTCAATGGACCGTGCCGCGTGGGATGCCGCCTGGGCGGCTACCGGGGTGGCCGGATGGGACGCCGAGCTGCCCACCTTTGAAGTCGGATCTTCCATGGCTACCCGCAAGGCGTCACAAGCGGTCGTCGACGCCATTGCGCCTCATCTGCCTGGCTTTATTGGCGGCGCTGCGGACCTGACTGGCAACACCGGAACCAAGTTGAAGGACATGGGGTCTCAAAGCAAAAACGACCCAGCTGGCCGTCAGATCTACTTCGGCGTTCGCGAACACGCAATGGGTTCGGCCTTGGTCGGTATGGCACTTCACGGAGGTGTCATTCCCTTCGGAGGCACGTTCGAGGTCTTTGCTGATTACATGCGTCCCGCTATTCGCCTGGCCGCTCTTTCTCACGCCAAGGCGTTGTTTGTGTTCACCCACGATTCGGTGGGTGTTGGCGAAGACGGACCCACCCATCAGCCGATCGAGCAGACCATGAGCCTGCGCGCTATCCCGGGACTGAACGTCATTCGACCCGGCGACGCAACCGAGTCGGTAGGCGCCTGGCTTGCCGCCCTCGACGCCGATGGTCCCACGGCCCTGGTTTTCTCGCGGCAAGGAATGCCAGTCCAAGCGGCCACCTCGGCGACCGAAGTAGCAAAAGGGGCCTACGCGATCAACGATGTGTCGGCACCCGACGCAATCATCGTCGCAACCGGCTCCGAACTTGGCGTTGCAGTCGACGCAGCCGCTTCAATCGACGCTGCGGTTCGAGTCGTGTCGATGCCTTGCTGGGAACTGTTCGAAGCTCAAGACGCCGCCTACCGCCAAAGCGTGCTCCCCAAAGGCGTCCCCACCGTTTCGGTTGAAGCCGGTGTCACGCTCGGCTGGCACAAGTACGCCGACGACGTTATTGGCATCGACCGCTTCGGCGCCTCAGCCCCAGGCTCAACCGTGATGAAAGAGCTCGGCATCACTGCCGATGCGGTCGCAGCCAAGGTCACCTCCCTGCTGTCCTAGCAGGGCCTGAGCCCTGTGGGAATCGACCGACTCGACGTGGGGTTAAACTTCCACTATGGGACGCATTCACGACGTACACGCTGAGCAGGGCCAGAGCCCGTGGCTCGACAACCTTCGCCGGGGCTGGCTCCATGGCGGTGAGATGCAGGCCTGGATCGATCGCGGTGTACGCGGTCTAACCAGCAACCCGTCAATCTTCGCCAAGGCCATGACCGACACCGACGAGTACGACACCGACCTTCGCCGCCTCGTCGGAGAGGGCAAGAGCGTCACCGATGCGTACTGGGATCTCGTTGTCGACGACATCAACGCCGCCACCCAACTCCTCATGCCGGTGTTCGAGTCCTCCGGTGGCGAAGACGGCTATGTCTCTGTCGAAGTGTCACCGGCCCTCGCCAACGACACCACTCAGACCATCGAGGCCGCCCGTGAGCTGGACCAGCGTCTCGCCTCGCCCAACCTCTACATCAAGGTACCGGCCACGCTTGAAGGCATCCCCGCCATTCAAACCCTGATCAGCGAGGGCACCAGTGTAAACGTCACCCTCATCTTCGGGCTCGAACGATACGCCGCGGTCATGGAGGCCTATATCGCCGGCCTCGAGACCTACGCCGCGGCCAACCCGGAGGCCAGCCTTGGTTCGATCTCCTCGGTTGCCTCGTTCTTTATCTCTCGTGTCGACGTCAATGTGGATCGCAAGCTCGACGAAATCGGCACCGATGAGGCATCGAGCCTGATGGGTAAGGCAGCCATCGCCAACGCCAAACTCGCCTACCAGATGTTCGAGCGCACGTTCAGCGGCCCACGTTGGGATGCATTGGCCGACCGCGGGGCGCGAGTACAGCGGCCACTGTGGGCGAGCACGTCGACCAAGAACCCCACGTATCCGGACACGCTGTATGTCGATGAGCTGATTGGACCTAACACGGTCAATACCCTGCCCGACAAGACCCTCAACGCGTTCGACGATCACGGCACTGTGGCCCGAACCATCGACGCCAACATGGGACAAGCCCACGATGTCGTGGAGAAGCTGGCGGCTCTTGGTATCGACCTCGAACAGGTAGCGCTCCAGCTTGAGGACGAGGGAGTTGGCAGCTTCGCCAAGGCGTTCGACGAAGTTCTCGAAACGCTTGGGACACGGGCCGAAGAGGTCAAGTAAGACCGAAGAACGTGACGTTGGACCCACCGCGAGCAGGCGATTCTCCTGTTCCGGTGGCGTCGGATGAATCCTAAGCTCGGGGAATCATGCAACTCCTCAGCACACCGGTAGCTCGCCGTCGGATTCGTCCCGACAGCGATGCCGACGTTAGCCAGATCGCGTTTGGCACGATGCGGCTTCGGGGAACGGTGGGTGAGGCGGCAGCTCACCTCAACGAATTGCACGATCGAGGTATTACCACGCACCATTCATCACGGGAGTACGACGCCCACGAGCTCTACCTCCAAGCGTTGAAGCGCTGCGAACGGTCCGCAACGTTCGAACACATCGTCAAGCTCAGTTCGCCGTCGTTCGACGGCGAACAGTTCGACCCCGCCGCTATCAACCAGCTGGTTCACGAAGAACTGCAAACACTGGGAACCGATCGCCTGGCGTCGGTTCAGTGGCTGTTCAGAACCCCTGACGCGCAGAATGTCGATCGACGGCTCGAGTTGCTCGCAGACCAAGCCGAGGTTATCGACGCGTGTTTCTCCGAGCTCATCAAACGTGGGGATATCGCCGACGTTTCGGTGTTCACCTATCACCCGTCCTTCGCTCGGCCTGCTCTTGAGGCCCTGCCAACAACGTCGCTGTGCGACTATCTGAATCTTGCCGAAACCGACAACGCCCAGTTTCTCGATGACGTCGTTTCGTTCTATGCGATTCGACCGCTTGGGGCCGGCGCCATGACAACCTCCGCCGACGAAGTCGCTCGGGCACTCGAATGGCCGCTACTTCACCCCACAGTGAAGACCATCGTTTTGAGCGCGAATAGTATTGAGCATGTGCAAAGCGCAGTAGATGCTGCGGGACGTACCCAACCCGACGTACAACGATTCTGGACCGAGTTCGAACATGCCCGGTCCACGAACCAAGAGGAACTGAGCTGATGGGAACCGAGCCAAAGGTCCACCGTGACGGACAGGGCAACGTTGTAGTCCCAAAGCTTCCGACACCGGCGTGGAAACGGATAATGGATCTCGTCGGGGCAGCAGGCGCCCTCATCGTGTTCTCCCCGGTCTTCGCTGTCGCGGCCGTTCTCACCCGACTGACAATGGGACCCGGCATCTTCTTCACCCAGAAGCGCGGCGCTCATGGTGGAGAGACCTTCGAGATCATCAAATTTCGGACCATGACGAACGAGCGTGACTCCAACGGCACTCTGCTCCCGGACGCCGATCGCACCCATTGGTGGGGCGACACGATGCGACGGTTCAGCATCGACGAGCTACCGGGACTGGTCAACGTTCTGCGCGGTGAGATGAGCTTGGTTGGTCCGCGGCCGTTCTACGCCATCTACCTCGACCGCTATACACCCGAGCACGCACAGCGCCACCAGGTCGTTCCGGGCATCACCGGCCTTTGCCAAACCCAGGGCCGAAATTCGCTTTCCTGGGACGAAAAGTTTGAGCTCGACCTCGAGTACATCCGCCGCCGGTCTCTCCTGCTAGATCTGAAGATTCTCTGGGACACCGTCGGTGCTGTGTTTGGCGGTCGAGGAGCCGACGGCGCCAAGCTGACCACGGTGTACGCAGGTAAAGACGGCACACAGACCGAGGCGCAAGAGTAGGACATGGCCGACACTGCGGTACCGATTTCACTCACCATTGGCGAGCTGCAAAGTTTCATCGAGATCCCGTTCGTGTCGGGCTCTGAACTCTTTGCAATCGAGTTTCAGCTTCTCGAATTCACCACCGCCGACGGACCACTTACGGGATACACGGCCAAGGTTCAAGATTGGTCGAAACGAGTCTGGCTGTACTACGAGCCGCATCTTCCGATCACCGCGCAATGGTTTGCGACAGACCCGGCGTACTCCCTGGCCGAGTTGGCCGAGCTCGTGCCCACGACGTTTGAATTCATCACCTACGAAGTAACCGACACCTCGGTACAACTGGCAGCAGCATTTCACGACCTGAAAGGTCGCAGGATTGAAGCCTCGGTTCGGTCCGAGGGTGAAAAGCCCGCCGCGGGGATGTTCACCCCGACCCCTCCTGGGGTGGCGCCGGTTAACCTTCGCCTGCTCTACATGACAGGGTTCCGGTTTCTGCCAGCCTCAACCGATATCTCGGTCACCATCGACAACACCGCTCTGACACCGGCACTTCTCCGACTACCAGGCGTGCCGATAGATCTCAAGAAGTTCTCCAGCACTCGGGTCTGTACGGGTCTCACCCTGGCGGCCATCAACTGTGCAGGAGCTCCGGTCGGTTCGCCGATGGTCGAGAACCGTCACGGCTGGTTCGAAGTTACCGGTGGCCCAGAGTTCGGGCCGATGTCCGGATCTGGGGCCTTTGCTATCGAGATGCCCCTCGGCGTTGCGACCTCCGGCCAGTGGTCCCTACGCCCCTCGAACGATGCCGACAGCCCCGGTTTTGCTGCCGAGCTATCCAACGTCGCACAAAACTGGCGCCCGTCCCTCCGCCGGCCGGTGAACCTGGCGGGCTGGATCATCCGGAAGCTGCGTCGCCGTGGAGAGGCCTGGAGCTGGTCGGGAAACTTCGTGCGAGACCGCAAAACGGCAACAGGTTGGACCCAGATGGGCCGATGGACCTACTAGTTAAGGCGATCTACACTGCCACCAAAAGTGCCAGCCAGTTACTGTAAGACTTCACTCACTAACTGGTCAACGAAGGCGGAACTTCAATGGCGGTACAACTCTCACCAGAGTTGCGTAACGGAACAGCACTGCAAGCCGGCATGGCTTTTCATGCCAACGCGCACCCCGGCACCGGCGTCGACGTCGAGCAGATCGAGATCACGCTCGAAGCGGGCGCCGATCACGCTCGACTCGTAGAAGCATTCAACGCGGTAACTGCACACAACGACATCCTGCGTACGGCTCTGGTAGCCGGTCCCGATGGATCAACGATGCAAGCCGTCTCGGCTGACGCCCCCATCGTCCCTTCAATGGTCTCAGCGCCGACCGACCAAATGCGACGGCGCATTGCCGAAACCGATCGATACACAGACTTCGATCTCACCGAAGCACCGCTGCAACGGCTCACGATCGCCACCGACGGTCCAGACACCTGGATTTTGTGGTCGTTCCACCATTCGCTGCTCGACGGCCGGTCATTCCCGCTGGTGCTAGATGCGGTGTTCGACCAGTTTGATGGCATTTCCCAAGCGCAGGAAATCGGAACACCATTCCAGCGCTACGTCGACCACGTGACGGCCACCGACGCGGAAACAGCGTCATATCGAACCGCCTTTTGGCGCAAGTACCTGAGCGGCTTAGAGAACCCCACGTCAATCACGACTCCCGCCAGAACTCCCGACGCCGACGAACGACCCGTCGCCCACCTCGAACGAATTCTCGATCGTGGACCATCCGACCGAATCCGTAGAACCGCTGAACACTTTGATGTCAGCGTGAACAACGTCGTGCAGGCCGCGTGGATGCTCCTCCTGCACCACTACAGCCAGAGTTCGAGCATCGTCACCGGAACGACCAGGGCTTGCCGACACGCGGTCAGCGACAGCGCCGAGATGATCGGTCTCCTGATCAACACCATTCCCTTCCGAGTCGATATCACTTCCGCGATGTCGGTCGGCGACCTATTGAAAACTGTCAAGACCGAACAGCTCCGGTTGCGTGACGTCGAGACGACGCCGCTTCCGCAGATAAACCAGGTGAGCCCCCTCGGGCGGACGCCGCTGTTCGACAGCATCGTCATGTTCGACGAAGCAACCCTCAACACCAGGATGGCCAAGCGCCTCGGCACACGAGCGACCGGACGCACGTTCAGCTACACCGGTCAAACCAACTTCGATTTCACCGTGTTGGCCTACAACGAGCCCGAGTTTGTTTTGCGGCTTGAGTACTCAACGGCTCGGGCCTCGGTAGAACAAGCAGGCAAGCTGCTAGACGAATATCAGGCCATCCTGGCAGGCTTTGCCGACGCGCTTGACCACGACGCCGATTCCCCAATTCTTGCTGTCGAACTCGGCTATCTCACCGCTTCGGAACAACAGCAACTCCGGCAGTGGAATGACTCGGCGGTTGGCTATGACCTGTCGGTCACACTGCCCGACCTCTTTGAAGCCCAAGCTGCCGAGACACCCCAACTGCCCGCGTTCTCCTTCGGCTCGTCAACGATGACGTACGCAGAATTCGACGCAGCCACCAATCAACTGGGGCATCTGCTGCAACGACGGGGCGTCAAGCCAGATCAGGTCGTCGGCGTCTGTATGGAACGGTCCCTAGAAATGTTGATGGCAATTCACGCCATCCACAAGGCCGGTGGCGCCTACGTACCGCTCGATCCAGATCATCCATCCGATCGCCTCGACTACATGGTCGATAACTCCGAAGCATCGATCGTTCTCTGCCAAGAGCATCTCTCGAAACGCTTCGCCCCGAACACCACGATCGTGCTCGACAGCCAAAACCCTATTTGGAGTTCTGAATCGACCACGGCTCCCAATCGACACGCCGGTCCCACCGATCTGGCCTACACGCTGTACACCTCAGGTTCGACCGGCCGCCCGAAGGGCGCCATGAACGAGCACGCCGGAATCGTCAACCGGCTCCTCTGGATGCAAGACGCGTTCCAAATTGGACCGGACGATGTCGTGCTTCAGAAGACCCCTTTCAGCTTCGACGTCTCGGTTTGGGAGCTGTTCTGGCCGACCCTCGTAGGCGCTCACACAGTGATCGCCGCTCCCGGGGCCCATATGGACCCCGGCGAACTCATTCCGGCCATCAACGACGCAGGCGTCACAACGATTCACTTCGTTCCGTCGATGCTTCAAATCTTCCTCTCCGACCCAAAGGCTTCGTCCTGCACAACGCTGAAGCGAGTTATCTGTTCGGGTGAGGCACTGACTCGAGACCTTCAAGATCGGTTCTTCGCCACCCTTCCTGAATGCGAACTGCACAATCTGTACGGGCCTACCGAAGCGGCGATCGATGTCACATGGTGGCAGTGTGATCCTGAGTCACAGCTGCAGACCGTTCCCATCGGCAAGACGATTGCCAACACCCAGATCCACATCCTCGATCGACAGCTGAACCCACTGCCCATCGGCGTGCCGGGCGAGCTGCACATTGGCGGCGTTCAGGTCGCCCGTGGGTACCGAAACAACGCAGAACTTACAGAACGCCAGTTTGTGCCGGACCCCTACAGCGCTGGGCGCCTCTACAAGACCGGCGACCTCGCTCGTTTCATGCCCGACGGCAACGTTGAGTACCTCGGGCGACTCGATCACCAGGTCAAAATCCGCGGCCTCCGAATCGAACTCGGCGAGATCGAATCGGTAATCAGCGACATTGCCGAGGTGGGTCAGTGTGTCGTCACCACCGAGGCGAGCAAGGCGGGCGACGCCCGCATCGTGGCGTACGTGACGCCCGCGAATCCCGACACCCCACTCGACACGGAGTATCTGACCGAGGTAAGCGGTGAGCGGCTGACGGCGTACATGGTCCCGGCTGATTGGGTCGTGCTGCCAGAGTTTCCCCTCAACACCAGCGGGAAGGTAGACCGCAAGCGACTTCCAAAGCCAGAAGCCCGTCGCTCGCGCTCGGCTCTCGTGCCAGCTACGAACCAAACGCAAAAACGCCTGCTGGAACTCTGGGCCGGAATCGTTCAGCACGACGAGATCTCGATCGACGACGCATTCTTCGACGTCGGCGGTGACAGCATCCTTGCCGTCCGACTACTCGCGCTGATCAACGAGGAGTTCGGAACCACACTGAAGCTCTCGATCTTGCTCGGCAATCCAACAATCGCTGCTCAGGATGAACTACTTTCGGGCACGGGCACCAGGCGCCGGTCGAGTACTGCGGAAACGATCGAAGCCCAAAAGGCGGCAAAGCAATCACGTCGACGTCGTGGTCGCGGGTAGAGGAAACAGAATGAACCCGTCCCCTAACAACTGGGCACCAGACTATGACCTCGAGGACAACGACTACGTTGCCGTCATTGGCGTTGCCGGCCGCTTCCCCGAGGCCGCCACTGTCGACGATCTCTGGCAGAACCTCGTGGATGAACGAGATTGCCTACACTCCTTTACCGACGACGAGCTAGATGAGCTGGGCATCCCACGCGAGGCCTATTCCGCACCGAACTTCATTCGGCGAGGTACCCGCCTGCCATTCCAGTCATCCTTTGACTACCGGTTCTTTGGGTTTACGCCCAAAGAGGCTGAAGTTATGGACCCTCAGAGTCGCATTTTTCTCGAAGAGGCGTACTCGGCGTTGGAGAACGCCGGGGTCGATCCATTCACCGAGAACCGTCCCATCGGTGTGTTTGCGGGATCTAACCCGAACGACTACTCGGTGTTGCAGGGATCAGTGGACCAAACCGACCCGTTGAGCGCGTTCGACCGCCTCATCGGCTCGGACAAAGACTTTCTCGCCACCCGGCTCTCACACCGACTCAACCTCACCGGTCCCGCCCTCACGCTCCAGACCGCGTGTTCCACATCGCTGGTCGCGGTACACATGGCCGCGCAGAGCCTGTTAAACCGAGAATGCACGATGGCGTTGGCAGGCGGCGTCACAGTGAACTTCCGCCAGGGAGTTGGCTACTTCTATCAAGACGGCATGATTCTTTCGCCGACCGGCGAGTGCCGCGCCTTCGATTCCGAGGCCGGCGGAACCACCCTGGGCCAGGGCTGTGGTGTCGTCGTGCTCAAACGTCTACCCGACGCCATCGCAGAGGGCGACAACATCCTTGCCGTTGTTCGCGGGTCGTCGATAAACAACGACGGCAGCGACAAAGCTGGCTATACGGCCCCCTCGATCAACGGCCAGTCAGAAGCCATCGAGATCGCTCAGGAGATCGGCGATGTTTCGGCCGACACAATCAGCTACATCGAGGCCCACGGCACCGGCACCAAGGTGGGTGACCCAATTGAGATCGCTGGGCTCACCAAAGCATTCGAGATCGCAACCGACCGCAAACAGTTCTGCGCGATCGGGTCGGTGAAGTCCAACCTGGGACACCTCGACGCCGCCGCTGGCATTACCGGGTTCATCAAAACGGTCCTCGCGCTCAAGAACGGCGTGATCCCGGCCAGCATTCACTACAACGAGCCGAATCCCGAGATCGAGATAGAGAAGACGCCCTTCTTCGTCAACGATTCCACCACTGCCTGGACCACCGACCCTGGCGTTCCTCGCCGGGCTGGCGTTTCCGCTTTTGGCATCGGTGGCACCAATGCCCACGTCGTGCTGGAGCAAGCACCTCCTCTACCGGCCGAGCCCCCAACCGGGCGATCGACCGAGCTGCTGGTCGTCTCGGCCCGAACCGCCGACGCCGCGGTCCGCCGAGTCACGCAACTGGCCGAGGCCTTCGAGGCTAACCCCATGCTGGATCTCGGCAACGTGGCCTACACACTCCGCGACCGCCGCGCCGCGCTCCCCTACCGCACTGCGATCGCCGTCACGTCCGACCGCGCTCCAGCCGACGCCTTGCGCTCTGCAACACCGATCGTTCGTCAAGCAGGTGCCGATGCACCGCTGACAACGTTCCTGTTCTCGGGCCAGGGAGCTCAGTACGTGCAGATGGGCAAGGACCTGTATGAGTCCTCCGCGGACTACGCACGGGCCTTCGACTACTGCGCCGAACTTTTTGAACCTCTGATCGGGCGCGATCTGCGAACTCTGGTGTTCGCTCACGCCGACGATGCCGAGGAGGCGACGCACACCCTGCGTCAGACCGCCTTCACCCAGCCTGCGCTGTTTGCCACCGAATATGCCGCCACGCGGATGCTCGCGGCACTGGGTGTGCAAGCCGATGTCGTTATCGGCCACAGCATCGGCGAGTACGCCGCAGCCGTTCATGCTGGCGTGATGAGTGTCGAGGATGCTGCATTGTTGGTCGCCCGTCGTGGTCAGCTCATGCAGAGTATGGAACCGGGCTCGATGTTGAGCGTGTCCGCTAACCTCACCCAGCTCCCGACTCCCCCCGCAGACGTTGAGCTCGCCGCCGACAACGCCAAAGACATCATTGCGTTCTCTGGACCGACCCCGTCTATCGAAGCGTTCAAAGCACAGCTGGACCAGCGAGACATCCGCTGTTCGATACTGCGCACCAGTCACGCATTCCACTCGGCAATGATGGATGCGGCGGCCACCGAGTTTGAGAGCGTCGTCCGAACCGTTGCCCTGAACGAACCTTCGCTGCCAATGGTCAGCAACGTCACCGGCACGTGGCTCACCCCCGACGAGGCGGTCGATCCCGCGTTCTGGGCATCCCAGATTCGGCGGCCAGTTCTCTTCCGAGCTTGCATCGCGACCGTCGCAGAGACGACGAACAGCGGAGCGTTCGTCGAGGTGGGCCCAGGCCGCCCGCTCGTTGCCCTCACGCAACAGAACAACGCCATCGATCCCGCAAAGACTGCGACTATCCAGCTTTTCCGCGGCGCTCGACAGGAGGCGAACGATTGGGACTTCGCACTGACTGCGGTTGGTGCCTTGTGGGCTGCGGGCACCACGATCGACTGGGAGACTTTCGTCGCCGCAACCAACTCAGGATCCCACGGCCGCGGCACCATGGTGACGCTGCCGTCCTACCCGTTCGAACGGAACGACGTGTGGGCGCCCGACTACCGCCACATCCTGGGGATGCCCCGGCCCGACGCCGTTCAAGCTGCGCCACCGGAACATCGCAACGACCTGGATCAGTGGCTCTATGCCGACACCTTTACTCGCGGCCGCCGAGTGCGCAACCTCGATACCGACACCGATCGAACCATCCTTTTCCTGTCGCCAGCAGGTGATATCGGATCCGAACTGAGCCAGAAACTGAGCAAGCTCGGTCCGGTCACGATCGTGACTCCCGATGGTGAGGGCTTTTCGGAAGTATCGGCTGGCCATTTCTCAACCGATCCACTCGATGCCCAGGCAATTGAGTCCGGGTTGGCCGATCTCATCGGTCGAATTCGGCCCCGCCAGATCGTGCACGGCTGGATGTTGAACCAAGAGACATCCCAAGCCACCGTTTCAGCGACCGTCGAATTCGAACTCGCTCGCGGTGTCCTGTGTGCCGAACTACTAGCACGACTCACCGGCTCGATCATGGGATCAGAACCGGTACAACTTGATCTACTGACCGCCGATGGATTCGACCTTGAACCGACACCGAAGGTTCGACCCGGTGCTGCTGCTTTGGTCGGATCGGCGAAGGTAATTCCTATCGAATTCACCTCGATCGCTACCCGGCTCCTCGACGTGGCAAGCTCCTCGGTCGACATCGACGGTCTCGTGGCCGAGCTCAGCTCGCTCAGCTCGATCGATGGTCGCACCATGGTCGAACCAGCAGTGATGGGGCTTCGTGGTGGTCGGGTGTGGTCACCCTGGGTTTCGATCGAAGAGACGCCAAATGCCTCCGAATCGAAGCTCCGCCCCGGAGGCTCGTACCTCATCGTCGGTGGCCTCGGTGGCGTCGGACTCAGTATCGCTGAGCACCTTGCACACGCATACAACGCAAAGCTCACGCTCACATCGCGTTCGGGCCGGCCAACGCCAGATCCCGACAATCCCGAGCTAACGCACCGCCTACACGTCCTGGCCGAAATCGAAGCCGCGGCGGCAGCGGTAGAGATCGTGTCGGCCAATGCCTCGGACCACACCGCCATGCGTTCCGCCTTTGAGCGAGCAGAAGCCGTGCATGGCCACCTGGATGGCATCATCGTGGTTGCTGGCCTCGCCGATCAACGGGGAAGCCTCGCAACCAGAACCCGTCAGGACAGCATCGACATGATGGCGGCCAAGTCGTTCGGCTCGGCCATCGTTCTCGATTTGGCTCGGTCCCGCGAGCTCGACTTTGTGTTGCTCTCCAGCTCGATCGCCAGCACGTTGTTCCACAACCGATTCGGTCAGATCAGCTACGTCACAGGCAACACCTACGCACAAGCATCCGCCGCCGCTGCGAGAGCCGATGGCGTCCCGGCGATCACCGTTGCATGGGACGACTGGAAAGACATGGGCATGAGTGTCCGTGCAGCCGCCAGCTTCCGTGAGACCTATAAGACCGACGTCGATCTTGTCGACCAGCTCAATAGCTTCACTCCGGCGGAAGGAGTCGCAGTCTTCGAACAAGCACTTAGGTCGGACGAACCGGTCCTGCACGTCTCACCTACCAACCTGCAGAAACGAATTATCGACGACGTCCACGCCGAGTCTCCATTCCTCGCTCAGGCACGACTCGAGGCTGAGGCCGATCGGAGTGGATCTGAGGACCGTCCTACCGATGTGCGCCAGGCCGTTCTCGAACAGTGGACCGACAAGATCGGAATCATCGAGTGTTCCGACACCGATGACTTCAGCGCTCTCGGTGGCGACTCCCTTCAACTGGCCCGAGTTGCCACCCGGCTCAGCACCCAATTCGGAATCTCCATCCCACTGAACGCCCTCACGGCGAACCAGGAATTCGGCGCCATGGTTGCGGCGGTCAGCGCATTGGTCTCGAACGATTCGGCGACCGCCATCACAAGACTCCCCGACGACTCATTCCCCCTCGGTCCGGCCCAATACCGGTTCCTCGACCGACGGTGGGCGGACTCGAACCATTTCAATATTTCGGTTCTGCTGGAACGCGAAGACGGGTTTGGGAGTAACGAAACGCTGCGTTCAACGCTCGAACTGCTCGGCGAGCGACACCCGATGCTCCGTAGCAACCTAATCGTGGTCGATGCCGATATCCAGAACATCATTCCGAGCAACTCGATTCCGCTCGAAGAGTTCGCAATCGATGCGGTGGGAGCGGCGGCTGACGGTGAGCTGTTGTCGACCTGTGAGGACCTCCAGCGCTCGCTCAACCTCTTCGACGGACCGACCTGTAAAGTGGCCCGATTCACTATCGCCGATGGTCGAACCAGGCTGCTCTTCCTGATGCATCACATGGTGAGCGATCGGATGTCGCTCTTCACGGTCATGAACGATCTGGACGCACTGCTCAGTGGTGGATCACCCGAGGAGCTCATCGCAACCGAGCACTACCCAACATGGATCGACGGCCTCACCGACCTGGCCACAGGAACATCGGGTGCGGCCTTGCTCGAGCGTTGGACCGCTCTTCCGTGGGAGGACGTTCGTCCTGCAGTTCCCGGAACCACCGACCGTGAGTCCATGGCAAATAGCGCGGCCACCCACTACAGCATCCAGTTGGACACAGCCCAAACCGCAGAGGTTCTGGCCGACACCCCGGACCTGCGGATTATCAACGCTCTTGGAACCGCAGTAGCGAACCAAAACGGAACCGCAGCCGCAGTTGTGGAACGGTTGAGCCACGGACGGGATTCCGCCGGCGTGGATGTGTCTCAGACGGTTGGGTTCTTTCTGCAATACGAACCCTTTGTCGTCTTCGCTCAGAAGACCGCCGACGAACAACTCACCGATGCAAAGGAATGGTCCGAGTTTGCCGCATCGTTCGATGCCTTGCGGTTCTATGGTGAGCCGGACGTCCGGTCTGCAATGAACGACCTTCCCCAGGCCGACGTGTTGTTCAACTATGTCGGACGAACCATCACCGCCGAGACGGACGCAACGATCATGGTGGCGCCGGAAGAATCCGGACGAACCGTGAGTCTCGATGGCATCCGAGCCCATCCGCTGTCGGTCATCGCCGAGATCACCAATGATCAACTGGAACTTCGTTTCGTCTACAGCACCAAGCTGCAATCAGAAGACGAGATTGCCGCATTGGCCGGACAGGTTCAAGCCGCCCTGGTCGGCACTCGGGTTCGCACCTAGAGTCCCGGGTCCGACGCAGTTTGGGTCTGGCGCAGCCAGCGGTAACAATTGATTTGTGACCAACGCCGATCTGATCTCGCCTGAAGCCGAACAGAAGAAGGTAACCGACGCCGTCGCCGACCTTCTCCGCGACCACGATCCGAGTTCTCTTTCCTACGAGGAATTCCGCGGATTTCAGTACGACTACGGCGTTGCGTGGGTGCACTTTCCCGAAGGCCGCGGCGGGCTCGGTGTCCGCCCCCAACTTCAACGTGTGGTCGAACAGGCAGTGCGCGACGCCGGAGCACCGGCGACCGAGCCGTCACAGTTCTTCATGTACCTCGCGGGCCCCACCATCGTCACCCACGGCTCAGACGAGGTAAAGGATCGATTCTTGCGTCCAATGTTCACCGGCGCAGAGCGCTGGTGTCAGCTCTTTAGCGAGCCAGGGGCGGGAAGTGACTTCGCGGGCCTTGGAACAAGAGCAGTGCGTGACGGTGAGGAGTGGATCGTCAACGGCCAGAAGGTGTGGAACACCTTGGCCCACCTTGCCGACTTCGGAATGCTCGTCACGCGCTCCGATATCGATGCCCCAAAGCACAAGGGAATGACCTACTTTGCGCTCGATATGAAAGCCCCGGGAGTAGAAGTGCGTCCGCTTCGCCAGATAACCGGGGAAGCCGAATTCAACGAGGTCTATATGACCGACGTTCGGGTCCCCGATGCCCACCGAATCGGAGACGTCGGTGAGGGCTGGCGGGCGTCGCTCACCACGCTCATGAACGAACGAACCGCAATCGGTTCCGGCGGAGCTCCCAAGCGCGGGTCGGGCACCATTGCATCTCTGGTGGAGGCGTGGCAATCGCTTGCCACCGAAGAACAGACGGCTGTTGCGCGCGACGCCGTGTCGGATCTGTGGATCCGCTCGGAAGTTCTGCGTCTCACCAACCTGCGGGCGTCGCAGAACCGCCGAGCCGGCAACCCCGGACCCGAGGGGTCCGTCGCCAAGCTCGCGTCGGCCCTGCTCAACCAGGAAATCCTCAGCACAGCGGTGTCACTCGAGGGCGCGGCAGGCATGGTCGGCTACGACTACACGTTCCGACGGCCCGAGAACCTAAGCGTCAGTGGTGTCAGCGAAGGAATCCACCACGCCTTCCTTCGGGTGCGGGCCAACAGCATCGAAGGTGGCACGACCGAGATCATGAAAAACATTCTGGGCGAGCAACTTCTCGGTCTGCCGGGTGAACCGCGTATGGACAAGAACATCCCGTGGAAGGATGTTCCACGATCTTGAGCCGGACAGCCTAGTAAGCCGGGCATTTCTTCCTTCGACCGGCAAGACACCAACAGGTACCCTCATTGGTAGACGAGCGGCGAAACACCCATGCGGAGGGGCTATGAAATTCTCGACGACGGTCGAACTATCCGGCAGTGATATCTCTAGCGATGCCATCGTGGCTCGACAAGCGATCCGAGACCACGAGGTTGTTCGGCTTTCACCGGCTCGGACGCCTGAGGACTTGCGCAACTACTACGACAGTCTCGTGGAGGCCATTGGCACGCCGGTAAACATCGCCGAGGACTTTACGATGGGCGGGGCACCGACCGGCGAGAGGTGGAGCGAGATCCGCTATCGGTCCGATGTGCCAGACATGGACGCGTTTCGCCATAGCAAGAACGCACAGCCGCTTCACACCGACGAGTCCTATGTCAGTTCGGCGGCTGGGGTCATGTTGTTCTATTGCGAGGCTGCAGCGCCTCGTGGAGGAGAGACCACGTTCATCTCCGGGCGATCGCTTGTCGACTTCATGGCCGCCGAAGAAGCCGAACTGCTCGAACGTCTTCAAACGGTCAACGTTCGCTATCAGAAGGCAGCCGACTTCAAAGACCGTCCCATCGTCAAGATCGCTGACGACGGCACCGTAGACCTCAACTTCAACTTCTATTGCCTCGGCGCCGACCCAGCGCCCGAGGCCGAAAAGCTCAATCGAGACTTCCATGAATTCCTCGAGACCCGTCTACCCAGCGAACTGATCTTGCCAGTTGGCCTGAATCGGGGTGAAGGTGTTACCTGGCGTGACGACCTCGTCCTCCATGGTCGAAACTCTTTCGATGCCGTACATACCGGCGACCGAGCAATCTGGAAGACCGGGCTCATACTGCCGGCAGCCTAGAGTCCACCCCTGCCGTGGCATCCAGGTGCCAAATGTAGGAGTACGAGCGAGTTAATTTCCGGTTCGAAACGTGGACACGAGGTGTCCCGAGCGGCAAAGATGCATGGATGCCGCCAACCTTTTCGACCGGCGAGTCGACGTACCCACCTCACTCACGCGGTCGCGCAATTGCTTCCTCGGTCGACTACCGAGTGATCCTGGCCGCAATCATGATGATGTCGGTCATGATGCTCATTCTTACCAGCAAGTCTCCGTCGGCAGAGTCGGGGGTTTTAGCGTTCTCCGACGCCAACGATTCGGCCAGCGGGGCTGTCCTTGCATTAGCCTTGGCGCTGTGGATGAGCGGCTGCGCAGTGACCAGACGCTCACTGCGGGTTCGGGTCGACTGACAAACCTTCCATGAACTAGCGATCGCCCGCGGCACCACCAACAGTGGTTCTACCCATGTAGCCAAGGGCCCGGCTGCTTTACCTTCTGACCTGTGGAGATGAAGGAATGATCCTCTTGGAGGCCGCAACCTCGCGCGTGGCAACCGCGGTCGCCGAATACGGGATCTATTGCAGCCCGGACCGGTCACTTCGGGAAAGCGCGCAGCAGATCAAGCTGATCACCGCAAGCCTTGACCCGCTCTCGCTCCCCACCGAACTCCGAGACTTCTGGACCTGGTGGTCGCCAGAGCAGTTCAGCCGACCCGCCTACGACGGGTTCTTGACTCCAACCGAAGCACTGGCGTGCCGAGACGGAATGATCGGCCTGGGGTTTCCAGAACTCCTCGTGCCGATCGCGAAGTACGGCAAGGGAATGATCTGGATGGAGCTGCAGACCGAGCAACACCCGGGTTCACGCGCCTATTTCGGAAGTTACGCGGATCCTGATCTCCAACTGTGGTCGATCGGAGTGTCGGGCGTGCTCGAGATTCTCGCCGACACCCTCGAGAGTGGCGGCGTTACCCGATGGGCTGCTGACGACCATCGACTCGACCCGGCGGCCTTGCAGAGTGCCCTCAACACTCATCACAGTTCGATGTCTGGCCCATCATCCCAGTGGCGAGTACCGATTGCGAAGCAGGACCAATGGCCAACGCACTGGACGACCAATTCCCGTCGGCGCTGAGTATTGCTCTGAAATTGTCGGTTTAACTTTGCAACCTACTAGTCTTGGAGAATGGGTTCTGAGACTTCACTCTGCTCAATCGAGGCAACCCTCGGTGTGATCGGTGATCGCTGGACGTTGCTCATTCTGCGCGATGTCTTTCGAGGACACCATCGCTTTAGCGAAATTCAAGCCGAGCTTGGGGTAGCGAAAAACCTGCTTTCGGACCGACTCCAGCAACTGGTTTCAGACGGCGTGCTCGACAAAGTCCCATACCAGGATCGGCCCCTGCGCCATGAGTACCGCCTGACCCCTAAGGGCGCCGATCTTTCCGCGTCGCTCATCGCCCTCATGATGTGGGGCGACCGCTGGTACGCCAGCGGCACACCGCCGACGATCCTGAAACACAGTCGCTGCGACACGCCGCTCGATCTCGGCGTGCACTGTCCCGCCTGTGATGTTTCGGTCCCGCCGGGCCAAGTACGAAGCTCCAATTCCCGTTCCCTCGAAAGCACCTGAGGCCCGAAATGCCCCGACTCACCGAACTCGTAACGAACAACCAGTCATTGTCCCGCAAGAGCACCGACGAGCTCCTGAGCGCAGCCACCGCCATTCGCGATCGGCAGTTTGGATCGCGAATAACGTTTTCGCCCAAGGTGTTCATTCCGCTCACCATGCTGTGTCGTGATCAATGTGGATATTGCACCTTCGCTCAACCCCCGGCCCGCCTCGATCACCCGTACCTCGCACCGGCCGAGGTTCTGAAGATCGCAAAACGGGGTGCGCGGGCTGGCTGCCATGAAGCCCTGTTCACGTTAGGGGAACGTCCAGAACTGCGATACCCAGCCGCTCGTGATTGGCTCGCCGATCACGGTTATGAATCAACGATTGACTACCTCCACGCGATGGCCAAGCAGGTGTATGAAGAAACCGGCTTGCTCCCCCACGCAAATGCCGGTGCGCTCTACTCCGACGAGCTCGACAAACTGCGATCGGTCTCGCCCAGCCAAGGCATGATGATCGAGTCGTTGCGAGACGATCTTGATGCTCACCGCAACGCGCCCGACAAGGTGCCAGCACGAAGGCTCGCCACCTTGGATGCTGCGGGCGAGCTCGCCATCCCGTTCACCACCGGCATCCTCGTTGGGATCGGAGAGACCGAGGCCGACCGGATCACCGCTCTCGAAGCAATCGCTGTCTCCCACCGCAGGTTCGGTCATGTGCAGGAAGTCATCGTTCAAAACTTCCTTCCAAAGGAGGGCACGAGCATGTGGAAACACGATGCGTGTCCGAGCGAGGACTACCTACGAGCGATTGCGCTGGCTCGAATCATTCTTCCTCCCGAGGTCCATTTGCAAGCACCACCGAATCTGAGCGATGACTTTGGCCAACTTCTCAGTGCGGGCATCGACGACTGGGGCGGAGTGTCGCCAGTGACCGCCGATCACGTGAACCCCGAACGCCCCTGGCCCGAACTCGAACGGATTCGCTCGACCACCGAGGCTCACGGACACGTTCTGGCACCGCGCCTCACGATCTACCCCGAATTCGCGCAAGATCCCGACCGTTGGATCCACGAAGACCTCCGGTTTGCGGTCATGGACCGATCCGACAGCGAGAGCCTCGCCCGGGACGACCCCGGCTCTGTGTTCCCTGAGAAAGCCGAATTCATCGCGGCCGACACCGGAACAGACGGTGCCGAGGTAATTCTCACCGGCGAGCGGTCCACCCAGTGGTACAGCGGCTCGCCAGCCATCCCGCCTCACATCATTGAGCCGACCGCCACGGCGACCCGTCCGGTGAGCGAGGTGCTCAGTGGCATCGGAGCCGGAGAACAGCCCGGCTTCGACGAATTACTCACTCTCATCACCGCACGCGGCTCAGACGTTGGCCATATCGCCAAAGCCGCCGACGACCTACGCCGGCGGCTCGTGGGCGACGCGGTTACCTTCGTCAAGAACCGAAATATCAACTACACGAATGTCTGCACGTTCAAGTGTCGGTTCTGTGGGTTCTCCAAAGGACCACTCAGCCTAAACCTTCGCGGCGCCCCGTATCTCCTCACCCTGGAGCAGATGCAGGAGCGTGTCGTCGAGGCCGTGGAGGCCGGCGCCACCGAGGTCTGTCTACAAGGCGGCATTCACCCGGACTTCGATGGCGAGTACTACATCGATGTCACCAAGGCGGTGCGCGCGGTAGCACCGGATATCCACATCCATGGCTTCACCGCACTCGAGGTCACCGAGGGCGCCAAGCGCCTGAACGAGTCGCTCGAGAGCTACCTCACTCGCCTTATGGAGGCAGGCCAGAAGTCCCTGCCCGGAACCGCAGCCGAAATTCTTGACGACGAGGTTCGAGAGATTCTGTGCCCTGACAAGATCAACACCGAAGAGTGGCTCGAGGCGCATCGAGTCGCGCATAAGGTCGGACTCCACAGCAACGTCACGATGATGTTCGGGGCGGTTGAGACCCCACAGAGCTGGGTCAAACATCTCCTCATCACGCGTGATCTTCAGGAGGAGACGGGCGGATTCACCGAGTTTGTCGGTTTGCCCTTTATCCATATGGCCGCACCCATCTATCTACGGAAAATGGCCCGCCGCGGACCAACCTTCCGTGAGACCTTGCTGGTGCATGCCGTCGCTCGTTTGGCCTACGGGGCGTTGATCCCAAACGTTCAGGCAAGCTGGGTCAAGATCGGAGTCGAAGGTGCTCGCCAAATGCTTCAGGCCGGATGCAACGATCTGGGCGGAACGCTCATGAGTGAGAACATCAGCCGGGCCGCAGGCGCGACCCACGGGCAGGGTCTGACCGTCGAAGACTTCGAAGACATTATCGCTCCCCTTGGCCGCACACTGGTTCAGCGCACAACAGGCTACAAGCTTGCCGTTTCCTAGGTACCGTTTCAGACGTGAGCGCTCCGAGACCTAGAAATCTGTACGGCGAGGCGGCGGTGGACCAACTGGTTACTCAGTTGATCTCCGAAATCGGTGAAGACCAGAACGACGACATCATCCGTCGCTTGATTACTACCTCGCTCGACATGGACGCAGCGAGGCTTTCAAGACTTGAGCTCAAGATCGCATCCCAAGCGCTCGCTGAAATGCTCAACGGTTCGAAGGTGTTTGGCCAAGATCCCGACCGAGCCAAGTGCACGGTCTTTGGCTCAGCCCGCACCGATCCCGACGCCCCGGACTACAAACTGACGGCCGAGTTTTGCCGGCTCATCGCCGAGCGAGACTGGATGATCATCTCGGGCGCCGGACCAGGCGTGATGACCGCTGCCATCGAGGGTGCAGGAATCGAGAACAGTTACGGGGTCAACATCGTTCTTCCGTTCGAGGCCAAAGCTGCCGACATCATCGTCGACGACCCAAAGCTTGCGACCTTCAAGTACTTCTTTACGCGGAAGTTGTACTTCATGAAGGAAAGTGATGCTTTTGTTCTTATGCCCGGTGGTTTTGGCACCCTCGACGAAGGCTTTGAACTCCTCACCCTCATCCAGACGGGCAAGTCATACCCCGCGCCCATCGTTCTGCTCGATGCCCCCGAGTCCACCTACTGGGATGGTTGGCAGACGTTCGTGAACAACGAGTTAGGCGGTGGAGGGAACATCAGTCCAGCCGACACCGGTCTCTACTTCCACACCCACGACGCCGAAGAGGCCGCTCACTACGTGTGCCACTTTTACAGCACCTACCACTCGATCCGCTATGTCGGCAAACTGTTGGTGATCAGACTCAATGGCCCTATCAGCGACGAGTCCATCGCCATCCTCAACGACGAGTTTCACGACATCTTCGTTGATGACAGCCTGCGCCGAGGCGAGCCGACCACCGCCGAGGTCCGGGACGGCGATCACATCGACCTACCCCGGCTCACCGTACGGTTCAACAACCGGAGCTTTGCCAGACTGCACGAGATGATCCGCCGCATCAACGACCTTGCCTCGACCGAGGATGCACCAGCCCGCCGCGGTCTGATTCACGACATGGGACCCGACCCCGACGACCTCACCGAGGAAAACTGACACCATCAGGCCACTTACCTGGCCGCGATAGGCAGTACTCTGCCTCGGTGCCTTCGCTACAGGACGCTGTTCAACATCCCGACATCACCCCGCACGGTCAGGTGCCCGACGAGGACAACCATCGCTGGATCGCCATCAACGACGATGACGGTGACATCTGGATGTTCGATGTGACCTACCTGCTCAGCAGCTACCACTGCATTTACGGGAAGGGATGCCCGGGAATCGATACCGAACCCGACCATTCCGAAACCGTTGGCTGCTGTGTGCACGGTGCTCACTTTGTTGACGACGACGACATGACCGAAACCTTTCGATTTGTGCAACGACTCACCGATGAGGAGTGGCAATTCAAGTCGGTTGCCGAGGCCATGCACCGCAAGACCAAAGGTGGCGAGCCGCGCAAGCCGGCCCACCACGGAGCATTCGCCAAACTCGACACCGGCGAATGGACTACCCGAGTTCACAAAAACGCCTGCATTTTCCTCAATCGTGCGGACCATCCGAGCGGTGCCGGTTGTGCGTTACATTCAGCGGCGATGAACGCCGGCGAGCGACCAATGGACTGGAAACCCGATGTTTGCTGGCAGGTGCCAATCCGGATGGATGTGCACACCGATGACAACGAGCGCGACACGGTGTTTATTCGGGCGTGGGAGCGACACGATTGGGGCGAGGGTGGAAAAGAATTCCACTGGTGGTGCAACGAAGAGCCAGAGGCCTACACCGCCGATGATCCGGTATACATCACCTCGAAGGATGAATTGATCGGCTTTGTAGGTGAGGACATCTACGCGGCGCTTGCCGGGCAGTTGGACACCATCCGAAAGCAGACTGTGACACCTGTCTCCCTCAGCCCCTCCAACCGATAGAACGCTGCCGATGAACGAGTGGCAACAACCCTATGTCGATCGAGCAGCCGAGCTCTCCGAGGAACTTTTCGGTATTGTCGACGTCATGAACGAGCTGGTCGTAGACCATCTTCGAGAGGCGAGTGAGCAGGGATACCAGGGGCGACCACAGCTCGACAAGTCGATCCAGGCGGCACGGCGAGCGGTCGAGAAAGCGGCGCGACTTCTCGCCGATTGAGCCCTGCCATCACCCTCGCCAGCCACTCGCTGTAGGAAACTGATGGGATGAGACGTGCCGGTCCAATGGCCACCGCAGCCCTACTGCTCGTCATGTCGGCGTGCACCCTGGCCAACAACGAATCGGCCAACCCATCGACGTCCGACGGTGACGGAGACGATGTGGTGGCGGCCGAAACCACCACGACCACCGAGGCTTGCTCGCCCGAGGTTCGCTCCCTCGAACTCCGAGAGCCACCGAAGGGCACAAGCGCCGATTTGATCGAACTGTCCCAACGCGTTTTCGATTGTCAGCCAGTGGCGGTGGTACTCGGTGCCGATGACCTCTCGGCCGTCCGATTCGCGGCCGAGACCGCAGTGTCTCTCGGCTCGCCACTCTTGACGATCGATAGCCCAACCGATATCGCCGCAGTACGCACGGAACTGACCCGGCTCGGAGTCACCGAGGTGAAGACGATCGGACTGTCCCCCGAAGCCGAGGCCGACCTCGCATCCCTTGCCGTCGAATCGCTTACCATTCCAACAACAACCGTCGCGCCGACCACCACATCGCCCACAACGACGACGGCAGTCTCGACAACCGACGCTTCGACCGATGAGGCCGAACCGTCAACAACCGCCGAACCGTCCACCACGAGCACGACGAGCAATGATTCGGGTGACACTGAACCCACCTCCACAACCAGCACAACACTGCCCCCTCCCACCGTTCCCGCCTTTGAGCCCGTGACCTCGGGCGTTGCCCCGACCGAGGACGGACCGGTCGTCGTCTTTCTCCCTGGCGCTGAAGCCGACGCGTATCGCTCCCTTCCAGCAGTAGTCCTCGGGGGCGGCGAGGTCATTGTGACGAACCCGGCGAACGTCGACGAGCTCCGAGCCGTGCTGGCCGGTCGGACCAACGTCTTCTTGTCTGGAGACCCCACCCCTACCGAGCAGTGGCAGATCGACTTGGCAGCGTCGGACAACGAGCTGTTCGGAGGCGGAACCCAGGTGTTCCCCGATCGACGAATTATCGCCTATTACGGAAACCCGCTCACCTTCCGGCTGGGCATTCTTGGAGAAACCGACCCCGAACGGGCCGTAGAACGGGTGAGCGAGCGGGCCGAGCTCTACAACGCCGAAGGCCTGCCGCCGGCGCTCCCCGGGTTCGAAATCATCGTTACGGTGGCCGCCACGCAAGCGGGCGACGATGGTGACTACAGCAACGAGATGGACATCGAAGTCGTTCGACCCTGGATCGATGCCGCCATGGCCAACGATGTTTCGGTCATTCTCGATCTCCAACCGGGCCGGACCGACTTCGTCACCCAGGCCAAGCTCTACGAAGAGTTTCTGCGCCTCCCCAACGTAGGGCTGGCACTGGACCCGGAGTGGCGACTCAAACCCGATCAGCGCCACCTCCGTCAGATCGGGTCGGTGGGAGCCGACGAGATCAACGCAGTGATCGACTACCTCACCGGCTTGGTGCACGAAGAAAACCTGCCCCAGAAAGTGCTCATTCTGCATCAGTTCAACACTCGGATGTTGCCCGAGCGTGAGCTGGTCAAGACGCCGCCCGAGATCGCGGTTGTGATCCACGTTGACGGACAGGGCTCGCTGGGGTCCAAGTACGGCACGTGGAACGCCATGCTCGAGGCGCCCACGGGACCTGATCAGGAGCTTTGGTGGGCCTGGAAGAACTTCATCGATGAGGACTTCCCCACCGCAACGCCTCGACAGGTCAATGCGGTCGAACCACTGCCGTATATCGTGACCTACCAATAGCTAAACCGGTGCCGGATTTGGGCCGAAGTTCATTACACCTATGGATTTCTCCGCCGCAAACATCAAGGCCGCCTGTGCCGATAAGGGCCTGATTCCGCCTGAGCACGTCGTGGAACAGCTTGTTTCTGCACTCGATGCGGAGAAGCACGTAATCCTTACCGGTCCTCCCGGAACCGGCAAGACAACGCTCGCCTACATAACAGCCGAGATCGCTCAGAAAGCGATGATGGGAACTGGCTACCTGCCGACCACCGCATCGTCGGAGTGGACGACCTATGAGACCGTGGGTGGATTCCAACCAACAGCCGAAGGTCTTATCTTCAAGCCCGGACTGTTCGTTGAAGCGATTTCGAGCGGAGCCTGGCTCATCATCGACGAGCTGAACCGGGCGAACTTTGATCGAGCCTTCGGTCCTTTCTTCACCGTTCTCTCCGGCTCTCCGGTCGTGCTTCCCTATAAGCGGGCCGGGCAGAGCAAGGCATTATCGATCGTGCCCCAGGGCAGCGAAACCCCGGTCGATACCGATCCCCTCCGGGTTCCAGCCTCATGGCGGATCATCGCCACTATGAACATGCTCGACAAGAACCTACTGTTCGACATGTCGTATGCGTTGATGCGTCGCTTCACCTTCATTGAAGTGGGGTGCCCTCCCACCGAGGTCTATGAGCAACTGTTGAGCGGACCGGCGAAGATCGTGACGTCACTGTTGGAGTTTCGTGACATCAAAGACCTCGGGCCAGCTATCTACATCGACGCCGGCAAGTACATCACGCGTCGAGCCAAGGATGGAATCACGAAGAGCCGAGCCCTGTATGAGGTTCTGTACGCATACTTCCTTCCCCAATTCGAAGGAATGTCGGACGAAGAGGCCGCTGCGGTCTATCAGATTATTGAGCCGCTGTTCGATCCACCCGAGCTGAGCGAGGCTCGACGTTCGATCTCTGAGGTACTCGGCGTCGAACTGGTGGTATGAGCCTCTCCGTCGCCGCTGGCGACACGACGACGGCAGCTGCACCCCAGTCCGATGCAGTGTCTTCCAGCGAAGCGATCTGGAGACTTCTGAGCGCACCGTTCCACCCGGTCGAGGCCACCCGATCCCTCTTCGGTCTCTCACCCGCGTCGGCCCGTTATCTCGTCGGTCGCGAAATGTTGACCAGCGACGAAGCCGGACATCTCCTCGAGAGCATGCCCGAGATCATTCGATACATGAAGAACCGACTGAACTTCACCGAAGTGCGGACCGTTGGCAGTGTCATCGGGCCCATCCAATGGCACTCCACCATCACCGCACGTGCCTCCGCTGGCAACGCCGACGACCTGTTCGTGTGTGCAGCGCCCTATCGAGACTTCAATCTGCCCGAGAACCAGCTGCTCGTCCACACGCTCAGCCAGTTGGTCCGGTCGGGAAGCTACGTGAAGGCGTTTACGCGGGATTCCTTCGATGACGAGAGAACCATGCTGGCGCGCGACCGAGCGAGAGTCGCAGCCCGATACCTCGACATCCGCTCGCTCAGTTCGATCAAAGGGAAGAGCGACCCGCAAACGATCCGTCGAACAAAGAGAAGCAAGGACCGCGCGATCTATGAGCCGCTCTTGGATTTCCTTCCGCGAAGCAACCGGCCACTGAGCCAATTCGCACTTACTCATCTCAGCGATCGACGCACCTCGTTGCAACACAAGATCTTTCTCGCCGTTCTCGCGACGCTCCGGAGCGAAGGCATCGATGTGCTCCCGGTACGGCCCCGAGAAGGCGTTCTCACCGCTGGACCGGTCGAATTCCGACATCCAGGCGCCCGAGGTGGCGCCGGAGCCCACGGCATCCGCGTGGGGCACCTCCTCATCGATGTCCCCGACATTGCCGGCGACCGCGAAGGTGCCAACCGCCGGCTCGGCCAACGAAGCGGCATGTTGACTCCCCACATTGTCGAGTCCGTCGCCGATGTGTCCGCCCTACGAGAGAAACTTGTGCTCGCTGCCCAACAGCGAATCTCCGGCGCCGCTAACGAGTAACTTCGATAATTTCTTCGAGCCGGACGATGTCCTCCGCACTGACGACACCGAGAAAGACTTCGTCGTCGGCGATGATCGCCAGCATGTCGTAGTTTCCCGACTGCATTGCAACCATGGCGTCACGCACGTACCAAGTAGGGGATCCTACGGGAGCGTCAGCGTCCATCACATCGGTAACCAAGGTTTCACCCCACAGATCTCTATCGATTCCCGAGCAAGCTGACACGGTGCAGAGGCCGAGGTAGGTGTTGCCGTCCAGCACGGGTGCAGTTTTCACCTGCTGCCCGATCGCCAGGTTGTGGATGAACTCATAGACGGTGGTGTCCGGGGGCACGCTTAAAGGAATCGGCTTCAAGACATTGGCGACCGGGCTATTGGCCTTGCCTTCGACAAGACCGGTTCGTTCGATCAACTGTCCGGTACTCACCGACGACGGCCCGGCCACAACCTGAGAAACTGCAGCAGCGACGAGGGCTGGCACCACGGCACCGCCCCCGGTCGACTCGGCCACGAACACGACGGCAGCTAACGGCGTCCGGTACCCAGCACCCAAGAACGCCGCCAGCCCAAGCACGGGCCACAGGCTCTGGTTGGCAGACCCGATCCCGACCCACTCCAGACCAGTGCCAACGACCGACCCGAAAAGCACGCCCTGAATTGCCAACGGAATAAAGAAACCGCCCGTGCCGCCAGCACCAACGGTGACAAACGTAGAGACCGCCCGAATGATGAAGACAAAGATTACAGCCGATACCGCGTGGTCTTCTTCGAGCAACCACTCGACGACATTGAGTCCGGGGCCGAGCGTCAATGGCGAGCCAAACGCCTGGTCGCTTAACACGGCAAGGCCCGCCAGGATGACGCCACCGGCGATCACCGCGTTGACGGCCGAGTAGTCAGCTGCCAGCGCCTTGGCCTTTCGCACACACCAGGAGTAGGCCCGACCACCGAAGCCGGCGCCTAGGCCGAGCAAAACGGCACCGACAAGTTGCGCGCTGCCAATCCCTGAGTCAAACGCAAACGGGAGTACCGAGCGTGCCTCGACCAACGGGATCGAGACGAACGAGAGGTAGCCCGCAGCCGAGGCCAGAAGTGACGGCAGGAGGGCTCGGTGTGCGAGGTCATCTCGGTAGGGCGCCTCGAGGGCGAACACGACACCGGTGGCGGGTGCCTGAAACAGACTGGCCACGCCCGCCGCAGCACCGGCGGTCAGGAGAACACGGGCGTTGTCGGCTCCCAGCCAGTTTCGAAAGCCGCGGGCGATGCGCAGACCGCCCATCGAGCCCGAGTAGATGGCGGGTCCCTCAAGGCCAACCGCACCACCCAGACCAATCGTTGCCATACCCGAAATCAGGCGGGGCATCAGATCCCGTCCACGCAGATAGGGAGCTTGTTGATGGTAGGCCCGGATGTACTCATCGGAGGTCGACGGCGTTATGCCTCCGCCAATGGTTCGCAAGGTCAGCGTCGCAATCCCCAGGCCCACCAACGGAGCAAACGCGGCCGCCCAAAGCGGCAGTTCTGTGACCGTACCCAGGAGCAACTGCAGCGTGAACCACTCGAGCACCGAGACGAACACGCCAACGAGCAATCCCAACGCAACCGAGGCCACGAGAAGTCGACTCAGGTTCTGTTCTGGCGCTAGCGAGCGTAGGAAGGTGAGGACTCGCGACACAGCATTCCATACTGCCGCCGACTCGCCAGCATTCTGCGGCTCGTCGCCACAAATCACTGAATTTGACGAGAATGAGGGCCCCGGGCCATCACGGTCGTGGCATTGGTCGACCCGACGACCACTCTTTGTAGCAATTCACCACTTTTTCGGCATTCGGTTCGCTGCACTAGGCCGAATCACCCATTTCGCTCTCTCACCGGCGGGATTTGCTCGGGCCCTGGTTCGTTACAGGCACTCCTATGGCCTACAATGGAGGACCCAGTGCGATGAATTTGCACCGTGCATCAAGAGTTGTAAGGAGTGACGCGTGAAAAAAGGGCGCCACCGCAGGTACGAGGAAGCTCGTGCCCTCAAGCAGACAGTTCACAACGACAACATCGAGTCTCTCTTTGACCGCCTCGATGACGATCCATTCGATCTTCCCGTGACTGACGAGGCTGCCCTCGTCGGTGACGACGACGACTAGCCTTCGCGCTCGCCGTACCTCATGGCAGCCGTTTGGCAGCCAACAACCTGATACTCAAGAGCCCCTGGTTGTCGCGTTACAGGGCCTGGTTGCTTCGCTGTTCCAGAACGAGTCCACCCGAACCATCGAAAGCGATGGCGGCCTCGCCGCGAACCAGCATCTGAATTGGCCCCCCGATCAGCTCATTGCGCCAACCTTCATCGAGACGGCTGCCACTGCCCTCGGTCAAGAAGCTCTCGACATCGCCGCGGGTTGCCAGCGCGGCAGGATCGAGATCTGCGTCTCTGGCAACCTGGGAAACCCAGGAGGTCACGAGGGAGACAACAGGTCGCAGCGACTTGTCTAATTCGCTCCCCCGAGTCTTCAACGGCGCTGGTGGTTCAAGGTTGCGGCTGGCCTTCACGACTTCGAGAATTGCCGGTCCGACCGATCCGCCGGTGTGGCGACCGTCAACGCCGCGGATGGCTTTGAGTTCTTCGTGCGTCTTTGGTGCCCGCTGAGCGATTCCGACCAAGGCGATGTCGCTGAGTACCGAACGGACGGGAGAATCGATCGTGGCTGCTCGTTCGTCGCGCCACGCCACCAACTGGAGCGCGATTGCCAACGCACGACCCTTGAGCGATCGGGCCTCCTTGATCCGACGAAGCGATTCCGCCGGCGTTCGCTTATAGGTCGCAGTGCTCAGCATGTTTCGGCACTCGGCCTCGACCCACTCGATTCGACCGCGTTCGGAGAGCTCGGCCAGAAGTTTGTCTGCGGTCGAGAGCAGGAACTCCACATCGCTCGCCGCGTAGTTCAACTGATCCTCGGTGAGAGGGCGCCGCAACCAGTCGGTCAGGCGGTCGGCCTTCGCCAGTTGGACCCCCTGATAGCGACTAAGCAACGTGGCCAACGACGCCGACGCCAACCCCAGGAATCCTGCTGCGATCTGCGTATCGAACAGTCGGCGTGGCAAAACACCGCACGAACGGAGCATGACCTCCAGATCTTGAGATGCGGCGTGCATAATGCACTGACGGTCTGAGTCGAGCAGACTGGCGAGCGGTGCAAGGTCGACCTCAAGCGGATCGATAAGCACCAACTCATCCTCGGTTGCCATCTGGACCAACGCCACCTTGGGGAAGAACGTCTTCTCCCGATGGAACTCGGTATCGATGGCGTAGCGATCGCCCTTGAGCGCCCGTTCGAGGAAGGCATCAAGGTCAGCGGCAGTTGTTATCGGCTGATGCAAGATCCCTATTCTAGGCCGGACCGTCCGGATTGAGCAGACGTTCCAGTTCCGCGGGGTCATCGGCATCGGCCACGAGCTTCGATGGCACGTCGACAAGGACAAACGGGCCGGTCTCTAGCGCCGCATTCATTCGCCGTTCACCCGACCGCACGAGCGCCAGAACGGCACCGGCGCGTGATGTTGGCCAACAGCCGATGATCGGATGCGGTTGGCCATCCAACGAGGCGACCGACGCGGTGGCGTTATCTCCTGCAACGAGTAGGGAGCGAAGGACTCCAGCGGTGATCCCAGGCATGTCACACGGAATCACCAGGACTCGGCTGACCCCGGATGCCCACGACAGAGCGGTACTAAGTGCCGCCAGGGGCCCCTCTCCCGGCAGACGGTCAGGAACCACAGGAACAGCAAGCTGAGCCGAGAGCTCCCCCGACCCACCCAACAGCACCACCGGGTCCAGGCCAGCTTCACGAAGGGCGGCGATCGCTACCCCAGCCAACGGTCCCCACGGGGTTTCTGCACGTGCCTTATCGCTGCCAAAACGGCGCGACGCTCCCCCAGCGAGGACCGCCCCGGCTACCGGTGGTCGACGGCTCAGCCCAGCTCGGACGGGGGCCATGCCGGATCCAGTTGGCGTAAGAACACCGCGGTGCGTTCCGCCTCGTCGGCCTCACCGATTTCGATCGCCGCGGTGTGCAACCCGTGGAGAGCCCGGAGGAATCCTTGGTTGGTCCGATGTTCCCAGCGCACATAGCCGGAACCGCGCCATCCGTTCTGGCGTAGGGTGTCGAGACCGCGGTGATAGCCGACCCGGAACGCTGCGTATCGCTCAATGGGGTGTCGACCCAGCTCTCCGAGACGAGCCCATCCATCGAGGTAACGGGGATGATCGGCCACGATGGAAGAAATCGCTTCTCGCCGCTCGTCGACGTCGGCGAGAGCGAGTGCCTCATCGAGCCGCGAGGTGATCTCGACGATCACCTGAGGCAGAACAGTTTCGGGTGGACCGCTGGTCCCCAAGTTGAGATTTGTCACAGGGCCGATCGTACCGGCGGACCGGACGTGGCGTTCCCTAGAAGCTCGACGTAGGTCCGACCGAGGGGTCCTCGGCCTGCCCGGTCTGCAGGAAGGTTCGGGTCGCTTCATACGCAGCGCTCATCAGCTCTCGACCCTGGCTGTAGTCGTCAAACCGAACACGAGGCGAGCCGCCTGCCGGCAAACGGATGATCTCGCATCCATCGGATATCTCCGCGAGATCTTCCTCGACCCGTTGCACCCGAGCGGTCCAGTACGCATGCATCAACGAGTCAAAGGGCTTTTCCGGCTGCAGCGGCCGAGGGTCGAGATGGCCAACCTGCAGAATGTAGAGGGTCCGTGCTCCGTTAGCCACCGCCCAATCCAGCGGAAGCTCGTTCACGACGCCGCCGTCGTACAGCAGTTTGCCATCTACGGCCACCGGTGGGTAGACCGCTGGCAAGGCTGCTGATGCCATCAGTGCCGGGATGAGCGGACCGGTCTCGAACCAGTGCGCCGAGGCCTGATGAGCATCGGTGGCCACACAGGCGAACGGCACCAACAGTTCAGAGAACGTGCGGGCCGGGAGCTCTTCACGCAACAGGTCTTCGAGCAGTTGCGGGTCGTGAATGCTCTCCTTCTTCATCGCCATCTGGGCCATGAGTGGCAGCAAACTCTTCGGCATCAGCTCGGGGTTTCCGTCGGCCAGGTTGCTCCAAAGCCGAACCAGACGATCGACTCCGGCCGATGTTGGGTCGGCGGCGTACGCAGCTCCATTGATCCCGCCGACCGAACAGCCGGTAATGATGTCGGGCCGAATATCGGCCTCGTGGAGCGCCCGAATCATTCCCACCTGAACCGAACCGAGAACCCCACCTCCACTCAGAATCCAGGCAACCTTGTCGTCGTCGCCCTTGTAGCGGCTACGCGCCTCAGCAAGACGATCTCGCAAAAGCCCGCGACGACCGAACCCAGAACTGAACCGCTTCGATATGGGTGCCATCACCCACGATCTTACTTCTCGACCCGATGGTTACGGGTCGGGCGGCACACCGCAAATGGTGACTTATGGACAGCGCACCATACGGAGTGTGTCTGTTGCGCCAATCGTGGCGCTGGACCCGCCCAAGACTGCGACGACGTCACCGGATCGAACGTGTCCCTGGTCCTTTGCGATGGCCAGCACGTTGGCAACGGACTCGTCGTTGCTCTCGATCCGGTCGATCTTGATGGGGGTTGCCCCCCAGCTCATCGCCAGTTGCTTTACGGTGCGCTCCTCCGGACTGAAACCGAGGATCTGGGCCTTGGGGCGGAACCGAGCGATGGCGCGGACGGTAAACCCGCTGCGGGAGATGCAGATGATTGTCTTGACCCCCATCTCCATGGCGGCGCGCCAGGTGGCCATCGTCATCACATCGGTGACTGCGGAGTCGACCGACTGCGGCTCGATCAGGCGGTCGCGTTTGATCTGGTGAGCCCAACCTTCGTAGTCGAACTCCTCGTCTGCCCGCTGGGCGATCTGGGCCATGGTGGCAATGACGTTCGCGGGGTCTTGACCGACGGCGGTCTCCGCCGACAGCATCACCGCAGAAGTTCCGTCAAAGACTGCATTGGCAACATCGGATGCTTCGGCCCTGGTGGGTGCCGGAGCCGAGATCATCGATTCAAGCATCTGGGTAGCAGTGATTGCGGGGCGGCCCAGCGCAATGCATCGGGCGATAATGTCTTTCTGAAGATGCGGCAGTTCGTGCAGCGAACACTCTGCCCCGAGGTCGCCTCGGGCCACCATGACAGCTCCGGAGGCCAGGATGATCCCGTCAAGGTTCTCGACTGCGGCCTTGGTTTCGATCTTTGCCACGATCAACGGTCCCCGGGGTGCTGGTTCGGTGCCAACTCGGCGAACATCGTGAGCCGAGCGCACAAAACTGAGTGCGACCATGTCGATGCCGGCGGTAACGAACGCGTCGAGAAGGCGAAGATCTTCGTTTGTTGGGGTGGCGATCTTCAGCCGTTCCGACGGAATATGCAGGCCGGGCTTCCCCATGACACTGCCGCCGTATTCCACATTCGCAACGAGACGGTCGCCTTTGGATCCGGTGATCCGGAAAATGACCGATCCGTCACCGACGATGAGCTTGTCGCCCAGATGGATGTCTTGCAGCAACGATGGGTAGTCGACGGTCAGGGTGTCCTTCACCGACGGACCCGTGCCAGGGGTGAGGTACACCTCCTCGCCGGTGCCCAAATGCCGCTTCTCTTCAAAGAGTCCGAGCCGAACCTTGGGGCCGGGCAGGTCGGCCATGATCGCAACGTTCTTGCCGCTGGTCTCGGCCACGGTGCGAATACGGCGGTACCGCTCAAGGCCGTCTTCGAGCGTGCCGTGCGAGAGGTTGATTCGGGCAACGTCCATGCCCGCCTCAATCATGTCCTTCAGCGTTGCCTCGTCGTCGGAGGCAGGTCCGATGGACGCAATGATCTTTGTTCGGCGATTCATGCAAGAAACGCTAGGCGGGATCCAGTCGAACACGCGACATTCGCGTTGGTTACCTTCGGGTAGGTAACAAGGCTGTCATAACGCTCTTTCCGCCCAGGCAGAGCATCGGACTAGTGTGCGTCGATGGCTGGACCTGATGAACTGGTGTTCAACGCTCGCGACCTTCACGCGTTCATGCTCTCGGTTTGGCCCGATGCGGCCGACCGATTCTCCCCCGAACGCCTCGAGCGGTTAGAGCCGTCGTTCTGCCGGCTCCGACACCCGGTGAAAGAGGAGGACCTACGCCCGGGCGGAACGGTGAGCGGCCCGACGCTCATGCATCTCGCAGACACAGCTTCCTACTCGATCATTCTGGCTCATCTTGGCGATGCGGCGTTGGCCGTCACCACCAGCCTTTCGATCGAGTTTCTGCGACGTCCCGTCGGTCCGACCGTGGTAGTTGACTGTGATCTGGTGAAACTGGGTCGGTCACTCGCAGTGTGCCGGGTGACCATGGCGAGCGCCGAAGCGGGAACTGAGCCGAACATGACGAGGCCAGAGGCGATCGCCAACGTGACCTACTCGCTCAGCCTCATCTGACACGCCCCAGACAGGTCCGTCAACCCTGGCAATCACACTGCACGGTCTGCTCCATCACCTTGAATTTGAACGGGGTGCTCTCTGAGAGCGTTCCGCAACCAAGGCACTGCAAGGCAAATCCGTCCGAAGTCTGCACCATTCGAAGTGGTGCTTCGCCAGTGGAGAGCTTCTTTTCCTTTTTGCGTTTCTTGGGCTGGAGAACCTCAGGCAGGTTCGTGAGATCGAGTTCACGATACGGACGGCGCTCCTCGGGAAGGGCGGCGAAGGTCTCGTCGGCAGGAATAAGCTCGGCGAAGCTCTCGGTGTAGTCCTCGTTCCACGGCACGAAGTGTGCCAGTGCGTACCGCTCGCCCGGGTCCGCCAACTGAAACGCCTCGAGAAGGTCCTGCGTTGGTGACAGCGGTCCGATTCGGTTTGGCTCATTGACCTTCTCGGGCCCAGAGAAGTCGAGGAACGGAGCGATGTCGGGATAGGTATCGGGAGAGAACACCCGAGCGTCTTCGGCGATTTCCTGAATCTCACCCACGAAGCCGTCGGCATCTGCGCCCGCGGTCGGATCTTCCATGGTGTCGCTGGCAAAGATGATCACGAAGCGAGCGCCGGACCCCTCCTTCTTGCGGCGGAGGATTCGACCCATTCGCTGGATCATCTGACGGCGAGTGCGACTTGCGCTCACCACAATGCCAAGGTTTGCGTCGGGAACATCAACACCTTCGTCGAGCACCTTGGGCGCCGCTACGGCTCGAAGCCGTTGCTCACGGAAGTCGCTGAGGATTTGCTCTCGTTCACGACGGGGCGTCTCGCCCGTGATGATTTCAATCGTTGTGTGGGGATCGAGCCGATTGATCGCATGGTTAGCGGCTCGAACCGTCTCGGTGAACAGCAGCGAGCCATCGCTGTCGTTGATGGGATCTGCGAAGATCCCGAGTGCTTCGTACTTGGCTTGGCTATTGGCCACGATCTCGCGCCGGTTGCCGAACGCGTCGAGGTAATCGTGTGCAGCCTTTCCATGCGGGCCACCGTCGTTCGCCGCCAGGTACTGAACGGCAGCGAGGAACGCACCGAAGGGCTGTTGCGGCATGTCCTTGATACCCCGCAGGACTCGGCGCGAGTCGACCAGGGTCTGTTCGGTGGCGATGTAGTCGGCTCGCTCAGAGTCGGTGAGGGGCACGGCAACAAATGCCACCCGGGGCTGGGCACACACGCCGTCAGCGATAGCTTCACCAAATCCGTAGCGGTAGCAGATACCGCCGAAGTAGGGAAGAAGAAGCGTGTCGACGGCGTCGTCTGACCGCTGCAGCGTGGCCGTAAGCCCGAGGCGCTCGGTGTATTCCTTCATCAGGCTCTTGCGGAGTACCTTGCCACCGAAACCGTGACACTCGTCTGCGATCAGCAGACCCTGTTTCCCATCGGGCGGCACCGGCCGACGGCTCGCCCCGCTGTGCCGAGTGGTGACCAAGATGTCACAGTCGGGCGGTCGGTCGGTACCACTGTCACCAAGCCGTCCGATGGTGAGCTCGGGCATCGCCGCACCGAGGCGCTCGCTCCATTGCTCCATGAGTACCCGGCTGGGCACGACCACAAGGACGAACAGGCCCCGCCGGATGGCATCCTCGGCCGCTGCGATCGCGACATTGGTTTTGCCCGATCCGGTAACGGCTTCGATGACTCCTTGGCGTCCGCAACGCAGCCAGCTAGAGAGCGCGTCGACCTGCCACCGGTAGAGAAAGGGCCCTTCGAGGGTCTCTGCCACTGTTATTTTGTCCGCCGAGGACTGCTCTGATGGATACGAAGCTGAATCGAGAGGGTTCACGAGAATCGACCATGATAGCGGCGACATCGACCCCTTCGGCCGATTCCGCGTCCTAGCATCCGCCACCGGAGGGACGGTCCGGAATGCTCGGGTCAACGACCTCGATGTGAATGTGTCCGTTTGAGGGGTCTGCGGTGGACTTGTCGATCTGCGATTCGAAGGGCAGCTTGCGCACGTGTGTCCCCACCTGGGTCTTGCCCGCTACCACCCGGTCGCCCTTGGCCACCGACAGACCTTCGAAGTGCAGCACCTTCACCTGATATCCAGGCCGACTGTCAGGCTCGATCACCAGAAAGTGGTCCGTATGACGGCAGTACAGCGTGTAGGTGCCGGCCCGCAACACCGTTCCGGTTACCGGTGCCCGAATGATGTCTGTCGGGTGGACGGCGATATCGGCCGCAGAGCGAGATTGGTTTCCTCGGTTGCGGGTCTCCATCGTCATCACGACCGCATCGGTGGGCAGCGCGTTCTGTTGCTGGGAGCCGTCGTGGCCCGACTCGTGAAATCCGATCCGTTCCACCCGGTTGGCCGGGTGATGAAGGGTCACTTGGCTCGATCCCGAGCCGACGGTGGCATACGGGCCAAAGCCCGTTTCGGTGTACCGACGAGGCACAACCACATGAAGCCCGGCGAATACTCCATCGTGTGAAACCGCTTCGAGCTCCACCTGGTAGGTGGGGCCCGATGCCAGATAGGCACAACCAACCCGGTCGATGGCCTCCGCATCTGGGGTCTTGCCCGGAATTGAGCTGAGGTTGCACTCACCTGCGCTCACACGAACCCGCCCCACGGTGCCGATAGCTGACGAAATTCTGCGAGTCCCGGCCTCGATCCACTGGCGGTCAGCACTGGGCAATGTTCGCGACCCAAATACGCTGCGTCCGGTGACAGCGGTCCGGACCGCGTCGTCGGCCCACATACGGCGGTCTTGAGCTTCGTCGATTGCCACAACTTGACCCCCGACAACCGAAACCAGGAGATCTTGACCAAGGTCGACCTCTGTCATCGCAACCGCACACGTGGCCGTCCGATCGGAACGTTCACAGTCCTCCAGCGGAGTCACCGAGCTAAACCGCCCGAACCGTTTTTGCACCCGATCAACGGCGGCCATCAACTCGGCCGAGCGGTCAGCGGGCAGGCCGGCGGTTGGACGCTGAGCGGCAAGGGACTCCAGAACGTCGACAGCGACAGCCATTTCCGGGGAGCCGACGAGGGCCTCCGCCACCGACGGCCGACGATAGGGATGTGCACCGATGAACTCTGAGCTAGCGGAAATCCATCGAACAACGTCCACCCGTGAAACCGCTGGCTCGGCCAGGAGACCCACCCAGTAGTTGAATCCCTCGGTGTCGGGAGAGCGCCCGAGGACGTTGCGGTAGACAATCTTGACGAACTGCCGATCGACCGTGTCGCCGTAGGTGTTGGTGAACTCCTCGGAGCCCGCGAACGAGAACGCGATGTCGTCGAGGGTGGCTCCCTCGTCGAACTGAGCGATCCAATAGTTGGCACCATCGCTATCGGGGTCGCGGTTAAAGAACGCCCAATACAAACGAAGCACATCGGCGTGACCGACCAAAAGCTCTTCGCTGTCGGCACCGAACAGGCGGGCCGATGCGCTCATGCCGCGGGTGCGGTGATCTACCGGCTGATCGGTCTCGGCCTGGAACGTTGCCGGTGGGTCGGGTTCAGCCAGCGCATCAGGAGCTGCCAGAGCGGTCGCAAACAACATGCTGAGAACAGCAATGATCAGGCTTCTTCGAACCATCCGACGCACGCGCACCATGATTGCACTATCGGCCGCTGTATCGATAGCAGTAGGCGAGAAGGCAACAACCACACGACTCGCCCGTGCAAGTAGCCGCACAAACAAACCCCAACCTTAGAGTGTCACTGAACGTATTCTTTGATTACCCTGTGCGGTGCCTTCGGGCGATGCATACCAAACGGTGGGAACATGAAGCAAACAAGCACAACCACGTCCGAACGCTCCACACGGCGCGTCTTCCTTCAGCGGGCTGCTGGCCTTGCTGCTGGCGCAACGCTCCTCACTCAAGCTCCCCAGCTGGTGGGAGCACAGTCCCAGACCGTTTTCGGTGTCGTGGGTGACTACGGAAAGAACAATGGACCCGAGGGTCGGGTGGCCAATCTGATCCGCAGCTGGAACCCTGATTTTGTCGCCACCACCGGAGACAACGTGTACACGGGTGTCAACGCACAGACCACCGAGGTCCTGCAGGCCAAGGTCGGCAATTTCTACGGGCAGTTCATCGACAATCGCACCTTCTTTCCCGCGCTCGGCAACCACGACTGGGGCCACCCGGGCACGCCGATGCTCGCATGCGACATCAACGGCTGCTTCGGGGCGTGGAATGACTATTTCAAACTGCCCGGGAATGGTCGGTACTACGACGTCCGCAAAGGAAACGTTCACCTGTTCGTTCTGGACGATTACTACCTTGAGCCTGACGGTAACAAGGTTGACTCTAAGCAGGCCCAATGGCTGCGAACCGCAGCAGCAGCCTCGGATGCCCCGTGGAAGATCGTGACTCACCACTTTGGCGGTTACGGAAGCTTCGGCCAGTTCAACGCGTTCCGCTGGCCCTTCGAGCAGTGGGGAATCGACGCAGTCTTCTCGGGCCACCACCACGTCTATGAGCGCCTAAAGATCGGCAACATCCCGTACATCATCACCGGCACTGGCGGTGCGGGGCTCAATAGAGGCGCTCCTTGGACCCACCCGGACCGCAAGTCATTGCATCTGCTGCGCTATGGAGCGCTGCGCGGTAAGGCCACGCCCACCGCGATGACAATCGAAATGATCGATGCCGATGGAGTAATCCTGGATCGCGTCGACATCGTCAAAGATGGCGGAAATCCTCCACCCGCTCCCGTGCCGCCCGCCAATCCTCCCGCCGGCGGCATACCGTCGGTCAACAAGGCTGGCCCCACGACCATCATCACCTCACCGACGCCAGGTCAACGAACGGGCAAGACGCCCCTCATCGAGGGCTGGGCAACCGCCGGCAAGGGCGTGAGCCACGTCAATCTCGTGATCCGAAACGCCGACACCAATCGCTATTGGAACGAGACCACCCGGGCGTTGCAAAGCAAGTTCTTCCTGAACCGTGTGGAAGTGAAGGATCGAGGCGACCAAGTAACGGTTTGGAACTACCGCAACGGCGGACGAGCCCTTCCGGCAGGCAACTATGTCGCCCGAGCGTGGACCAAGGCCATGAATGGCGACAACGACCCGTTCGGCAATGCGATCGTCGACTTCAACGCCAGCTAGCAGTTTCCTCAAACCCGGATCCTCAGCTGGCCCACCACCAATTGAGCAGGAGCATCGCCGTTTAGGATTACCCTCTCCACATGCTTGGCAACCCGTTCGACGCGCACTTCTGGACCTCAATCGACGGCGTGCTTTTTGACCTCGACGGCGTAGTCACCCCAACCGCCATCGTGCACGAACAGGCATGGGCTTCACTGTTCAACTGGTACCTCACCGAGCATGGCAACGGTGTTGAGGACCGAAGCGACTTCACCGTTGCGCACTACCACGAATATGTCGATGGAAAACCTCGCTACGACGGCGTGCGATCCTTCCTCAGTAGCCGAGGCATAACGCTTCCCGATGGAGACCCCAGCGACGAACCGGGCCCGTCCACCGTCTGCGCTCTTGGAAATCGAAAGAACAGCGAGTTCAACAAGATCATCGAACGGGACGGAATCGAGCCGTACCCCGGTTCGGATCAACTCCTCAATGCCCTTGATTCCCTTGAGGTCGCGCAGGGCATCGTCTCTTCCTCCAAGAATGCGGTACCCGTACTAGCCGGCGCCGGGTACGGCGGGCGCTTCCAGGTGATCGTTGATGGCGTGGTCTCCGCTGAACGGGGCCTGCCCGGAAAGCCCGCTCCAGATGCGTTTCTGCTGGGCGCCAGCCAACTGGGCGTCGACCCTGCCCGGACCGTTGTTTTTGAAGATGCCGTGTCGGGCGTCGCCGCCGGCCGAGCTGGCAACTTTGGGCTGGTCATCGGGGTCAACCGTGGCACCGGAGCTCAATCGCTGATCGACCACGGCGCACACGTTGTCGTCGACGATCTGGGCGAACTTGTGAACGTCGTGACCCAAGCTGCCGATAGAGATTCATGAAGGCTGAACAAGCACCTCAGGAACTGCCCCAACACCGGTTTCCCGTAGATCCATGGAAGCTAGTGGAACGCGAGTACAGCACCAAAGACCTCGGACTGACCGAGACCCTTTTTGCCCTCGGCAACGGATTCATAGGAATGCGAGCCAACCCCGAAGAAGGTCGGCAGGCCCATAGTCACGCCACCGTTCTCAACGGGTTCCACGAGACGTGGCCAATCTCCCATGCCGAATCCGCCTACGGTTTCGCCGAGGTCGGCCAGACCATCGTGAACGTGCCGGACGCCAAGCTGATCAAGTTGTACGTCGACGATGAGCCCTTGCTGCTCTCGAACGCCGATTTACAAACCTATGAACGCACCGTGGACTTTCGCACCGGAAAGCTGACTCGCGATCTGATCTGGCGCACCCCTGCTGGCAAGCGTGTTCATGTGAAGAGCGAGCGAATGGTGAGCTTTGAACATCGCCACCTCGCTGTCCTTACCTTCGAGGTGACCCTTCTAGATGACTCGGCTCCGGTGGTCATCTCCAGCCAGTTGATGAACCGGCAGGATGGGCAAGACGAGTATCAGGTGGAAGCTGCGGCGCTGGGCGAAGGACAGGATCCTCGCAAAGCTCGCAAGTTCGATCACCAGGTGCTGCAGCCCCGGGTCCAACGGCGTGATGCCGACGACGTCGTTCTCGGCTACCGCTGTACCAACAGTCGGATGACCGTCGCTGCGGGCTATCGACACATTCTCGACACCGATTGCGATCGATACGTCGACACCGTGGTGGAGGAACAACAGGCCAAAACCGTTTTCACCATCGAAGGCGAGGTCGGGAAAACGATTCGCATTGAAAAGTTTGTGAGTTACCACAGTTCCACGGGTGTGCCCGCGACCGAACTCGCCGATCGTTGCCAACGAACGCTGCAACGAGCCGCTATGAACGGCACCGCGGCGCTGGAAACAGAACAAGAGCAATGGCTCACCGAGTTCTGGCGCTTCAGTGATGTTCAAATCGATGGCGACGCAGCGGCACAACAAGCGATTCGTTGGAATCTGTTCCAATTGGCACAGGCGTCAGCCCGCACCCAGGAGCAGGGCATAGCTGCAAAAGGCGTGACTGCCGACGGGTACGAGGGCCACTACTTCTGGGACACCGAGGTATACGTCATCCCGTTCCTCGCCTATACCCAGCCGGAAACCGCTCGGAAGTTGCTTCGATTTCGCTGGCAGATGCTCGACGCCGCTCGGCGCCGCGCTGTAATGCTGAGCCAGCAGGGAGCGTTGTACCCGTGGCGAACCATCAACGGCGAAGAAGCCTCGGCCTACTATGCGGCTGGCACCGCTCAGTATCACATCAACTCTGCCGTTGCGTTTGCGATTAAACGCTATGTCGATGCGACGGGCGACTGGGACTTCTTGGGCGACGAGGGGGCCGAGATACTGGCCGAGACCGCCCGGCTGTGGGCCGACCTTGGCTTCTACGGCAGCGATGGTCTGTTCCATATCCACGGTGTCACGGGTCCCGACGAATACACCGCCGTTAAGAACGACAACACCTACACCAACGTCATGGCGCGCTTCAACCTTCGATTCGCTGCGGGCGTGTGCCGAGAGCTTATGACGCGCATGCCCGAGGCATACGAATCGCTCGCCAGGAAAATTGGTCTCGAAGAACACGAACTCGACGAGTTCGAGCGAGCAGCCGACGCGATGTTCGTGCTCTATGACGAAGAGCTGGGTATCAACCCTCAGGATGACGCCTTCCTTTCGCTTGAACCCTGGGACTTCGAGGGCGTTCCCGACGACAAGTATCCGCTGCTTCTCAACTTCCATCCACTGGTGATCTATCGATACCAGGTGCTCAAGCAGGCCGATGTTGTGTTGGCCAACTTCCTTCGAGGCAGTCAATTCACGCTCGAACAGAAGCGTCGCAATTTCGACTACTACGATCCGATCACAACCGGCGACAGTTCATTATCTGCCTGCGTGCAGTCGATCATGGCGGCCGAAGTCGGCCACCTCGACCTGGCGCTCAACTATTACCGAGAGTCGCTGTTCGTCGATCTCGCCGACACCCACCGAAACGCATCCGATGGCGTTCACATCGCCAACGCCGGCGGAGCTTGGGCTGGGGCGGTCTATGGATTTGGTGGCTTCTATGATTCGGGCGCGGACAACGGAGACTCCCCCATTCGGTTCGCTCCGCGGCTGCCGACTGCCTGGACGGGGCTCACGTTCCTTCTCTTCCGGAACGGCACACGGATCCAGGTAGCGATGACCCACCAGGAGACCACGATTTCGGTCGAGGGTGACCCCGTGACGGTCGTTATCGATGACGACACTCGCGAAGTCACAGAGAGCACACCGCAGTCGTTTCCTGTCTAGCGGGTTCCTCCCTCGACCAAACGCGGCAGCCGCATAGACTAAACGGCATGCAGAACATCCGACCCGCCGGCAGCGGAAAGACAGCCACGTGCGGAGCCTTCGTCCGCGAAATGGTCAGCCCGTACGCCGCGTTGGTATTCATCGCCGACGACGGTGTGCATCCCGGCGATTGGCCAACCAGCTCGGCTCACCGAATGGCCGATAGTCAGCTTGGCCACGCCCTCGGCTGGGTCTGCGAGGTCCGAAAGAACGATGTTGTGTTGCTCGACCCTTTGGGCGAGGGCGTTCTCAAAGCCGATTTGCCCGAACTCAGTGACGCATGGAAACACCAGGTTCGCTCGACCTCGAGCGCGGCGGTGTTTCTCGTTCCAGCACCCACGGTGGCGGAGAAGATGAACGGTGCTGAACCGGGCTCACCCGAGTGGGTAGAAGCCGCTCTCACCGGCCACCGAGATCCCATTCGAGCTGCGTCGGTGCGCACAGCAATCGCCGAGAACGCAGGCGTTCCAGACACACCGGGTCGTAACGATCCCTGCCACTGCGGGTCCGGAAAGAAATACAAGACCTGTCACGGCTGAAACGTTGACCCGCGATGTCAATGAATGGGACAGACCCCTTCGGGTCGGAAGGGGTCTGACCCCGTTGAGACGATGTAGCAGAGCGGTGCTAACTGCTACAACTCAGCATCGAGCAGCCGGGTCGACTTCTCGCCCATTCGGGACGTCTCTCGGCCCACCGCTCGTTTCCCGGCTGCTCGCCGTAGGGGTCGCGCAGCACATTGTGAACCTCAGCCAGGACCGAGTAGTCCCCCTCGGTAGCTGCGTCAATCACGATCTGGGCGATGTAGTTACGTAACACATACTTCGGATTCACTGAGTCCATGAGCTCTACGTCGGGAGAACCATCGACGCGTTGGGCCCACTGGCGAAGCCACCCAAGCACCTTTCCCGCAAGATCTGGAGTGACCTGGTCGGGCTGGTAATAGGCATCGAGCAGTGGTGCCGGGATCGTCTCGCCCAGGGAGCCTAGGTCAACTTGGCTGAGCCGACGGTAGAAGATCGGCATGTCAGTCTCGGCCGCCATGAGGAGCTGACCGAGCGACTCGAACAGCTCGTCGTCGTCTGTCGATGCGTCGGAGAATCCGAGTTTCTGGCCCCATGCCTGTCGGTTGCCGTCGGTGAACGCGTCGGCGAAGCGATCCAATGTGGCTTGCAATGGGGCGACGTCTTCGATCAGCGGGTAGATGGCGTTGGCCAGCCGAACCAGATTCCACTGCGCGATGCCGGGCTGATTGCCGTACTGATAACGCTTCATGTGGGCGTCGGTCGTGTTGGGGGTCCAACCGGGATCGAAGTCCTCAAGCCATCCGTAGGGCCCGTAGTCGATCGTCACTCCGTGGACCGAAAGGTTGTCGGTGTTCATCACGCCATGCACAAAGCCAACTCGCATCCAATCGATCATCAGCTGGGCGGTCGTCTGGCAGATTCGGTCGAACCAGGCCAGGTAGGTCTCGACCGTCGGTGCGGAAGCGTCGGGAAGATCGGCGAAGTGATGGCGAATCGTGTAATCGGCCAAAGCCCTCAACGTGTCGTGATCGCCGCGGGAGGCCGGTAGCTCAAAGGTTCCAAATCGAATGAACGAGGGCGCTACTCGACACACAATTGCACCCGGCTCAGGTGCAGAATTGCCGTCGTAAAACATGTCTCGCACAACGTCATCACCGGTCCGGACAAGACTGAGGGCTCGGGTGGTTGCCACACCAAGGAAATGCATCGCCTCACTACAAAGGTATTCGCGGACGCTCGACCGAAGTACAGCACGACCGTCTGCTCGGCGACTGTACGGTGTCGGACCCGCGCCTTTGAGTTGCAGCATTTGATGCGATCCGTCTGGGGTTAGGAGCTCGCCCAGGGCGATCGCACGACCGTCGCCAAGTTGCCCAGCCCAGTTTCCGAACTGATGACCGCCGTAGTTCATGGCAAAAGTTTCCATCCCCGGAAGTTCTCGATTGCCCGCAAGCGCCTCCAACATCTCGGGTGTTTCCATCTGTTGGGTCGAGATGCCGAGTAGCTTCGCCACTTCCGGCGCCCACGCGATCATTTCTGGCGCCGCGACTCCGGTTGGGGCCACCCGGCTGAACGCCGCGGCAGTCACCTGCCGTAGCGATGGGCCCTCGATCGGGTCGGCGGGAAGTTCCGCGGTGAACGTGTTGTCCCATGGGAGGGCCAGGTCGGTCATGGGGATCAGCCTACGCTCATCCCAATAGGCTGGCAGCATGTCCTCGCTGCCCGTGCTCGACATCGCCCCCTTTATCGACGATCCAACCTCCGACGGTGGCCAGGACTTCTCTCACGAACTCACCCAGGTGTGCCACGATGTTGGGTTCGCTCACATCGTCGGGCATGGGATAGACCCCAACCTCGAACACAGCCTTTTCGAGGTGGCTCGCGAATTCTTCGCCCTTCCCCAGTCAGCTCGGACGCGGCTGGCGATCGCGAACTCCGCTGCGTTCCGTGGTTACACGCTCCTCGGTGACGAAAACACCGCCGGGGGCCAGGACTGGCGGGACCAGCTTGACCTCGGCCCCGAGCAACAAGCTCCCGAGCCGGGCTATCAGGGGCCGGCATACCTTCGGCTTCGTGGGCCCAACCAATGGCCCATCGAGCTTCCCCATATGGCACCGACTGCCCTGCTATGGATGGACCACATGAACGTGCTTGGGTTGCAGTGCGTTCGGGCGCTCGGTGTCGGTCTGGGGCAACCGATCGACGTGTTCGATCGGTTCTTTGACCCCGCAGACCTGCACGCCAAGATCATTCGATACCCGGCCGGTGACCGCCCGACCGACCAGGGCGTCGGCCGGCACCACGACAGTGGCCTCCTCACGTTCATTTTGCAGCAAGGTGAGCCGGGTCTTCAGGTAGAGCTCGGTTCCAAGATGGTCATGGTCGAACCCTTGGAGGGAGCGTACGTTATGAACTTGGGAGCAATGATGCAGGCCGCCACCAATGGCTACTTGAAAGCAACGCCGCACCGTGTGGTCGCCCCATCCGGAGACCGCGATCGACTATCGATGGCGTTCTTCTTCAACCCCGCCTTTGAATCGGTGTTCGAGCCGATCGAACTCCCACCTCACCTCGCGACCTTGGCCTCTCCCGACCTCGTCGATCTGAAAGGCGAAACTATCCATACCGTCTTCGGCGAGAACAACCTCAAGGTCCGACTGCGGTCGCATCCAGACGTGGCCGCCCGCCACTACTCCGACGTCGTTGCCACACCCCGGTGAGCCAGCGAACAGGCCAGCCGATACTACGCGGCGAAGACGTGGCGTTTCTCACCGGCTCGGCTCGCTACACGGCCGATGTTCAGGACACCAGGCTGCGTGGCGCACTCTCGGTCCACTTTGTCCGCTCTCCTTTTGCCCATGCGGAAATCATCTCGATAGACACCGAAGACGCCGAAACGGCCGAAGGCGTTCATTCAGTTCTCACCGGTCACGACCTTGTACATGTCGAACCTCTCCATCTGGCATCGTCACTCCCCGACTCGTTCGCTCCCCCGCTGCTGGCCACTTCCACCGTCCGGTTTGCAGGTCAGGCGGTCGCTGCGGTCTTGGCGGAAACGGCTGCACTAGCCGCGGATGCGGCCGAACGGGTCACAGTCGAATACGAGCCACTCGAGCCGGTGATAGACATCGAGGAAGCCCTTGCCGCGTCGCCCCTCGATCAGGTCAGCGTGGGGTCCCATCACGATTCGGCTGCGTTCGATCGTCAAGAAGTCACCATCACCCTGCGATCGTGGAATCCTCGACAGTCACCGGCACCGATCGAGGCGCTTTCGGTCGCCGCCTCCTGGCAGGACGACGAGCTGTATGTGTGGGCTGCAACACAACGGCCGCACGGGTTTCGCGACACCTTGGCCCAAATGCTGTCGATGGAGGCAGGTGCAATCCATGTGGTCGCCCCAGAGGTCGGCGGCGGGTTTGGAGGCAAGGTAAGCCGCACCGCCGAAGAGTACGTGGTCCCGATCGCAGCCAAACTGACCGGTCACCCGGTTCGTTGGAACGGCACTCGTTCCGAGTATTTTCTGGCCGCCACCCAAGGTCGGGGCGAGCGGGTCGCTATCACACTGGCCGGAGCTCGCGATGGCACCTTGGGCGCAATCCGGGTCGAGCTTGCCAAGGACGGTGGCGCATATCCCCTGGTCGGCGTGATGCTCGGCGAAGGCTACGGCATCCATCACGCATCCGGCTGCTACGACATCCCCCATGTAGAGTTCGCCGCAGTTGCCGCGCTCACCAATACCCCTGGGACCTCCGCGTTTCGGGGTGCGGGACGAGCGGGCATCATCGCTGCGCTCGAGCGCGCCATCGACATGTTTGCTGCGGAGATCTCGATGGACCCGGCCGAGCTTCGGGCTCGAAACCTGATTCGACCAGACCAGATGCCGTACATCACCGCATCGGGGGCCACCTATGACGAGGCCGACTACCCGGCCGACCTCGCAGCAGGTCTCGAACAAGCGCGTTATCAAGAACTGCGGGCCGAACAACGAGCCCGTCGCGCCGCGGGCGACACCATCGAGCTCGGGATCGGCATTGCTTCGTACAACCAGATGACCGTTGGCGGTGGCGGTGAAGAGGCCGCGGTCCGCATCGAATCGGACGGCACGGCAACCGTTGTCACGGGGACGACCTCGCAGGGGCATGGCCATGCAACCACCTGGGCCCAGATCACCTCCGACGTCCTCGGCATGCCCGTCGAGTCGATTCGAGTAGTCGAGGGCGACACCGATCAAATTCCCACTGGAGTCGGCGCCGTGGGCTCACGTTCGCTCCAGACTGCGGGGCTTGCCGTGCACAACTCATCTCAGATGGTCCTCGACCGGGCAAAGGCGTTGGCCGCAGATCACTTTGAAGCGTCTGAGGCCGACATCGTTACCAGTCCTGATGGATCGGGACTCATGGTCATAGGCACTCCCGCCCGGTCGGTGTCCTGGGCTCACCTGGCTCAGCTTGGAGTCCGCGACACCGCTCGAGAGCTGAGCTGCGGCGAGTTCTACGACACACTCGGCCGGAACACGTTCCCATCAGGCTGCCACGTCGCAGTAGTCGAGCTCGACACCGAGACCGGCATGGTCGTGGTGCGACGCCTGATTGCCGTCGATGATGCTGGCGTCCGAGTGAACCCCATGATTGTGGAGGGACAGATCCACGGCGGCATCGCCAACGGGATCGCTCAAGTACTCGGGGAGCAGATGATGTATGACCCCGATGGCAACCCGGTTACCGCAAACTTCGCCGACTACGCAATTGGCACAATCGATCAGCTCCCTCTCTTCGAACTCGTGAGTGCCGAGACCGCTACCAGTATGAATGCACTGGGCTTCAAGGGCGTAGGAGAGTCAGGCATCGTCGGGGCAGTTCCAGCCGTCCATAACGCAGTTCTCGACGCTCTCACCCCGCACGGGGTAAGCCATCTGGATCTCCCGTGCACGCCGCACCGGGTATGGACCGCCATTCAGACAGCCGCCGAACAGCCCTAGGCCGAGATCAGTCGGCGTGGGTCTTGACCAGGGTGCCGAGGTAGAGCTCGATGACCTTGGGATCGGTAAGCAAGTCGTTTCCGCTCCCGGTATAGGCGTTGGAACCTTGATCGAGCACATACCCGCGATCACAGATCTGGAGACAGCGGCTGGCATTCTGCTCGACCATTACGATCGACACGCCCGCTTGATTGATCTTCTTGGTTCTGACGAAGACCTCATCCTGCAGGAGCGGAGAAAGACCGGCTGAGGGTTCATCGAGAAGGAGCACAGACGGGTTCATCATGAGGGCTCGTCCCATCGCCAGCATCTGGCGCTCGCCGCCAGACAGTGAGCCAGCCCGCTGACCTTTGCGTTCCACAAGCCGTGGGAACATTTCACCGACGACCTCAAAGCGCTCGTCGAACCGGCCGGGGTCCAAGAACATACCCATCTCCAGATTCTCCTGGATCGTGAGCGACGGGAAGACATTGTCGTTCTGAGGAACATAGCCAATGCCCTTTTCCACCAGGCTGTGCGCCTTCAGGCCGGTGATGTCCTCACCTCGCAGGCGAATGGACCCGGTGTGTATTTGAAGGAGGCCGAACAGGCTCTTCAAGAGCGTGGACTTTCCCGCACCATTGGGGCCGATGATTCCCACCAGTTCGCCTTCGGCGAGGGTCAGCGTGCATCCGTTGAGAATGTCGACACCGGGGGTGTAGCCGCCGGTGACGTTGTCAGCGATAAGCAGTGGTTCTGGGGTTGCAGTGCTGTCGCTCATTCGTCGTCTCCGAAATCCAGTGGGGCGTCATGGTGCGATCCAAGATACGCACTCACGACCGCTTCGTTTTCCGAGATCGACTTAGGCGGTCCCTCGGCAATAATGCGACCCTCGGCCATGACGATGACCCAGTCGCTGATCTCCTGGACCATATCCATGTCGTGCTCGACGAAGAGGACGGTCATACCGTCAGCCTTCAAGCCTTTGATGTGATCGAGAAGCGATTGCTTGAGGGCGGGATTCACGCCAGCCATCGGCTCGTCGAGCATCACCATTTTGGGCTTGACCATGAGGGCACGAGCCATCTCGAGCAGCTTTCGTTGACCCCCCGACAGTGTCCCTGCGAACTCCTCACGCATGTGGTCCATCTTGAAACGAGCAAGAAGTGAGTCAGCGGCAGATTCGATCTCATTGTCCTGGTCGCGCCAAAGGAACGGAAAGATCGCCCGGAACATGGACTCGCCCTTTTGACCGGTAGCGCCGAGCTTCATGTTTTCCAGCACCGTCATCTTTGACAGCGCCTTGGTGAGCTGGAAGGTGCGAACCATGCCAAGGTTGGCCACCTTGTAGGCGGCAACACCGTTCAGGCTCTTGCCTTCGAACGTTCGATCGCCGGAGTCAGGTTCGTCGAAGTTGGTAAGGAGATTGAAGAACGTCGTCTTTCCGGCACCGTTCGGGCCGATCAACGCGGTGATCAGGCCGCGTTGGATCTCCACATGTTCTACGTCGACCGCTTTGAGACCACCAAAGCTCCGGGACACGCCAGTGGCGATCAAAATGGGATCGGGTTTCTTTGAGCCTGGCGTGGGACTGACGCCGGCGAGTACATCGGTATCAGCGGTCATCGAGGGCCATCTCTTCCTTGTTGCCGAATATGCCTTGCGGTCTGCGCCAGGCCAGGAAGATCAGAAGGCTTCCTACGAGCATGAAGCGAACCTGGCCAACCTGGGTTCCGGTGAGGAGCCAGTCGGGCAAAGCCCCGCTGGACACTCCCTGACGCATCGCCGTGTCGGCGAAGGCAAGCACACACCAGAGCATCATCGAGCCAATTACCGGGCCGAAGATCGTTCCGGCACCTCCGAGGATCACTGCGACCCAGGCGAAGAAGGTGACGTCGGTGATGAAGTTGTCTGGCTGCGCACTTTGGGTGCCAATCGCTCGAATCATGCCGCCGATTGCTCCGATGACACCACCCAAGATCAGCGCCTGCATTTTGTACGTGAACGCGTTCTTACCCAGGCTGCGAGCCGCGTCTTCGTCTTCGCGAATCGCCTTGAGGACACGACCCCACGGACTGTTGATCAGCAAATAGGTAAGCAACAGCATCAAGCCGACGGTGATCCATCCGACCACGAACACCCACATCTGGTTTCCCTGGAACAGGTTGAACAGGTAGCGCTGCCGGGGTTCGAACGGGCTGAGGTCGTAGAAGTCACGAGCAAAGCCGGAAAGTCCGTCGGAGGAACCGGTCCATTTATCCAGGCCTGGCGTACGAGCGATGAGCCGGAAAATCTCCGCGGTCGCAATTGTGACCATCGCCAGATAGTCCGCCCGCAATCGCAGGGTGGGTATGCCGAGGACGAGTGCGAGGATGACGGGAAAGACGAACGCTCCGACAAAAAGCCCGACCCAGAATGAGCCTCCGAACGTAACGACGGTCATCGAGAGCCCGTAGGCGCCAGCGGCCATGAAGACCGCCTGACCGAAGTTCAAGAGGCCGGTGTAGCCAAAGTGAATGTTGAGGCCAATGGCGGCCAGTGCGAAGTAGATCGCCTGATCGCCAATGAGGCCGCGAATGGTGTCGGTGAGAATTCCAGCAAGCATCAGCCGATCCTCTCTTTCTTACCCAGAAGGCCTTGAGGTCTCACAAGAAGGATCACGGCGAGCGTGAGCAGCGCACCAATGTTCTTGGTGTCGGGCGGAATGATAAGCGTCGAGAGCTGGATGAACACACCCACCACGAGGCAGCCGAGTAGTGCGCCGTACGCCGTTCCCAAGCCACCGAGGGTTGTGCCGGCGAACATCAGGAGCAGGAGACGGAAGCCCATTTCCCAGCCGATGGATTCGGTGAGGCCGAACAAGACCCCGCCAAGCCCTGCCAGGCCACTTCCGGCGACCCAAACGATTCGAATGACTTTTTGCACGTCAATACCAGAGGATTCGGCAAGGTCACGGTTATCGGCGACGGCCCGCATCGCCTTACCAATGCGAGTGCGTTGGAGGAGCACACCGACCATCACCAGCACGAACAGGCTGAAACCCATGATGAAGATGTCTTTAGGTGGCAACGAGAACGGCCCGAAGTCGATCCGACGTTGGATGCGATAGTCGGAATAGAAGTTGGCCCGACCACCCAGCCGGTAGAGCACCACATATCGCAAGAAGATCGAGAACCCGATCGATACCACCAGCATCGAGATGAGGCTGGCACCCTTCTTCCGAAGGCGGGCCCAGACCAGTTTGTCAAACACTCCGCCTAGGAACCCGGTAAATACCATGGCGATCGCACCGGCGAGAAACAGGCTGATTCGCCAGTCGAGCCAACCGTTGAACAGATACGCCGTAACGGCGCCGATGGTCACCATCTCACCGTGAGCGAAGTTGACCAACCCGGTTGTGCCAAACACCAGCGACAAGCCGATCGCACACATGCCGATGATCAGACCCAACTTGAGACCGTCGACGAGAAGCTGGATGAATTTGTTGTCACCGGGGGCGACGTCTACGGCGAGAGCGTCGCCACCGTCGTCGGTTCCGCCGTCGTCCCCGGCTGCCGGTGCGTCGACGGGGTCACCGATCGGAAACAACAGATTTCGGTTCCGGCCCTCGTTCAATCGGAACGACAGGCTGGCGTTGTCTGGGTTTCGCAGCGTCTTCCCCGCTGGCAGTGTGCTGGGATCGATGGTGCCCACGTAGTCGCCGCCACCCGGCAACACGATCTGCCAACTTCCGTCGGCGCCGGTCACCGCTGTTTCGCTGAACGTGCCGTCGGCAGACTCGACCGTGATCTTCACCCCTTCGAGCGGCTCGTCTTCTGCACCGGAGCGGTCACGCATGGTGCCGCCCGCCGTGGTTTCGGACTGGGCACTTACCGCCGGAGCGGCAACGGCCAGGCCTCCAAAAACGGCGACGAGCAGAGCAAGTGCGATGCGCACCGCCCGACTCACGACAGTCTCCGGCGCTTGTTCGTAGTTCTTACCAACGTGATCTCTCCCCATTGAACGACCGCAGGAAGTGTAACGGTTGTCATAACTTCGCCACTGCCAAACTGGTGGTTCCATTTGCTGAGCCAGCGTCTAATTCACGTGTTTGTAATCAGACTTCGATGCCGAAAACGCAAAGAGCCCCGGCTTCAGCCGGGGCTCTGAGCGTTCAGGATGATGACTTAGCTGTCGATCTGACCCTGGATGGAATCAACAACCTTGAGCGAGCCGGAGCCGTCAAACTCAAGGATGAGGATGGAAGCCTGGGTGGGCTCACCTGCGGGACCGAACTCGAGCGGACCGGACACACCGTCGTAGTCGATGTCGGCGTCGTTGTCGGCCTCGAGGAGGTCCTTACAAGCGGCGAAGGTGGTGCACTTCTCGCCACCCTTGGTGAGGTCATTCAGCTTCGGAGCGATGAGCGTGGCATCGTCGCTGTTTGCGGCAATTGCGCCGAGAGCAACGAGCACCATGGCATCGTAGGTTTCAGCCGAGTAGCTGTAGTCCTCGAGGGCCGGGTCGACTGCGTCGAGCTTGGCCTTGAAGTCAGCCAAGGTTCCAGCCACGTCGACACCAGGCAAGGTGCCACGCATGCCGGCGACGACCGATGGATCGTCGAAGCTGCTGGCCAGGGCGTTACCCATGTTGCCGTCGGTGCCGTACACAGCCTTGTCAGCTGGGCCAACGCCTGCTTCGATCATGCCGGTGAGGATCTTGGAGGTCTCGTCGAAACCGATCACGACGATTGCGTCGGGATCAGCGGCAACGACCTCGCCGATTTCGGCGTCGAAGTTCTCGGCCTTGGGGTCATAGACAACCTCGTAGGTGACGGTGCCACCAGCGGCTTCGTACGGGCCCTTGGCTGCTTCGAGCAGACCGGTGCCGTAAGAGTCGTTCAGAACGAGGAAGGCGACGGTTTCGTTGCCGTCCTGCAGAATGAGGTCGGCCAGGGCGGCGCCCTGCACAACGTCTGAAGGAGCGGTACGGAAGTAGAGGCCGTTGTCGTCATAGGTGGTGAACGCCGGTGAGGTGTTCGCCGGTGAGAAGTGAATCACGCCAGCCTGAGTGATCTTGTCGATCACGGTCAACGAAACACCAGACGAGGCGGCGCCAATGAAGGCGTCGACGTCTTCGCCAAGAAGACGGTCAACGGTCTGGTTTGCAACGTCGCCGTTGTCGCCAGAGTCACCCGGCAGCCAAACGACGTCCTTACCGAGAACACCGCCAGCGGCGTTGATGTCCTGAACTGCGAGCTCAGCACCTGCGAACTCGGGCGGGCCGAGGAAGGCAAGGTTGCCGGTCTCCGGCAGGATGCCGCCGAACTTAAGTTCGCCGTCTCCTGAGCCCGCGACGCTGTCGCCACCACATGCGGCGGCGATCATCGAGAGTCCAAGACCTGCGGCTAACAGTTTCTTAGAAGTTTTGTTCATGGAATTCCTCTCCCTTTCGCAGTCCACTTTGGACAGCGACCTGCCCAGCTCTGCCGAACCGAACGCCCCGATCATAGATCGCTTACCCGCTCAATGGGGAGAGACCGCAAGAATCGTCATGATTTTTGCCTAGTGCCCCAAAATTGGAACCGGCTGGGCCGAAGCCCAGCCGGTGTGAACAATCATCGGCAAGGGGAGAGAAAATCCGATTCTTGTTCGCTTATGCACTCCGCCCATTTGCCTCAAGGGCGCATTGGCGTACGTTCCTATCGGAGGTCCCTGCCCGGGTGTGAGGAACCACTCGCCTTTCAGCTACCCGAATTCTCAGAATCCTCTTGGTCGTCCAGTTCTTCTTCCTCGTCGTCTTCGTCGTCACGCTTCTTCCCTGCAAAGAAGAGAAGGCCGCGACCAGAGATCAGCATGAAGCCGCCAACGACGAGCAGCAGCGCCGAAGTTACGCCAGTGACGGGCAGCGTGGGAACGGGAACGGGCAGATTTCTCGACGTGATCTCAACGATTCCGACACCAGCGTTGTTGGCGACATCAGTTTCGGTTAGGGAGCCGACGAAGCGGACATCGGCGGGCAGCCGTAGAGGTCCAACGGTCCCTCGGCTGACCACGACGACGATCGGAGTTGCGGACTCGCCCGACTCCAGCGTTCCGGAGTAGACCGCGGACAGGACCGAACCGTTGCGGGTGATCGTCCAGCCGTCGCCGGTGGCAGAGTCAAGCACCGAACCGGCCGGCAGTGGAATGGTCACCGAAAGTGCATCGGGGGTCGCCACGTTGGATTGGTTGGTCACAATGACCGAGAACGGCACGTTCTCGTTGATTCGATACTCGGCTTGTGGCACGGACACATCGATCGAGAGGTCGTAGAAGACAGGCGTTATGCCCGCGTCGAGTCGCACCAGATCCTGGCCCGGCGTCAATTGTGTCGTGGTAGCCCCGGTCGCAGGATCGATGTCGCTGTCGACAAGGTCGTCGGTTCCGGCATTCACGGGACTGAAGGTCTGGCCGGGTGGCGGCACGATCTGCACCGAGTAGGTACCGGCTTCGAGACCGGTGAAGCGGTAGCTTCCGTCTGTACCGGAGAGAGCCGATTCAATTACAGTCCCGGCCGCGTCGAGCAGGTTCACTTCGACCCCGGAGACTGCGAGGTCTCCGTTGCTCGTTCCGTCGTATCCGATGTCATTGAATAGCACGCCGCTGATCGATGCGGGCTTCTCCGCAAAGTCGAGCCCGCTCTGGCCTCCGCCGGTTACCGAGACCGTGATCTCGTTCGGGCTACTCGAGCCCCATTCGGGTGGCTGGGTTTGCCGGACCGTGTAATCCCCTGCGGCAATCCCATCGAACCGGTATCCACCGCTCGAATCTGTGCTGGTGGTTCGAATCACGCTGCCGTTGGCTGCCAGGAGCTCAATAATCACACCGCTGAGGAACTGGGTGTCGTCGGCATCTCGGATGCCGTTGCCATTGTTGTCTAGGAACACCTGGCCGCTGATCACGTTGCCGACTTCGGCGAACGTGTAGTCGGATGCCGCCGTCCCCGGGCTTAGTGCGATGCCTGAGATCGTGTCGTTCACAGATATGTCGCCTCCCGCGCTCCCCGCGGAGTCGGCGCCATCGGTGAACCCAAACGGCTGCGTCTCTGCGATGGTGTAGGTTCCCTCCAAGAGCTGGGTGAAGAGGAATGTTCCGTCGCCGACGGTCGTTGCTACCTCACTTACCGGAGACCCGTTGATATCGGTTCCCGAGAGTGTGATAGTGACACCCACGATGCCGGCATCGGTGCCGTCGAAGACATCGTTCTCGTCAACGTCGTGGAACACGATTCCCGAGATGCTGCCAAGCGTATCTACGAAGTCGTAGTCGGTGCCGATATCGCCGGGCGTGACGGTAATGGACCCAATCGCGCTACCACCTACGGTGCCGCCAAGGCTGCCGGCACTATCGACACCCTCGCCGTACCCCGCCGGGGTGGCTTCGGTAATCGTGTAGTCGCCCGGACGAAGGTCGCTGAAGCTGAAGGTTCCGTCGGGGCCGGTCGTGAACGTGGTGCTGACGGGGTTGCCGCGGTCGTCGATGCCGGTGAGGGTGACGATGACGCCCTCGATCGGAGCGCCGTCTCCGTCGCGCACCGTTCCTACAAGTGATGACGGCTCAAGCTCGGCAAAGTCATAGCCGGTGGCGTCGATCGCGGCGGGCAGAACGATGTTCGCAAACGAATCGTTCGCAGAACCGTCACCTCCGACCGATCCAACCGTGTCGTCTCCGTCGAGGAATCCCGCCGGCTGGGTCTCGGTGACGTTGTATGTGCCGCCCACGAGGTCGGAGAAGGTATAGGTGCCGTCGGCTGCACTGGTGACCATCTGGTTGACAGCGTTGCCGTTGGCATCGGTTCCGACCAGGACGATCGACGCCGACTCGATTCCAGGCTCGCCCAGATCTCGGATCCCGTCGCCATTGAGGTCGTTGAACACCATGCCCGAGAGCGACCCGAGCGTTTCGGAGAAGTCCACTACCTCGACCTCACCCGGATCGAGTGTTACTGCAACAAAGTTGGGGCTGCCATTGCCGTAGCCAGCGGGCTGGGTCTGGGTGATGTCGTAGCTGCCCGGGCGCAAACCTGGAGCGTTGTATGTTCCGGCGGGGCCGGTGGTGAGCGTGAGGGTTACCGGGTTACCGAGATCGTCGGTTCCGGAGATGTTTATCGTCACGCCCGCGATCGGATTGCCCGCCTCGTCGACGACCGTTCCGTTGATCGCGGCTCCTACCAATTCGCCGAAGTCATAACCCGCCGCATCGTCACCCGACATCAGCGCGATCGCAGCGATCGTGTCGTTCGCTACCAGCGGATCGGTGGCGGAGGTCTCTCCCCCCGCGGTGCCGGCTGTCTCGGTCCCATCGAGGTAGAGAGGGTCTTGTGCGGCAACCACTTCGTAGGTGCCAGGGCGAAGCCCGATAAAGCTGTAGCTGCCGTCGGCTGCAGTTGTGGTCGTGACCAGTACCGCATTTCCGAGATCATCGGTTCCGGTGAGCGTGACCGAGATGTTCTCGATGCCCGCTTCACCCGCGTCCGCTTCACCGTCATTATCGAGATCAACGATGACCGAGCCACCGATCGTTCCGAGCTGCACTTCTCCGAAGAGGTAGTCCGTCGCATCGCTTCCGCCAGCCAGAACGATCCCGTTGATCAGATCTCCAGGGTTCACTGCGGTTCCGCCGTCGGACCCGGGAGTGTCGGTGCCGTCAACAAAGCCAGCTGGTTGGGTTTCGACCAGGCTGTAGGTTCCACCGATCAGATCGTCGAACACGAACGTTCCGTCCGGTGCGGTAACTGCCGACGCACTGACCGGGTTGCCATTGGCATCGGCCCCAACCAGCGCTATGGAAGCGGCGGGAATGCCCGGTTCGCCAGCGTCCTGAATTCCGTCGCCGTCAAGGTCTTCATAGACGGCGCCCGAGATCGAGCCGAGTGTCTCGGTGAAGTCGACGATCTCGTCGGCACCGGGGTCAAGAGCAACCGGAACGCTGTTCGGAGTACCGTTGCCGTATTCCGCGGGCTGGGTCTGGGTGACCGTGTAGCTGCCAGGACGGAGCGTGGTGAAGCAGTAGGCACCGTCCGCTGCGGTGTCGATGGTGGCCGAGACCGGGTTACCAAGATCGTCGGTACCAGTGAGAGTGATCGTGATGCCGAAAAGGGCAACGCCGTTTTCGTCGCGAACGACACCGCAGATCGATCCAGCCGGAAGTTCACCGAAGTCGTAGTCGGTTGCGTCCGTATCGGTTCCAACCACGATGGAAGAAATCACGTCATTTCCGGCGACGCCCCCGACCGAGCCGGCGGTGTCGATGCCGTCCAGGTGCGACGGGCTCTGGGCGGCCGTCACGGTGTAGGTTCCGCTGACGAGGCCAAGGAACGTGACCGTGCCGTCGATTCCCGAGGCGATGGTAGTGCTCACGGGATTGCCGCGATCATCGGTACCGGCGATCGTGACGTCGATTCCAGCGATTCCGGCTTCGACGGGGTCGGAGATTCCATCGTTGTTCGTGTCGACGAACACGGTGGCAGCCAAAGAACTCGTCGTCTCGGCGAAGTCGTAGCCAGCTGCGTCTTCGTTCGGGGCGAGAACGATGCCACTGATCACATCGTTGGAGCTATTGGATCCACCGGCATCGCCTACCGACTCCGGTCCGTCGCCGAATCCGTTGGGCTGAGCCTCCGAAACCGTGTAGGTGCCGGGGCGAAGACCGTTAAAGCTGTACACGCCGTCAAGGCCGGTGAGAACGTTGAGCGAGACCGAGGCTCCGGTGTCATCGGTTCCGGTGAGCGTCATCGCCACGCCATCGATCGGCCGTCCCAAGTCATCGAGCACGGCGCCGCTGATGCTTGCGACGTCGATCTCTCCGAAGTTGTATCCGGTTGCGTTTTCTGCGGCGCCGAGTGAGATGCCGCTAATCACGTCGTTGCCCAGCGTGCCTCCAGCGGAACCGACCGTATCGATGCCGTCGATGTAGCCCGCAGGCTGAGCTTCGGTGATGGTGTAGACGCCGCCGACGAGGTCGTCGATAAGCCACATGCCAGCGCCATCGGTGGTTGCCGACGTTGACACCGCGTTGCCATTGGCGTCGGTTCCGGTGAGGAAGATCGAAGCGCCTCCGATTGCCGCCTCGCTCCCCTGCTTCACTCCGTCGTTGTTTGTGTCTTCGAAGACGAGTCCCGCGATCGAGCCGAGCGTCTCCACATAGTCGTTGCCGATGCTTGCTTCACCCGGCGTCAACGTGACAGCGAGGACGTTGCTTCCGCCATCGCCATAGCCCGCAGGCTGGCTCTCGGTTACGTCGTAGCTACCCGGGCGCAAGTTCGGCACGGTGTAGCTGCCATCGGCAAGGGTCGTAACCGCTATGTTGACCGGATTCCCGAGGTCGTCCGTGCCGGTCACGGTCACGGTCACTCCGACGATTGGACGCCCCGCGGTGTCGGTCACAGCTCCCGAGATCGAGGCGAGCGGGATCTCGGCGAAGGTATTGTCCGTGCTCGATCCACCGCTTCCCACCACGATGTTGCTCAGGACGTCGTTAACGGTGGCATCGACGGACGGGGTGCCCGAAGAGTCGATTCCATCACCGAAGCTGGCTGGCTGTGTTTCGGTCAACACATAGGTACCCGGCCGCAGCCCGGTGAAGCTGGCTTCGCCGGCGCCGTTTGTCGCAGTCGTGATCGAGACCGAGTTGCCGCGGTCATCAGTCCCTGAGAGCTCTACCGTGACCGCTCCTATTCCAACCTCACTCGGCCCAACGGTTCCGTCGTTGTTGGAGTCCTCGAAGACGGTTGCCGAGATCGTCGCGGGGCGTACCTCGCCAAATACGAAGTCTGCGGCGTCATCCCCGGCAGCCAGTGCGATCGCAGCGATTTCGTCACGACCGTTGACATTGGTTCCCGGCGTGCCGGATGGGCCACTGTCAGCGCCATCCAGCAGTCCGGCCGGCTCGGTCAGCTCTGTCAAGGTGTACGTACCACCGACCAAGTCGTCGAAGGAGTAGGTGCCATCCGCAGCCGTCGTAGTCGAGAGGGTGACCAAATTTCCTAGAGCATCGGTGCCGGTCAGCTGCACTACGACGCCGTCCTGGCCGATATCGGCAGGCTCACGCGTGCCGTTGTTATTGATGTCTTCGACAACTGAGCCGCTGATCGATGCAAGGTTGTCGACAAAGTCGACCGTCTCGGTCACACCTGCAGCCAACACAACACCGAAGCTGTTCGGAGGTCCGTCGCCATAACCCGCTGGCTGGGTTTCGGTGACGGTGTAGCTTCCGGGACGGAGACCGGGGAACGAATACGAGCCGTCCAACGCCGTCGTCACCGTGGCCGAGACCGGATTGCCCTGGTCGTCGGTTCCCGTGAGGGTGATCGTGACGTTTGGAATCGCAGACCCGGCTTCATCCAGGACGGTTCCATTGATCGCAGCAGCCGGCAGCTCACCGAAATCGTATTCTCCCGCGCTCTGTCCTGATCCCAGGGTGATTCCGCTGATCACGTCGTTGGCGCTCACGACGCCGCCTGCGGTTCCGGCGGTCTCAGCGCCATCGAAGTAGGCGGGCGACTGAGCAGCGCTGATGCTGTACGTGCCGGGTCGAAGGTTGGGGAATACGTATGACCCATCGGCAGAGGTGGTGGTGACGGCAGAGACGGGCGCACCGAGATCGTCGGTGCCGCTGAGAGTGACGGTGATCGACTCGATCCCGGCCTCGGCCGGGTCCGCCTGGCCATCGTTGTTGAGATCGACGACAACCGAGCCGCTGAGCGAGCCGGTCTGAACTTCACCGAACAAATAGCCGGTGGCATCCACCCCGCCGGACAGGGCAATGCCCGCGATCTCGTCGGAGCCGGACACGGTTCCACCGCTGCTGCCAGGAGTGTCCACACCGTCGACGAAGCCGAAGGGCTGCGACTCGACGATGCTGTAGCTGCCGCCTACCAGGTGGTCGAAGGTGAACGTTCCATCGGAACCGCTGGTCGTCGTCTCTGTCACCGGGTCACCATTGGCATCGGTACCGCTCAGGGTGAGGGTCACCGCGTCGATTCCCGGCTCGCCGGCATCAAGGGCGCCGTCAGCATCGAGGTCCTCGAAGACGGTGCCGCTCACGGACCCAAGTGTCTCTACGAAGTCGACTCCGGTGACCGCTTGATCAGGCGCCACCGCGATATTGGCGATCACGTTGTTGCCACCGTCGCCGTACCCGGCTGGCTGGCTTTCGCTAACGGTGTAGCTACCCGGGCGTAATGGACCAAAGACGTAGGTGCCGTCGGCGAGTGTTGTCGTGGTCAGGGTGACAGGGTCACCTAGGTCGTTGGTGCCGGTGAGGGTCAGCGTGACTGCGCCGATTGGATTGCCGAGCTCGTCGGTGACGGTTCCGGCGATGCTTGACGCGGGGAGTTCGGCAAAGTCATAGCCGGTGATATCGCCACCGTCGGGGACGACCGCTCCCGAGATCGTGTCGTTTGCGGTGATCGTTCCTCCGCCGGTACCAACGGTGTCGGCGCCGTCGAGAAGTGTTGCCGGTTGCACTTCGCTGACGGTGTAGGAGCCGCCTAGCAGGTCTTCGAAGATGTAGCTTCCGTCTGCACCGGTGGTCACCGAGATAGTTGCACCGCCTGAGTCGGTGAGCACAACCTGCACTCCGGCTGCTCCCGACTCGCCGACGCCTTGAACACCGTCGCCGTCGCTATCGACGAAGACGACACCAGCGAGCGAGCCGAGTGTTTCCACAAAATCGTTTCCGGTACTGATCTGGCCGGGAACGAGCGTGATGGCAAGAACGTTGGAGCCACCGTCGCCGTAACCGGCGGGCTGGTCCTCGACCACGGAGTAATCACCGGGACGCAGGTTCGGGAAGGCATAACTACCGTCGGGGGCAGTCGTGGTGGTGATGCTCACCGGATTGCCTTGATCGTCGGTACCGGTGAGCGTGATGGTGACACCGGCGATCGGGTTGTTGGCGGTATCGATGACGGTGCCACTGATCGAGCTTGGTTCTAGTTCGCCAAAGTCGTTGTCTGCGGAGTCACCGCCGGAGCCAACGGTGATAGCGCTTAGTACATCGCCGGTGCCGTCGAGGTAGCCGGCCGGCTGAGTCTCGGTGACGGTGTACGTTCCCGGGCGGAGCCCGTCGAAGCTATAGGAGCCGTCGGGTCCGCTCACCGTGGTCAGGACAACGGTGTTCCCCAAGTCATCAGTTCCCGAGAGCTCGAGCGAAACACCACCGATCGGGGCTTCGCCTCCCTGGAGTGCGCCATCGTTGTTCGCATCGACGAAGACGGTGCCCGCAACCCGGGCCCCCAGCACCTCTCCAAACGTGGCTTCTGCGAGGTCTTGACCGCCGGCCAGGACGATTCCGCTCACCACGTCGTTACCCGCGGTGCCGTTCGGCGCTGCGGGCGCTCCAGGTGCAGCGTCAATTCCGTCGATGTAGGCGGTCGGCTGGGTCTCGGTAAGTGTGTAGGTGCCACCGATCAGATCGTCGAACACCACCCGTCCGTCCGCCGCGGTGGTCGCAGTTAGGGTGATGGCATTACCCAAGACATCGGTACCCGAGAGCGAGATGTCTACTCCCGCGATTGGTGGCTCGGACGGATCAAGGGTTCCGTCGGCGTCGAGGTCTTCGTACACGAGTGCCGAAATCGAGCCGAGGGTCTCGAGGAAGTCGTTCCCAAGGCTCGCCTGGCCCGGCGCCAGCGTGACGGCAAGGGTGTTGGTTCCTCCGTCGCCATAGCCGTTGGGCTGACTCTCGGTCACGGTGTAGGAACCGGGCCGCAATCCATCGAAGCTGTAGCTGCCCGACGCATCGGTCGTCGCCGTCAGGGAGATCGTGCCGCCCTGGTCGTCGGTACCGGCAAGGGTCAGGGTGACCCCAACGATGGGGTTCCCGGCTTCGTCTTCGACCGTGCCACCGATGGAGGCCAACGGAAGTTCCCCAAAGTCGTTGTCGGTCGAAATCGTTCCGGACAACAAGGTGATGTTGCTGATCGTGTCATTGGCGCTCACCACGCCACCAGCTGAACCTGGAGTCTCCGAGCCATCTAAGTATGCAGCTGGTTGGCTTTCGGTGACCGTGTAGACACCTGGTCTAAGGCCCGCAAAGAGATAGTTTCCGGTCGCATCGGTCGAAACCGTCGTGGACACCGAAGCGCCACGATCGTCGGTTCCCGTCAGTGTCAGATCAACGGATGTGATACCGATCTCGCCACCGTCGGCGACGCCGTTGTTGTTGACATCAACGACTACCGAACCGCGAATTTGGCCGGCGCGAACTTCACCGAAGTCGATGTTCTCGAGATCTGCCCCACCTGCGAGCGGTATTGACGAGACGAGGTCGTTCCCCACGGTTCCTGCAGGTGAAGAGTCATCGCCATCGAGATAGGCAACATCCTGGCTCGCCGCAACGTCATAGGTGCCACCAATCAGATTGTCGAATGTGTATTCACCGTTTGGACCCGTGGTTACCGATGCCGCAACCGGGTTGCCGAACACGTCGGTACCGCTGAGCGTGATCGTGACGCCGGGGATTCCGGGCTCGGCTGCGTTTTCGACGCCGTCGACGTTGAGATCCTCAAACACGGCACCAGCGAGCGAGCCAAGCGTCTCGACGAAGTCGTTCCCCGTGCTCGCTTCACCCGGCGTGAGTGTGATGTTGGCCGTGTTGTTACCACCGTCGCCGTACCCAACGGGCTGGCTCTCGGTAACGGTGTAGTCACCCGGGCGTAGCGGGCCAAAGAGGTAGCTCCCATCGGGCGCGGTCGTGACGGAAACGCTGACCGGGTTTCCGAGATCGTCTATGCCGGTGAGTGTCAGCGTGACGTTGGCAATGGGGTTACCAATCTCATCCGCAACTTCGCCTGCGATTGTGGCCGCTGGTAGCTCACCAAAGTCGTAGTCGGTTGCAACATCGCCAGACCCAAGCACGATTCCGCTAATCGTGTCGTTGGCGCTGACGGTTCCACCCGCAGAGCCCGCGGTCTCGTTGCCGTCGAATCCCCCGGCTGGCTGGGTCTCGGTGATGGTGTAGGTCCCAGGTCGCAGTCCGCTGAATTGGAAGCTTCCGTCTCCGCCGGTGCTTGCGTTCAGCGTGACCGCTGCCCCGAGGTCGTCAGTTCCGGTGAGGGTGATCGATACGCCGCCGATACCGGTTTCGGCAGGATCGGCAACTCCATCATTGTCGAGATCGGTGACAACGGTGCCGGAAATCGAGGCTTCTCGTACCTCGCCAAAGTTCAAGTCGGTGGCTGCCCCACCGTCGGGCACAGTGATCAAGGTGATCAGGTCGTCAGAGACCGTTCCGTTGCCGTTGGCGTCTTCTTGACCGTCGGCAAATCCAGCTGGCTGGGTTTCGGATACCTCATAGGCCGTGGCCCCAACCAAGTCGTCAAACACGTAGGCGCCGGTGCCATCGGTGGTCGTCGTCAGGCTGACTGTGAAACCTGCCGGAGCGCCGCCGCCAAGCTCAACGGCGACACCTGGAATACCGGGCTCGCCCAGATCTCGTACGCCGTTTGCGTTGAGATCGTCGTACACGAACCCGGACAGCGATCCCAGCGTCTCGAGGAAATCGACATTGTTGATCACACCGTTCGGTCCGACTACAAGCGGTGTCCGAACGTTTCCGTCGGCATCGCCATAGCCGGCCGGCTGGGTCTCGGTCACGGTGTACGTACCCGGGCGGAGGTCTCCGCCAAACTGATAGAAACCAGCGGCTGTTGTCGTCGCGGTACGGGTGACCGGATTACCGAGATCGTCGGTACCGGTCAAGGTCAGCAGCACACCCTCGATTGGGCGGTTTGCGGTGTCCCGAACGGTCCCGTCAATGACGGCGGTCCGGAATTCTCCGAACGTGGCGGACGCGACATCTTCGCCACCAGCGACCACGATGTCGATTATCTCGTCGTTGCCCACTGTGCCGTTGGGACCCGCTGGAGCCGCATCCTCGCCGTCGACGAAGCTCGAAGGCTGCTGCTCCACGACGGTGTAAGTACCACTGATCAGACCGTCGAATACCACCACACCGGACGCATCGGTGAAGGCCACCAGGTTGACGGGATTGCCGAGGTCATCGGTGCCGATGAGGTTGACCTCGACCGACTCGATGCCGCTGTCTCCCGGATCCTGGACCCCATCGTTGTTGATGTCCTCAAAGACGACGGCCCGAACCGAGCCGAGCGTTTCAACGAAGTCATTGCCGGTGTCGGAGTCGCCGGGTCCAACCACGATCGATCCCAGGACGTTGTTCCCCCCGTCGCCGTATCCGAGCGGTTGGGTTTCGGTGACGTCGTATGTTCCCGGGCGGAGGGTCGGGAAGTCGTAGTTTCCGGCCGCATCGGTCGTCACGGTGCTCGACACCGGGTTGCCCAAGTCATCGGTGCCGGTCAAGGTGAGTGTGGTATTCGGAATCGGATTGCCGAGTTCGTCAAGGACACTTCCGCTAATCGAGGCCCCGGGAAGTTCACCAAAATCGTAGTCCTGGGCGATCGTTCCGGACCCGAGCACTATGCCGCTGATCTCGTCGTTGGCGCTGACGGTTCCGCCGGCAGAACCCGCTGTTTCCGATCCGTCAAGAACGCCGGCAGGCTGGGCCTCGGTCACGGTGTAGGTGCCAGGACGGAGTCCCGCAAACAGATAGTCTCCAGAACCGTTGGTGATTTCCGACACCGAGACACTTCCGCCCAGATCATCGGTGCCGGTCAGGGTGAGGGTGACGCCAGCGATTCCAGTCTCGGCTGCATTTGCTACACCATCGTTGTTCGTGTCACGTACGACCGTGCCCTGGAGCTGAGCCGCCTGGACCTCACCGAAGTTCACCGGGCTGAGATCGACGCCGCCGGCCAATGCGATTCCCGTGACAGTGTCGTTGCCGATGGAGCCAGCGGGCGACGACTCTTGGCCGTCAAGGTGGAACGGAGACTGAGCCGCGGACAATGTATATGTTCCGGCTAGCAGGTCATCGAATATGTAGGCACCGCTAGCGGAGGTAGAGGCGGAAAGCGACACCGATGCGCCCGTGGCGTCGGTTCCCGACACCGTGATGGCGATCCCAGCGATCCCGGGCTCACCGCTATCTCGAACACCGTTCGCATTCAGGTCTTCATAGACCGAGCCCCCGAGCGAGCCGAGGCTCTCGGTGAAGTCGATACCGGTGACCGCGTCACCGCTCCCCAGGAGGACTGACCGCGAATTGGTGTCGACAGTGCCGTATCCAGTGGGTTGAGTTTCGGTGACCAAATAGCTGCCGGGGCGCAAAGCGGAGAACGTGTAGGAACCGTCCGGGGCCGTCGTCGTTGTGAGGTTCACCGGGTTGCCGAGGTCGTCGGTGCCCGACAACGTGATGGTGACACCGGAAAGCGGCGAACCGTCATCGACGAGCACCGTGCCGGTGATGCTTGCAGCTTCAATCTCACCAAACGTCGCAGTAGCAACATCCTCACCACCACCAACCACCACACCCGAAATCACATCATTACCAGCAACACCAGTACCCACCGGAGCAGCATCCAAACCATCAATAAACGCCACCGGCTGCGACTCAGAAATCGAATACGTGCCACTAATCAAATTGTCAAACAACACCGACCCATCACCAGCACTAGCAACAGTCAGACTCACC
>CALHFG010000021.1 GCA_938029215.1 uncultured Acidimicrobiales bacterium | reverse complement strand
CGAATCGGTTGGCCTCGGAATCTGTTACATCGGTGGTATCCGCAACAACCCGGCAAAGATGACCGAACTGCTCGATCTGCCTGAGCAGGTCGTTCCTCTCTTTGGACTCTGCATCGGCTGGCCCGACCAGGATCCCGCGCTCAAGCCTCGACTTCCACTGTCGGTCACCCTGAAAGAAGAGACCTACGACACTGCGGCGGAGCGGGAGGGCATCGAGGCGTACGACGCCACGATGCGTGAGTATTACCGGCAACGAACAGGTGGGAAAGTGGACCGCGTGTGGAGCGCCGACATGTCAGCCCTCCTCGGCAAAGAAAGCCGACCCCACATGAAGGGCTACCTCGACGGCCAAGGTGTGAATCAACGATGAGTAGTTAACGCAGCCTTTGACGCCCAAGTTCGACGATCGGTCACTTCAGATGGTGAGCGACTGCTACCTGGAAAGATGGGCGGTTAACACAATGTGATTCCAGTAGTACGCGGCGGAACGCTCTCTTCGCCGGGTGGCTGACTTGCCCCAGCGAAGAGAGCGCAGAGGCTAGATCAGTCGTTATTGCCCTTGTCGTTGCCTTTTCCTGGCCTGTTTTCCTTGCTGGGCTTACTGTCAGCTTTGCCACCGGTGTCGTCGTCGGTGTCGTCGTCGCTGTCGACCTTTTCTGACTTGTCTGCCTTTTCGGGCTTTTCAGCCTTTTCGGGCTTTTCAGCTTTGTCGATCTTGCCGCAATCTGTCTGCGCGGCCTGACTGACCACGGCACCCCGGTTCCCTTCGATGGTCGCGTCCTTGGCGACACCGGAGACGTACGCTCCGTGATTCTCTGCGTCGTCGCAGTCCACATCACCGTACGGTACGCCGTCTTCGTTGGTTGGCACGTCCTCGTCGATGCTCTCCGCGAGTTCTTCAGTCTCGGCCTCGACGGCTATCGCAAGACTCGGCTCCAGATCAACCGTCTCCATCTCTTCGGCCTCGGTTGTCAGCGCGGTCTCGTCCGAAGCTAGGAACGGGATGGATTCGGGACTGGCTGCGGCGACGCCGGTGGTTCCGAATGCGACGGCAGTCGCAAGTGCGGCAACTTTGTGTCCGAGGATGGCCTTAATAATCATGGGTTTTCCTGTTTTGGTGATGATGGGAGCGATCGTCTCGGACATCTGGGACACAACGCTTGCTTGGTTGGCAAGTTCGTCGGGTCGTACCGGTGCGTCGAGTGCATCGGCTAGCTGTTCCAGCATGTCTTTGGCGATCATGACGTGAGGGTTAACGCCAACGAATCGCTCTCCGTTACACCGGCACGAAGATTTCCTTCAGAATCGGTGATCTCACCGAGTCGTTGCAAGCCGCGATGGGTCAGGACCCGTACCGCACCTGGACTCTTTCCCATTACCGCTGCGACATCGATCACGTCCATGTCAGCAAGGATTCGCAGCGCGACGGCGGTCGCCTGTTTGTCGGGAAGGCGGCTAAGGAGACCGATAGCCCAGTCGAGGCTCGCGTGGCCTTGTTCCGTTGCGGGTGAGTCGTGGTTGAACAGCGGAGTCGTGACGGGACGACGTTGGATTCGTCGGCCGTTGTCGATTACTCGTCGGTGGGCAACGGTGAAGAACCATCGGCGGAACTCGTCGTGGCCCCCATTGAACTCGCCGAGGTTCCTTGCAATTTCGAGCCAGATTGTTTGGGCGAGGTCATCGGGCTCGGCAACACGACGACTGCGTAAGAAGCGAAGCAGTCGAGGGTTCCATAGACGCCACACCGTGGCTATCGCCGCTTCGTCTCCACCGATAGCACGTTCGAGCGTCGCTTCCGGCAAGGAGATGGGAGGACGTGGCACCAAACCTTATCGACCCGATCCTCGGTCCAACTTGAATGGCTACCCACAGCGCCGCTAGCGACGCGGCTGGTTGGGCGGTAATGGCAGTGGTAGCGCGTTGTCGGCAGCACATTGAGGCCAACAGCCTGGGTCATCGGACTACACCCGCTGGGTAATTTCGCCATCAAGGTTTTACTGCTCTTACTCCGATACCAAGGGGTGTCGATCGCCAAGCCTCATCTACCAAGTATCAGTGTGTTGCTCGGTGTTGTCGGACTGGTTCTGATCATCCCGTTCCTCGTCGTTGGTTCCTTTCAGCTTCGGTCGACCCAGGAGGGGGTAGATGCGGCAGAGCAGGTGCAAGCATCGGCCTCGCGACTAGCGATTCTTGTTCAGCTACGGCCGGCGCTCAACGACGAACTTCTCTCGACAGCTTTCGCGACAGAGGAAGTTGCTCTCGTAACGCAGTTTCCAATCGAGAATCTGCTTCCCAGCTTCGACGGTGCCCTGGCGATTGAAGAGGCTCAGGCGGCGGTCGATGAGCTCGTTGAGCTCTTGGGCGACGAACAACTGGAGCAAGAGATTGCTGAAACGCGTTCTCGGATCTTTGGTGGTGTCGATGATCCGCGAAGTGTGGCCACTATCTACAACCAGGTGAGCCTTGGCGTTGCGGCACGCCTTGAGAGGGAGTTTGTGGCACTCAACTCAGCTGCTGGCGAAACCGACAGCACTTCGGTCAGCCAAGCGGCCCAGCTCGCTGCCGGGGCGGCCGAGCTTCAGCGGGCAACGGTGCAGCTCGGTGGGACGTGGACCGCGCTCGAGGCGTCGATGTTTGTTCGGCCCGCAACCGAAGATGTGCCGGGACTGGCCCAGGCGATCCTGCTGTACAGCGAGCAGGCCACGCTGTTCGAGTCACTCGCACCGACCGGCGGCCCGATCCGTGAGGCGTGGGATGACATACGCCGCAGCGAAGAGGTTCCTCGGCTTTTCGATCAGTACCAGACGACGGCGGACCGCTTCACGATGGAAGGCTTGGACGCCAACATCTCACCGGGAGGTGAGCTCTCTGCCGACCAGCTCCCAGAAGTGCTTTCTCTGGCTGCCCGAATCCAGTCCGTTCTTTCCGACGCCGATGTGCTCAATGACAAGCTGGCGGTTCTTGCCGACACCACGCTTGGCGAACTTTCGGCTTCAGCTCAGAACTCGCTGGAGACCGCCAACCAGCAGCGACGAATCACCATTCTCTCACTCATTGCGGCCAGCATCTTTGTGGCGCTCACCATCGCCTTGGCGGTCGGTTTCATCAGCCGTCCAATCCGCAGACTGGCTGAGGCAGCCAACCGCATGAGTCTGGGCGATCTCGACGTGGAGGTTCCCGAGGAAGGCCCCAGCGAAACTCGGGTGGGGGCGAAAGCGATCAACGAGGCCTTGGCCTCGCTGCGTCATGTTGAAGCACAGGCGATAGCGCTGGCAGAGCAGAGACTGAACGACCCGGTCCTGGACGACGCGGCGCCGGGCGCCCTTGGTCAGTCGCTCCAGATCGCCGTGACGAGACTGGCCGACTCGCTGAGCGAGCGTGACGAGATCAGTACCAAGCTCGAGTACGAAGCGGGTCATGATTCGTTGACCAAACTTGCCAACCGGCGGACGTTGTTTGATCATCTGTCTAAGGGACGAAGCGACGGCGACATGTTCGCTCTTCTCTTCCTCGACCTCGACGGCTTCAAACTGCTCAACGACACACACGGCCACCATGTTGGCGACAGCGTTTTGCGGGTTATCGCCGAGCGGATTCAGCGTTCGGTGAGGGACGGCGCCGTGGCGGCCCGCCTCGGCGGAGACGAGTTCGTGCTGGCCACCGAAGGTCTGAAGTCGAGCGACGACGCAATCGAAATCGCGGAGCGCCTGTACGACGATCTGATCAAGCCAATCGAGCTCGCCGAACTGACCGTGGTCCCAAAGATGAGCATCGGCATCGCGATGTCCAGCGACTCCCGAACACCGATGCAGATGCTACGCGACGCCGATCTTGCGCTCTACCGTTCCAAGGCCGAGAACGAGCGACCGATCGTGCTGTGCGACGACGAGCTGCGCCGTGAAGCCGATCGTAGGACCGAGCTCGAGCAGTCGATCCGGCACGGTCTAGCCCACGACGAGTTCATCGTTCATTTCCAAACGATCGTGTCGGCTGGCGAGGAAAGCGGTGTTGGAACAGAGGCTCTCGTCCGTTGGCAGCGGGACGGTGAGGTGCTCACCTATCCGGACCAATTCATCCCGATCGCTGAGATGTCGGACCTGATCATCGACCTCGATTGCTGGGTGCTCGACCGCGTGGCCCGAGAGATCGCGGCCGGCAGTTTCCCTGATGACGTTGGTGTTGCGGTCAATATCTCGGGTCGGCATCTGAGCAGCGGCAAGCTTGCAGGCCATGTGAGTTCGGTCATCAAGACTCACCAGATCGATCCCCACCGTCTGGTTATCGAAGTCACCGAGACGGCATTGCTTGAAGACTTTGAGACTGCGGCCGAGGACCTTGCCTCGCTTCGTTCCCTCGGTGTTGCTGTGGCCCTCGACGATTTCGGAACCGGCTTCATGTCACTGGCCTATCTCCGCTCCTTGCCGGTCGATATCCTCAAGATCGACCGGTCGTTCGTGGACGAGGTCGAGACGACCGAGGGCGGCTCCTTCGTGCAGCTCATCATCGACACTGGCCATCTGTTGGAACTTTCGATCGTTGCGGAGGGTGTGGAGACTCGGCGGCAAGCCGACCTTCTGACCGCCATGGGTGTCGACGTTCTTCAGGGCTACTGGTTTGGAAGGCCCGAACCTCTCGGCAAAAAGCAACGTTGCGTTTCGGTGGTTGATGCCGGGACCTCAGCCGCTAGCTGATACGTATCAGCGGCTAACTGCTCTCACATCCCCAGCCGTCGTTGTCACGATCGAGTCCGTATGGATCAGAACCAGTCACCCGGACCGGTCCCGAATAGCGGGGCCCGTCACCGCTGCCGCCCCGACAGTCGACGTCGGGCCCGGGCTCGATACAGGGGTCATAACCCTGACAGTTTCGAGGCGGCGCCGTCGTGGTGGTCGGTGGTGCCACCGTAGTTGCGGGAGCTCTCGTTGTAGGTGCCGCGGTTGTCGGCGGTGCGGTTGTCGGTGGCCGTGTGGTTGGGGCCACAGTGGTGGGTCGCCGCGTTGTCGGCGCCGCCGTTGTTGGGGCGGCAGTGGTGGGCGCCGCCGTTGTTGGGGCGGCAGTGGTGGGCGCCGCGGTGGTTGGGGCCGCGGTGGTTTCGGTCGTTTCGACTTGCTGGGCCAGCGGTTGGATTGGCAGTTCGTCCTCAGCCGTCGCTGAATCGTTCGTTTCAGGCGACGAGGGTGCGATCGTTTGCACGTCGCCGCCTTCGGGCGCGCTTGCCAATGCTGCCCCCGCCACCAAGATCGCCAGCGCGCCGACTGCGAGCAAGGGCCCCCTCCGTCGTGAGGAGGCCGAGGCAGTCGTCGCCGGGATCTGGTGGGGCGGGGGAGGTGGAAGGACCGTTGCGTCCGCAAGGGCGAAGGCCGGGGGAGGCGGCGTGAGTCGAAATGTCACTTCCGGCGCACCGCGACTACCTAGTCGCAGAACCACTGGACGATCGATTGTGATTCGGTCCACCCGTTGCGTTCCGAGCCATGTGCCCCCAGTTGAGAGGTCGATCAGTTCCCAACCGTCGGGGCCAGGGCGCAGCTCTGCATGGGTTCTCGAGACGTGGGGGTCGCTCAATTGCACGTCGCTGTGCGTTGATCGTCCAATGCTGATCGGGTGGTTCGCTGTCACCGGAATCACATCGTCACCGATTACTAGTTCGAGCATTCTCATTCCCAACCCCGTCCCTAATAGTACTTGCACATCAGTCTTGCAGATGTCGACGAAGTAGTACATGGGGACGCTTCCCCATCGTTTGCGACTAGGGGAGTAGCTCGAGATCGGCGAGGGTCACAATCGAGTGAGTAATGGCGTGATCCACCAAGACCTCTCGGCGGTTGACGGCGAGCTCACCGAGACCGCCATGAAGACCCTTGACGCCAGCTCGGTCGAATTTGTCGCACACGTTGTCTAGCTTGCGGTTGAATTTGGTTGAACCCCAGCCCAGTCGTCGTGATGCGTCCTTGTTGGACGGCACCGCGCTCATGGGGAGATGGGGTGCTTGCAGTCGTGTTTCGGCGAGCGCAACGATGCATTGCTTCTGCGACTCGGTGAGTGGTACGTCGCCCACGCTGACAGTGGTAGTCCCTGTCAGGGTGTCGGATTGGCCCAGCGGGATGGCCAGAAACGGCACTTCGATCTCTAGCTGGTAGGTGGAACGGCCGGCGGAGAACGTAAGGGTGCAGTCTTCGAATGGAATCGCAACGAGCCGGCCTGGGTCGATCGTCAGCCGCGACGATGATTGGGCGTCAGTGATCGTGAGCTTGATCTGGGATCCCGTGTTCTCCAGCATCCAGGTTCCGCCCTGATGGAAGAAACGGCCGAGCCGTCGGTGAAGGTACGGGTTCGACTCGTCCAGAACAAGATCGGCGCTACGGCCGAACGTCAGCTGGCCATCGACCGGCACCTCGAATTCCTCCTCGATGAATTCAACAACGAGCGATCGGTCACCCGCTTCCACCGCCGCATCGCCCGTCATATCGTCCAAACCTACGCTGGCGCGCCCGGCAAACTCAAACCCTGCTCAGCCGGACCCGAAAAGCGCGATCCAAACGAGCCCCCCAGCTCCTGGCTCATCGACCTCGCTGTCTGTTGGGAGTCAACCAACCGCGCTTGATCGTGCCGCACCGGCGATCGCTCGTATGTTCTCGAGTGGCGCTTTGAACGGAATCTCACATCCAGTGGAAAGGATGAAAGGATTGGTTCCAGCTGCCTCGATGCATGCCACGGCGGCCCGTTTAACCTGTTCGGGTGACCCGTTGGCGATGAGGTCGGTGTGGGCGAAGCCGGGAGGTTCTCGTCGCCGGCACTCTTTGGCTCTGACCTTCAGCCTTTTCGCTTCTCGATTAGTTATGGCAACTACTGCTGGTTAAGATGACTTTCGAAGAGAGGACTCGTGGTGGACGTTGAGTTGGGCATTGAAGGACTGAGCCGTCTGGAGCAGATTGGCCGAGGGGGATCGGCGCGGGTGTTCAAGGCGTGGCAGGAGGAACTGGACCGCTGGGTAGCGGTGAAGGTTCTCCACTCCGCCTGGGACGAAGGGGTCAAGCGTCGCTTCGATCGCGAACGTCGGGCTATGGGGAGGTTGACCGACCATCCAGGTATCGCCCCGATCTTCGCTACCGGCACAACGACCAACGGCGAGCCCTACATCATCATGCCGTTCTACGCCGCCGGCTCGTTGGCGGAACGGATCGACCCCACAAACCCTCTGGACTGGCGGGAAGCAACAACGCTCGTTGCTTCGGTCGCACAAACCCTGGGTGATGCCCATCAGGAACACATCGTGCACCGCGATATCAAGCCAGCCAACATCTTGCTGGCGCCAGACGGGGCCCCCAAGGTGACCGATTTCGGGATTTCCCGCTTGTCGTCTTCGGAGACGGCCAGCCAATCGACAGCGCTCAGCTTCACGCCGGCATACGCACCGCCCGAGTCGTTCGTGACCGCGAAGGCCACGCCCGCAGTCGACGTCTACGGACTCGCCGCGACACTGTTCGCCTTGGTTTCCGGTCGTCCGCCGTTCACTGGCGACGATCTGCCAGCCGACGTGTTGAGTGTCATTAATCGCGTTGCCAACCACGGCGTCACCGACCTCCGGCCGGATGTCCCCGACGCCATTTGTTCGGTGATCGAACGAGGGATGGCCAAAGAACCCGAGAATCGCCCGGCCAACGGAGCCGAATTCTACGCCGAGCTCCGGGCCGGGATCGCCGCAGCCGAGGCCGGTGTTGGACTGGAGACCCTGCTGCCAGCGGCGGCGCACGATGTCACGATGCCTACCAAGGCAGCCGAGCAGTACGGAACAGAATCCGAAACCGTCAGGGAAGTGTTGGGTTCGGAGTCGGCCACCTACGTCGGGTCGGTGGCCTCAGAAGGTTTCGGCGAAGAGACTTCCTCGGCGGCACAAGCCACACAAGGGGTTGCCGCGGCCCCTGGGGTTGTACGTGTGTCCGAATCGCCAACGGTTGTTGAGGCCGATCTTCCCGCATCTACACGGCGATCCAGTCGGATGTTGGTGACCCTCGCGGCGGCGGCCCTCGTGCTCGTGCTCGGTGGCGCAGCGTTTGCGTTCAATAGCCGTGGCGGGAGCGATGACCAAGCCGCAGCAATACAGGTGGCGGGATCCACACAGACCACCGCAACCACCATCCTTGCGCCCAGCACGTCAGGGCCCTCGACCACGATTGAACTGGAGAAGGAAGACGTCACCGAAGAAGACCTCGGCGGCGAGTTCCTGGAGGAGCTTGAAAGGGCGGCGCCGGCGCCTGTAGCCCCACCGGTCACCCAAGGCTCCGAGTCCGGTAGACCGGTTGAGGAGACCGAGGTAACGATCCCGGCTCCATTGATTTCGGGCGTTCGGCTGGTTTTGATCAGCCACAACCGGGCCGTTGTCGAGGTGTCCGCCAACGCGTGCACATCGGTCACCTACTCCGTTGGCGGGCAGGTGGGTTCGGTCAATACCGCCAGTTGTGCCACCACTCATCGGATCTTGGTCGGCGGGTTGTCGCCCAGCACGAACTATCGAATGATCGTTGTTGTAAGCGGGGCCGGTGGCAACTCTGACCCCGCTGCGGTCGAGTTTTCTACCAAGGCCGAACCGGAGACCACTCAGCCGACCACTCAGCCGACCACCCCTGCCCCCGATGTCGCCGCACCAGCTACGGAACCATCCGTGCCGGATACGAAGGGGGCGCCGACCGAGTCCATCCAACCAACCGAGCCTCCGGTCGACGAAGCGCCCAGCATCGTTTCGATCAGTTACGACTCATTGACCGACACGACGGCCCGAATCACCTACACCGCATCCGAATGCACCGGCACCGAATACACAATCTCCGGAGTCAAAAACGGCCGATCGGGGTATCCAAACCAGCAGCGATGTGTGGTCAACCATCAGCTGTTGGCTGGGCGACAAGACTTTGGCGGAGCGCTGCAGCCAAACACTACCTACACGGTGACTGCCGTTGTAATCGACGCTGATGGCAACCGCTCGGCCTCGCGGTCGGTTTCGTTCACCACCAAGCCGACGCCTGAGGTCGACGTAGCGCCACGCATCTCCGGCTTCACCAAAACCGCCACCTCCCAGACCACCGGGACGGTTTCGTTCCGGACCGACATTTGTGCCGGAAGTCGGTTCTACCTCAATGGGGTGCTGATCCACAGCGACGGATATCCGGACACCACTCAATGCTGGAATTCCCATGCCCGCACGTTCAGGGGCCTCGATCCCGACACGAGCTACCGCGTGACAGTCGAGGCGTTCAGCCGTGGAGGCAAGAAGAGCTCGAGCACCTTGACGTTTACGACCGATAAGGCTCCGACGACTACCGAGTCCTTGCCGCCTACCTCCGGGTCCACCTCTACCGAGACGACCACTCCTACCACGACCTCGACACTGCCCACGACTACGACGACTGCATCAACCACTACGACGGCGGTGCCCACAAGCACGACGGCAGTGCCAACCACCACCGCCACGACCGTCGAGCAGCAAACCACTACGACAACCGAGCAGGGCGACGATCCCGCACCAGAGCCCGACCCTCCGGAAGGCGGCTAGACGGCCGGAAGCTTGCTGCATGGTGAGTCGAACCCATTCCGCCCGCGGCAGGCCCGAGCGACGCTCAGTACATGTCGCAAACGCAATCACAGTTATTAGGAAGAATGGTGTCTCGAGCGTTGTCTTCGCTCATCGCAGCACGGGCTCGTCGGCATCGGTTGCCGAAATGCTGCGAGGTTCACAACATCGCAGCAGCGATGTTCACCGGGACTGCGGCGCCCGATGCCCCGGCATGGTGATGCAGACCCATGTCCGTGAAATGCAAGCTGGCACAGAATTGCCAGCATGGAAACCAACTACTTTCTTCCCGCCGATGGTGACGTTGTTCTCGGAGCAGAGCCGAGCTTTCTGCAGGGGCTCGGCGAAGGCGTGGGTGACCCTTACCGGCACGCAGCCGTAGTGGCCTCGATTCGAGGGCGAACTACGTGTGTGCAGGTGAAGGATCACGTCATAGGCAAGGAGCCGCTGGAATCGTTCATCGATCGATATAGCGAGGTGCTGGTGCTCCGGTGCGCCGACGAGGGTGTGGCCCGCCAGGCAGCTGACTGGGCGGTTCGGCAACTGGGTGAGCACCGCCGCTACCCGCTGGATGACTGCCTTCTCGCCGGCTTGGTTGGTTCTGCGCGAGCGGCAAGTCTTCCGAGGGCCCACTTGAGAGCAGTTGTTGGTGCGGCGGTGCAGCGGGCGTCGGAACGTCCCGCGGGGGCTGGTCTGAGCTGTTCGAGCTTCATCGCCGAGGCCTACACGAGCTGCGGGCTCGACCTCGTTCGCTCGCTGTTGTCGCCGCTTGCGCCTGTTCTGTCGGTGACCGCAGCCGCAGCCGCCGACAGCCCCCCGCTCGATCCGCTTCGGCCAACTCCATCCCAGGTCATGCGAATTCTGGGAGACGTGCGGGTCATCGACCGAGCGTTGCGTGTTCCTGTGGTCCGCCCAATCGGTTCGGTTGTTCATAACCGCCTCGTGACGCCTGGCGACCTGTCCCGAAGCGATGTCCTTGTTGAAGTCGCTCGGTTCAGGTCTGGCATCCACCTCTTGACGCAGGCTGCCTAAGCGTCGGACTCTGACACCAGCGACTCAATCGTGAATTCGGGTTCGGGGGACTGGTCGACCTCGCGAATCCTCCAGGCTGTGAACGCAATCGCCAACATGCCAATCGCGGCGATCAGGCGGGCAACGAAGTAACCAAAGCCCGATGAACGCAGAAGCCATTCCAGTTCGGCCACCGCAATGGACCCGGCGCCCACTGCGCACAGCCCAAAACCCCACGATCGACCACCCTGAAGAGGGACGAGCCCGATAGCCCCCAAGGCCACGATGCCGCAGCCCACGGCGATCGTGGCACAACCCGCCACGATGAACCAGTCCGACGGTTGCCATATGTCAGCCGCGATCGAAGCGGCGTAGGCCAGCAGGACGGGCACCACGAGCGCACAACCAATAGCCAGCGGAATACGCGGCTGAACCCGTGGGTGGCGCACCAGCACCATTCCCAAGGTCAGTGCTGCCACCGTTACGGCGATATTTGGGAGGGCGCTACTTGGGCTGACGACCGCCAGGATTGCTGTTGCGAACCCGGTTGCGACCAAGGCAACTCCCGGCAGCAAGGCTGATGGCGGGCCGAATGTGAGCCTCCACCCCAGGTTGGCAAACCCCGCGGTGATGGTGGTGAGAACCATCGCCAACAATCCGTCGTGGTGATGGACCTGAGCGAGATGACTTCGCCAATGGGCTTGGGTCTCGCCCACATCGAGAGGGTGCATGCCATACAGCGTGATCCCAAGAACACGGTTGGCGAGCAGCGAGGCCTTGGTTTCGGCGGGGAAGTCCTGATCGTGATCGAGGGTCACGTGGTCTGGACTCCGCCTGAAACACCAGTCAGTTGTGCCGCCGCAACCGCACCCGCCGGGGTGAGCCGGAAGTAGCGAACCGGCAGTGCAGTGGGGGAGGGTCGGTGCCATTCGTCAGCGAAAAGTTGGTCGCTGGCCAGCTGGGAGGCGTCCCGGTACAGAGAGGCCATAGACGGTCGGTTGAACCACGATCCGCCGAGCTCCTTGGCCAGTTGATAGCCATCAAACTTGACGAGTCCCTTGGCGGTCAACCGTGCGGCGGCGCGCAAGAGCCGGGCGTCCCGTGTACCAAAGTTCTTGCCGGCCGCTCGCCCCATATGTGGTCACGATCATACCGGAGCCGGCGAAACGACAGCGGTTGCATGTGCTGGTTTGCCCACGCCTGTGGTGAGCTGGCTCAGGTTTACTATGATGTTCCAAGATGTGGGAGCGCTCCCACAGATTGGACCCCTTTGGTATGAGCGTTGGAACTTTGCTGTTCGTCGGCTGTTACACCAACCACTCGCCCGCGGGAATCGAAATCTTTGGAGCGAGGGAGGGTGGCCTCGAACGCCTCGGTGAGCTGTCCATGGTCGAGAACCCATCCTTCTTGGCCGCCCACCCCAATCAGACGACACTCTATGCGGTGAGCGAAACGGTAGACGGGCACGGATCCGGCGGTCGTCTCGTGCGCTTGAGCATCGATTCGGCCAGTGGTTCACTCACGGTCGAGCAGCGGGTGACAAGCGAGGGTGACGCACCGTGCCATCTGTCCGTCGATGCCAAGGGTGAGCTTCTTTGCGTTGCGAACTACGTCTCCGGTTCGGTGGCTGCGTACCGGTTGGATCCCGAGGGTCGAATAGGTGATCGGGCGTTCATGCATCAGCCTGAACCGACCGGCGGGTCGGGAAGGCAGGAGGGGCCGCATGCGCACTGCGCGGTTCCGCATCCGCATCGGCCCGGATTCGTGGTTGCCGACCTCGGGCACGACCGCATCACCCACTACGGACCCAGCGGAGTCGTACACCAACAGCTAGAACTTGCTCCCGGCTCGGGTCCCCGACACCTTGCGTGGCATCCCACGCTGCCACTGGGGTTTGTTGTGGGAGAACTAGACAACACGCTCACCGTTATTGCGTGCGATTCTCACACCGGCCTATTTGACGTGTCCGGGGTTGTGTCTACCTTGCCCGATGGATTCGCCGGACAGTCGCTCGCGGCTGAAGTGCGGGTTAGCTCCAATGGAGCTCGGGTGTACGTGTCCAATCGCGGCCACGACAGCATCGCCACGTTCGAATGCGCCAACGACGCCTTGCAGTTGATTTCTCATGTTCCGAGCGGTGGGGAAGGGCCACGACACTTTGCCATCAACTCGCAGGGAACCTCGATGGTCGTTGCGAACCAGGCCAGCAACAACGTTGCGCACTTTCGCCTCGATTCGGCCACTGGCGAACCAATCCGAACCGACCGGAGCTACCAAATGTCAGAGCCTGTTTGCGTGCAGTTCGTGGAGGTGCCGGAATGAGTCAACGGATATTGGTAACGGGCGCGTCGGGCCGCCTCGGTCGAGCGGTGTCCGGCCACCTTCATCAGGAGGGTCACAGCTTTCTTGCCACCGACATCGTTGATGCCGGCGACGTTCCCCACCCGTTCCGGCAGGTTGACCTCATGGACCACGCTGCGGCGTCGCAGCTGCTGGAGGGTGTCGAGGTTCTCATGCACATCGGGAACCATCCAGGCATCGGCTCGACACCACCTCAGGTGGTCTTCAACCAGAACACCACCATGAACACCAACGTGTTCCAGGCAGCTGCCGAGCGCGGCGTAAGACGAATCATCTTCGCCAGCACACTTCAGCTCATCGGGTCACACGTTGACAGTCGGACCGTGGTGGCACCCGCGCCGCCGCCCACCTTCCCTCTGCACGGCGGCACGCCTGCCCGGCCAACCAACCTCTATGCACTCAGCAAAGCGGTCGCCGAGCAGATGTTGCAGTACTACGCCGATCGTTGCGGAATCGAGTGCGTAGCGCTTCGGCTACCGATGCTGCACAACTGCGATAGTTGGGCCAGCGTGGGCCCTGGTGATGAAACAGCGGTCGACGTCTTCGAAGGCTTCACCGGTCTCACCTACGCTGACGCGGCGGCGTTGTTCGCGGCGGTTCTGCGGGCTGACCTGCCGAGGTTTCGTGTCTACATGGCAGGCACCGCCCATCGACATACTCAGTACGACATCGAGGCACTGATCCGGAAGTTCTACCCGCAACTGCCAACCGACCTTCCAGACCTCGTAGACAGCTCGCGGCTCACCCGGGAAACCGGATGGGAAGTCCGAGACACCTTCTCGCATTCCACCAGCAAGGATTCCGCACAATGACCACCACGATCACCGACATCAAAGTCATTCTCACCCAGCCCGGTCCGTCACGACTTGCCATCGTCAAAGTGATGACATCCGAGCCCGGCCTGTACGGGTTGGGGTGTGCCACATTCACCCAACGTATTCACGCGGTGGCAGCCGCGGTCGAGCGCCACCTCAAGCCGTTTCTTCTCGGCCGCGATGTAGCGCGGATTGAAGAGATCTGGCAGATGTCAATGGTCCATGGCTATTGGCGAAACGGCCCGGTCCTGAACAACGCCATTTCCGGCGTCGACCAGGCCCTGTGGGACATCAAGGGCAAACAAGCCGGAATGGCCGTATATGACCTCCTAGGCGGGAAATCGCGCGAAGCTGCCAATGTGTACGTGCACGCACACGGTTCCACGTCGTCCGATATCGCTGATCATGTGAAGCAGTACATGGCTGACGGTTACCGCTATGTACGAGTTCAACAAGGCTTCTACGGAGGAAAGAGCACCGACCTCCACAAACCCGCGGGCGCACCCGACGGCGCCTACTTCGATCCCAGCGGCTACCGCCGTGACACGCTGGAGATGATCGATTTCGTGCGTTCAGAAGTAGGGAACGAGATCGAGCTTGTCCACGATGTGCATGAGCGGCTGAACCCCGCAGATGCTGTGCTGTTCGCGAAAGATGTCGAGCAGTACCGCCTGTTCTTCCTCGAAGACCTGTTGGCACCAGAGGACCTTCATTGGTTCGAACGAGTTCGTGCTCAATGTGCAACCCCGCTGGCGATGGGTGAGCTCTTCAATCATCCCCTCGAGTGGCGGACCTTGATCGAAGGTCGTCTGATCGACTTCATCCGGATGCACGTAAGCCAAATGGGAGGGATCACACCGGCCCGCAAAGTTGCCGACTTCGCTCACGCCTACGGCGTCCGCACCGCCTGGCACGGGCCGGGCGACACCTCGCCGGTTGGTCATGCCGCCAACCTCCACCTCGACATCTGGTCGCCAGCGTTCGGCGTGCAGGAGTGGTATCAGCCCTCCGAACTGGAGTACGAAATGTTCCCGGGGCTGCCCGTGGTTTCCGATGGCTACCTCTATCCCCAGGCGGGACCGGGCCTTGGTATCGACATCGACGAACAACTCGCCGAGCAGTTCCCTATCCAAGAGATTGTGGAGGAATGGACCCAGGCCCGTCTTCCCGACGGATCGGCCGCCCGTCCGTGATCGACGATCCGATTCTCGAGATCGGCGCGGCATCGGTGCTGCCGGTCGTCACGCTCGACGATGCCGACGTTGCCGTTCCGTTGGCCAGCGCTCTGGAAGAGGGCGGTTTACGCGTCGTTGAGGTGACACTACGCAGTGAAGCTGGCCTGAGTGCCATTGCCGCAATCGCCTCCTCCAATCCGACCTGCTGCGTCGGTGCCGGATCGGTCACAACCGCCGTCCAAGCGGTGGCGGCCATCGAGGCGGGTGCGCGTTTTCTGGTTTCGCCCGGACTGGACGAGGGCGTTGTATCGGTGGCCCTGGAACGGCAGATCGCTGTGCTTCCCGGCATCGCCACCGCGACCGAGCTCATGGCCGCTGTGGCACGAGGCGTGAAACGTGTGAAGGTCTTCCCAGCCGAGCAGGTGGGCGGTGTCGCAGCGATTCGTGCTTTCTCGGCGGTGTGGCCCGACGTCCAATTTGTCCCAACCGGGGGAGTCAACCTCGGCAATATTGCCGACTACCTCGCTCACGATGCGGTGTTGGCGGTGGGAGGAACGTGGATTGCCCCGCGGGCGCTCATCGCATCGGCCGACTGGGATCAGATCACCGCCAACGCTCAGGTAGCGAGCACGTTGGCCAGAGGAAGAGGGTCGTCATGAAGCTGAACATTCGTCCGGAGTCCGAAACTCGGTTCGATGTTGTGGCGTTGGGTGAGGTGATGTTGAGGTTCGATCCGGGTGAAGGCCGTATTCGCCACGCTCGGAACTTCACGGTCTACGAAGGGGGCGGCGAGTACAACGTGGCCCATGCGCTCCACCGATGTTTCGGACTGCGCGGAGCCCTGATCACCGCTCTGGGGGACAACGAGGTTGGCATGCTGTTGGAGAGCCTCCTCTTCCAAAGCGGGCTAAACCTCGACCACTCCGTCAGAAGGGCTACCGACCCGGTTGGCCGAACGAACCGGACGGGCCTGAACTTCACCGAACGAGGTTTTGGGGTCCGGGGCTCGGTCGGGGTGTATGACCGGGCGAACTCGGCTGCCAGCTCGTTGCGGCCCGACGACGTTGATTGGGATCACTTGTTTGGAGACCTCGGCGTGCGCTGGTTTCACACCGGGGGCATTTTTGCCGGGTTGTCCCAAAGCACGTTGGAAGTGGTCCAAAAAGCACTGAGCGCCGCACGCCGGCACGGAACGGTCACTTCCTACGACATCAACTATCGGCCAAGCCTGTGGGACGCGGCCGGCGGCGCGGCCGCGGCGAACAGGGTTACCGACGAGCTAGTCGAACAAGTCGACGTTCTCTTTGGGGTGCCGTTCGACTCGGTGGCTGACTCGACGACCAGTTCGACAAGCGGGCCTCAGGTAGTCGCCACAACCGAACGACATGTGCTGTCTGCCTCTCGCCACGACTGGCAAGGGTTCGTGTGGTCCGCCGGTTCGGGTCTAACCAAGAGCCGCAAGTATGAGGCGGTTGACGTGTTGGACCGAGTTGGTTCTGGAGATGCGTTCGCGGCAGGTGTCATCTACGGACTCTTGGCCGGTTTGCAGCTGTCGGAAGTAGTGGACTTGGGTGCGGCCCACGGAGCGCTCGTCATGACCACCCCTGGCGACACGTCGATGGCTTCGCTGCGGGACGTACGGCGACTGGTTGCGGGCGGCACTCCTTCGGTTAGGCGGTAGTCGGCCGGGAACGGTCGATGGACTGCGCATCGACCGCCCCAGCCTCGCGGGACGATTCCGAAGGATTGTCCCGCGGTCAGCTACTGCTGTTCTACTGCTCCAACGTCACAGCCAGCTCCCTGGGGACGAGCCGTGCCACGTTGGTCCGTCGCAGGGCACGAGCCGATGGCTGCGTCGATCGCAGGGCTCCCGGCATCGAGCGCATGACTTAGCGTTGGGCCACCGTTGTTTGCGAGACCGCCGACCAATGCCCCGCCAGGTCCGACATCGGAGTCGGTCCCGATCAACGAACAGGACGGGTCGGTGTTGATGTTGCCGCCGAGCGAGGTCAAGACCGCCGCACCGCCGCCTTCAACCTGACAGTTGTAGGTGCCATTGTCGGCGATGATGCTGTCTTGGATTGTCACCGATACCGGCGCTCCGAACGTGGCGATCATCAGTCCGCCGGCAGTGCCCGCAGGTGCATTGTTCCCAACGATCGTGCTGTTGGCGATTGTCACGCTGCCGTCGGTTAGGAACATCGCTCCGCCATGCCAGGCGGTAGATGTGTTCCCGCTGAAGGTGCTGTTCACGACGTTGGTAGTGCCCAACGATCGGAGACCACCGGCGACGTCGCCGCCTGTGTTCCCGCTGACCGTGCTGCGGGTGATGTTAATGGTGCTGTTGAAGAACCCGTAGATCCCACCACCGGGCTGGGCAACTGTTGAGTTGTTGCTTACCGTCGAATCGGTCAGGTTGAGCGTGGCTCCATCGCCGTTGTAGATACCGCCACCACCAAGATCGAAGTTGGTGCCGGTGCTGTTTTCAAGGTTGTCGGTGACAACAACTCGATTCAGGCTGAGGTTGCCAGCGTTGAGGATGCCGCCGCCTTGCGGAGCCGCCACACCGTCGCGGATGACCATGTCGGTGATCGACACGTCGATCCCGGCGCCAACCTGAAGTACTCGAGACGAGCCCGCGGCGCTGATCGTGATCGGCGCCGCGCTCGACGCATCAACCGTTACTGACCGATCGATCATCAGCTGGCCCGAGGTCAGCGTCATGTTGCCACCGGCAAGTGTGGAATCGAAGGTGATCGAACCACCGTCGGCGATTTGTGCCAGGGCATCCCGGAAGGAGCCAGGTCCGCTGTCGTCGAGGCTGGTGACGGTCAGAGCTGTAGGCGGGGGAGTGGGTGTGCGCTCAATCAGGTCGAACTGGAAGTCGCCCGATGCCGGATAGGGAAGGTCGAACCCGTAGCCCCAAACATCGTTCAGTGTCAGTCCGTCGTTGGGCGCTCCAACCGGTTGGTCGGCGCTGCGGACGAAATCACCGATCGGGATCGAGACCTGTTGCCACCCACTGGTTGAGTCGGTGAAGGTGGTCTCGAAACGTTCGCTGGTGTCGGGCCCTTGGTACACCCGCACGTAGTCGACGAGATACTCCTGCGGGTAGGTGTTCGCCGGATCGATGGCCCCACCAAAGTTGCCTCCGATCGCGAAGTTCAAAAGAAGGAAGTACGGCTTTTCGAACACCCATGGTCCCGGTACGTCGGAGGGCTGGGCCTGGTGATACTGAATGCCATCGACATACCAGGTGATCAGGTTCGGTTCCCATTCAACGGTGAAGGTGTGGTATTCAGCGTCGACGCGGGTGCCGAAGTCGTAGATATCGCCGAAGCTGCCCCCGCCGCTGTAGCCAGGTCCGTGAATGGTGCCGAAGATTTCGTTTGGAATTCGGCTGACGTACTCCATGATGTCGATTTCGCCAGCACCGGGCCATGGGTTGTAGGTGATGTCGGTCCCAAGGCTCCAGAACGCAGGCCAGAGACCGTCACCCCCTGATGGCACCTGCAAACGGGACTCGATGCGCCCATAGGCGAACTCGGCCTTGTTCTGCGTGAGAAGGCGGGCCGATTCGAATTGGCAGGGACCGTAGTAACACTCTTGGGTGCCGTCGGCTTCGTCGAGCGTGATGACGAGGTTTCCATTGCCGTCGGTCTGAGCGTTTGCAGGATCATCGGTGTAGTACTGCAGCTCTTCGTTGCCCCAACCGTTCTTTCCGTCGGGTGTTGTGTCACCGATCTCGTAGGACCAGTTAGCCGGGTTCGGCGGGGTGCCCGCTGGATCGTCGAATTCGTCCGCCCACGCCAGCGACCAGCCGTTCGGCCCCGGGTCTGCAGATCGGTTGTCTTTCAGGTTTACGGTAATTTCTTCGCCGCTGCCGGTGCCGTTGAACCAGAAGTCCAGACTCTGGGTGCCGGTCCAGTCCTGCCCGATCGGGAAGTCCCGATGTAGGGACCCTGCGACGATGTTCGCATCGGCGGCGGTATCGAGCGCCTTGATGGCGTCAGACCATGCGTTTCGGAAGTCATTGATCGCATTGGCTGGCCGACCGATGGAAAGATCACTCTCTGCTTTGGCGTAGTCCTTGCGGGCGTTGGCCAAACGGCGAGCGTCGCCGTCGTTCGCTTCTGCGAGGTCGATTGCGTCGCTTGCCCATGCCTCAGCGAGGGCGACCAGCGCAGTAATTGCGATCTGGGCGTCTGCTGATTCGGGGGCACCCCTCCGAACCAGGTTCTCAAGCTGGACAATTGACTGGCGTGCCCGAGCAAAGGGCTGGCTGCCGCGTCCGTCTGCGAGGAAAGACTCGCCCGCCCAGTTCCGCGAGTCGAGCGCGTCTTCGAGCCGATCGACAACGGTCTCGATGTTTCTGGTGGTCGCACGATCACTTGCAGGAAGCAAGGCGTTCATGTCGTCGATCACGCCTTGGATCTGTGTCTGGTAGCCAGGTCCTGCTGTGGGAACCGATGCGGTGCCGATGTTCTCAGTCTGATCCTGACCGGGGCGCTCGTCGGCTTCACCAACTGCTACCCGCTGCGCTGCGAGGTCGACGAGGCCGGTGGTGTCCCAAAGGAATGCGCCTTGTTCGAAGTCGTCGAGACGGTCGGGGTCAAAGTCGTCGTTGTCGTCGATGAGCACCGAGCCCTGGAACAGAGCCCCTCGCTCCAGGTCGACCGGGTTGGTTAGTCGGATGACAACTTGCTCGTCACCTTCGAATTTGCTGTCGTCGAAGGTCTCGATCGGGAAGAACAGCTCCGTATCGCCGCCATTGATGAACGTGAGGGTCCCGCTCGTCGGGGTGAATTCTTCCCCAGCGATCGCGTTCGAACGTTCCGTTGCGAAGTCGATGCTTACCTGTGCGGGATCATCGGGGCCCAGGGTCCGGTTGAGCTTTACCCCTACCTGGCCAACCGTGCCTTCCTCGACCAGAGTGTTCTGCTGTGAGAAATTGACTGCCAGTGCCGGTGGCTCGGCAATCCCGTATTCGGCGACCTGATCAAAGTAGAAGGTCTGGGGTCCGCCGGTTCCTAGGGTGCCGAGCGCATAGCCGTGCATCTGGAAAAGGCCAAGACCGTCGTTGGGTGCTCCGTTGCCGATCTCTTTGCGCACGAATGTGTTGAAGGGAAACTGCAGCAGTTGCCAGCCGTCGAAGTCGTCCACGAAGGGCACGGTGAAACGTTCGGCGTCGTCGGTAACCGAGCTAGCGGTGCGATTGTCCAGGATGTCGATAAACATCTGCGTGCCAGTGTTGGATCCGAACATCCAGAATTGAATGCCCTCGCTGGTAGACCAGTCCTGGGTGGTCCATGAATCTACGGCAGCGTTCTCAAAGGCATGGATGTAGCCGGCGAATGATGCGACGTCTACGTCCATCTGCAGAACCGAGTTTGGGCTACCGAGTTCGGCAAGCACAGGTGCCGGTGGAGTGGCCGCGGTCTGTATGGCGACGGATCCGTCGCCTTGGAAGGTGTAGAAGCCGAGCGGCTCGCCGTTCGGATTGGCGCTCCCCGAGGGTAGGCCGGTCTCGAAATCGTCGATAACGGAGCTTGGCGCTACGAGAGGTCCTTCGCTGAACGCAAATTGATCGAAGTCGACCTCGATGACCGATCCGGGGCCGCCCGTTACGCCGGCGATCACGATCACGAGTTCATCGAGGGCACCGTTGAACGTGCCATCGCCGCCGGTGGCCTGGTCGGCAAACGCAGAGACAGGTGCGCTGATCAAGGTCCACTCGTCGTCAAACGATGACGACGGAAAGACGGTGTCGAATCGGAATGAGTCCTCAGCGCCGTTGGTCCATCCGTCTCCATCGAGGTCTTCGCGAATGGTGACCTCGAGGGTGAATCCGTCTGCGGTGGCATTGGATTGATTGAGCACCCAAACGTTGAACCACGGATCGGCTGGCAAGGCGACCTGGCTTGCGTTGTCGAAGTTCTTGAACGCTCCTCCGTAGAAGCCGCTTGCGGTGCCATCGCCTCCCCAACCGGTGCTGAAGTAGTAGTTGCCCTCTTGCGGACGGTCGTCGAGTACACCGCCGCCGCCTCCGGCGGCGTTTCCTCCGAAGAATCCCCAGTCGGAGGAGTCTCCGTCTTCAAAGTTGTCGATGATCGTGAGATCTCCGGGTGCTGCGCTCGTTGGCGCGGGTGTAGCCAGCACCGTGCCGACTAAGAGCGCGGCAACGAGCGCCAAGGTTGTCATCGTTCGTCTTCTCATCAGAATCCCCATGTCTTGTGAGTGGTTCCAGCGGCGACGGCTGGTCCCGTTTGTTCGCCTTTTTGCATTTGTGCGCCCCGCATCGCCTTCGCTGTCAGGTCGCTGGTGAGAGCGCTCCCGAGAGCGCTCCCAAACCTAGATGTCCTACGTGCCCTCGTCAATCCGAACGGGACGAAACACCCCCGAGTTCTACGTTTATCCTGCGTATTAGACCCGTTCGGCTGAAAAGAGCCGAGCTCGTTGCACGGTCGAATCCGGTCGTGCCACTGGTTTGGTTCCCGTCGGTCCAGATTGCGGTGCAGGACCCTACGGGCGATGTGCCGTGTGAATACACCACAGGCACGCCGCAATAGGTGAAGCCAAGCGTTCCCGCCTCCAGCGGTCCGTCGATCTGATCCCACCACTGGGCGGTCTCGAGGAACTCCTTCGGATCAAGCAGGGAGGGAGCGAAGTGAACACAACCATCCTCGACACGCACCCCTAACTCGCCCCAGCGAATGAGAACTCCCTCTTTCACCTGTCCGGTCATGCCGGGTTGCTGCGCGCCGAGATGGGCGGGCGTATGAGAATGGGGATCGGTCGGGAACGTCCCTTGCTCTTCAACCGACTTCATGAATCCCAGACCTTGCCGGAGCCGGTGATAGTGGGCGGACATCGTCTCGATCGTCTCGGTGGGTGCGCCGTCGGCGACCGCAGCCGCAATTTTCTCCTGCACTGCGAAGAGCAACTTGGACACCATGTGCCAGTAGATCGAACCGAGGCCCTCGTACTTGTACATGGTTTGGGACCGGCCGGTAAACGAGTGATGGTCGAAGGTCGCCTCGAATGCAGTGAGAAGTTCATCGCGTTCGGTGGGGGAGAAGCCATCGATCTCGACCAGGAGCTCCCGAGCGGACCGAAGTCGGCTATCAAAGCGCAGACCGCCGTCGACGTCACGATGAATCAGATCACTAGGACCGTCGGCGACGGCCAACACAGCTGGGCTCACGGCATCAGCTGGAACCCGGTTCTTCTCCATAAAAGGCGCCGGTCGACGGTTCGGATACAGAACAAACGAGTTTTGGTCGGGCCGGTACAGTTCGCTGGCATACAGCGAGTCGACAAGTTCGATGGCCCGGTCGGGCCCGAGATCAGACATACCAAGGGCCGCAACTTGACCCTCGAGCATGACATATAGCGGCTCGACCTCGGCGCGGTCAGCGTCGCTGAGGTCCACCAGCCAATAGGAGTGGTAGAGGCCATCGGGGCGAGCGGCGGATGCAATCACCGCGTCGAGATGCGACATCGCGGCGTCGATGAACGCCAAGATGTCGGCAACCGGCGTCGGCGTCGACGAGCCAGGGCCAGTGCTGTAGGCCTCAACCCGGTACCTGGAATACGCCTCGCCGAGGTCGTTCAGAAGGCTTCGGCGACTTTGCGGGCCGATGTTTGCCGGGTCGGACAACGCTCCATGAGTTTCGAACGCGCCGTGAAGTTCATTCATCCATTGCGCGACCCGAGACCCGAGCGGGAATTCTGAAACCGGGCTCTGCCCGAGGAGCTCTGTGAGTCCCAAAAGGTACTCGTGGAGGTGAAACGCAGTAACCGTGGACACTCCGTTGCCCACGAGTGCATTGTTGGCATCGTTCCATTCCGGCCGTTGTGTGTTCATCCAGATCCCAGCACCGGCTACGAGACTGGAGAGCTTTGCGAGCGCAGGGACCAGCAGTTTCTCGGTTAGCGAGGCGTGATGAACGCGCTCCCCATCTGCCACGAGTCGTCCATCGAACCCGACCGCTTGGACTCGCTTTTCGATCTGGAGTTGAGAGTGGTGATCGAAGTCGATGGTGTGTTTCGGATCGTCGACGAGTTCATCGAATGGCCGAATCCGGTACGGAACATCGCCGTAGGAGAAGTTCACGCGGCCCAGCTGTTCTGGCAGCAGATCGGGTTCGAAGCGACGAGCCGCCTCAAGCAGGCGGTGGAGGTACACGATCTGGTGATCGCCCCAGTAGCCAAAATTGCCCCAGCTTCCTTCTTCCGGCACCTCCCAGTCAATGCCGTCATCGGTGATGCGGTATGGATTGTTCCCGTCGAGCGTGGAGGCGTTGAGAAACTTGGCGATCGCGGACTCGAAGTACAAAGGAAAGCTGTGCATGAGCGCTTCCCAGTTCTGGAATATGTCGCGCCAGTTTCCTTGATACCCGATAGCCCAGGTCCCGTCCGCTGATCGGGTGGATATCTGAAACTTGTTCCACGGGCGGCTGGGATCCCCGTGGCGGCGACTGAAGGTCAGTGGTAGGTATTCGTTCACGAGCCGGCTTAGGTCTACGTCGTTCTTTACCGCAGCTCGCAGTGTCTTGATCTCAACAACGGAATCGAGGCTGGCCGTGATTGGTTCAAAGCGGCCATGCGCAGCCAGGTTTCGTCTGGCGATGAACCGGTCAACGTCGGCGATCTTGACCCGGTGATCGGTGGTAAAGGAACCGCCGCGCATGCAGTTGAATAGAACGTTCGCCATGTGATGGACCGACGATCGTGAGTCACCGGAATGTTGCAGTCCATCCGCGGTTGCGATGATCTCCAGCAACGCTTCATGTGAGGTCTCAATTGCGACGTCTAGTGAAGTCTGGAGCCTGGGGTCAAGTAGACGGCGCCGTAGACGTGCAACGCTCGGGTGATCGTGGCCCACGTCTGCGACCTGTGACCAGATAGCGGGGCGGTCAGGCGTAGCGGTCACTTTCGCAGCGACGAGATAGGCGCCTTTGCGTCCGGTGGCCAGCGGCTCTGGCTCGATGGCGTCACCGGACCGGAATCGTCGAACCTGGCGTTCGGAAAGGGCGATCGTGGGGTTGTCCAGCCCAACCTGCCACACCGACGTGGCCTGCAATGCTTCGGCTGGATCGGCCTTGTCGGAGACCAGCGCCTCCATGGTGAAGAGAGCGAGGCTGGTTGTGCCTTCCATCTCCGATCGTCGGTAGGCATCGACCAGCGTGCTCGATCCTTGTTGGGTCGAGAGTTCGACCCCCGCCGGAAGGATATTGACGAGACCGTCGAGAACTTCGACCTCAACATCCGGGCCGTTGGAATCCACGACGAGCTGGCAGGTTCGAACCGCCCCGAACTCTCCTGCGGTGGTCCACTCGTAGCTGAACGTGAGGCCCAGCTGTGGATTCCGCTCGGAGAATCGGAGGCGGTCGCCGGCGATCGTTTTTGAAAGGGAGCGTTCGACTTCGCCCAGAGGAGTGGAGACTGCAAACGGTTCCCAGAGTTCACCGTCGACCCGGACGAGGGTCAGCGGGCCGGTGAGGCCCCCGGCACGGTGAAGACGATCATCGGTTTCGTACGGAAACAGGGAGAGCTCGGCCGTCCTTCGACCCGCGGTAAGCGCACCACTGCTGGAGACATACATCCACTGATCGTCGGATGTCACGACGGTCACGAGGAACGGGTCCAGCTGGTCGTAGTTCTTGATAATGAACCACTCGGTGTCGCCCTCGGTGACGAACTCGCCACCGGGAAGTTCAAAAAGCTGCGTCATTTCACTCCGCTTCGGCTTGTTGGTAGACCCTCACATGATCAACGTGAAGGAAGACGGGAAACTCGAGGTCAAGCGCAATCTGTCCGCCCAGAGTGCCACCGATCGCGAGGTTGAGGATCATGAAGAACTCTTTGTCGAACACCCATTCTCGAGATCGGCCGAGCGAGTCTGGAGTCTGGGTAGCGAAGAGTTCACCATCGAAGAACCATCGAATGCCCTCCACATCCCATTCGATGGCGTAGGTGTGCCAGTCGTCGGAGACGTCGAAGTCCTGGCGGAACCAGGTGCTCTTACCGCCCGCGCCCGCGTACCCCGGGCCATGGATGGTTCCGAGAATCAGGTCGGGTTCGCGGCCAACCCATTCCATGATGTCGATTTCGCCCACGTTCGGCCATCGATTGGCCTCGTCGGCAGCCTCTTCTTCGAAGTTGGCGCCAAGCATCCAAAACGCTGGCCAAAGACCAGCGCCGGGCGGGACCTTGATTCGGGCCTCGATGCGACCGTACTGAAACTCTTGGAGGCCACGGGTCTTCAGCCGGGCCGAGGTGTAGAAGCTGCCTTCGAACTGTTCCTGCCGGCCTTCGATGGTGAGCATGCCGTTCTCAACCCGAGCGTTGTCGGTTCGGTCGGTGTAGTACTGAGCTTCGCCGTTTCCCCAACCCCAGCCGCCGATGTCGTAGGTCCAGTTGGTTAGATCGACCTCGTCGCCATCGAACTCATCGCTCCACACCAGCTCCCAGCCGGCAGCGGGGTCCGGCGGCATCTCTTCAGGCGCTGCAATAGTGGTTCGGGGTGGTTGTGTGGTCGTTGTTGCTGGCGTCGAGGTTGTGGTTGTTTCACCGGCGTTGGCCGTGCTGGCGGGAGTTGCGGAGGTGCTTGTCGGCTCGCTTGTGGCCGGCGTAGCTGTACCGGAGCTTCCGCACGCGCCGGCCGCAAGTGCTGCAACCAGCGGCAGCGCTATCCAGTGGGATCTAGACACTCCGACCTAGCCCTTGACCGCGCCGGAGGTGAGGCCCGAGATGATGTAGCGCTGCAGGAACATGTACAGCACGAGCATTGGAAGCATTAGCATCAGGACCGCGGCGGCCAGCTTCGGCCAGTCGCTGCCGTAGACGCCTTCGAAGACAATCAGACCTCGGGTGATCGGGTAGAGGTCATCGTTGGTGAGGTAGACCGTGGCGAGGATCAGTTCGTTCCAGATTCCGATGGCGTGCAGGACCGTGACGGTTGCGATCGCCGGGCGAATCAGCGGAATTAGGATCGACCACACGAAACGGATGTATCCGCATCCGTCCATGGCCGCTGACTCGTCGAGCTCTCGTGGAATCGACTTGATGTAGTTGACGAGGATGATCAGCCCGATCGGGTTGATGAGGAACAGCAGGATGTAGCCGGTGCGGGTGTTGAACAGGCCCAGGTTGAGAATCAGCTGGAACTGCGGGATCAATGCCGGTGGCAGAAACAAAGCAACGACGTACAGGGTGAGAAGGGCGCCGGATCCCTTCACATAGCCGCGGGCGATGGGAAAGGCCACAAAGACCGACATCAGTACAAAGAGTGATGTTGCGACGATGGTGTAGATCAGCGAATTGACCAGGTAGCTGGGGAAGTTGGCCAACCCCCACGCCTCGGTGAAGTTGTCGAGAGCGAAGCTCTCCGGGAGACCGGTTGGGTCTTTGAAGAATTCCGGCAGCGTCTTCATCGACGCGAAGATGAGAACGAGCAGCGGCCCGGTGTAGAACGCAGCGAGAAGCCCCAACATCGCATACGAGCTGATCTTCTGTCGGGTACCGCTTTGCGTCGGCTTGGCGCTGTTCGGGCTCTTTTTGGCACCTGGGTGCACTTCGATTGGTGTTGGCTCTGCGATAGCGCTCATGACATGTACTTCCTTTCACGCCGTCCGACCACGGCATTTGCCGCCATCCCGAGCGCAAGGACGAGGAGAAACAACACGATGGAGGCAGCGGCGGCGTACCCCTGCCGAAACGAACTGGCTGCGGTTTGACCAAATGCTTCGGCGTAGACCACATAGCCGAGCACGTTGGTTCCGTTTCGGTACCCGGTGAGCACGAGGAAGAGCATCCAGGCCTGGAGCGATCCGACGATGTTCAGCAGGAAGTTGGTGTTGACCGCAGGAGTCAGTTGAGGCCAGGTGACGTTCTTGAAGAGCTGCCACCCGACAGCTCCGTCGACCGACGCCGCTTCATAGAGGTCGGCGGGAACGGTTTGCATGCCGGCCAGGAAGATGACCATGGTGAAGCCGGCGTTGGCCCACACCTGAACCACGACCACCCAGTAGAACGCGTTCGGACCACCGAGGAACTGCGACTCCAAACCAAAGAGGCCAAAGATCTCATGCATTGGTCCGCCGCCGGGCCGCAGGAACAGCTTCCACATAAGGCCCTGAACGGCGACACCAAGGATGACCGGGACGAAGAACAGGGTTCGAAATACCAGGCGACCGCGAAGCTTCTGGTTTACCAGTAGAGCCATGACCAGGCCGACGGCGAACTGGATGGTGGTGACCAGCACCATGAAGATCAGGGTGCGTTGGAGGGCATCCAGATTGTCCCGCGATCGGGCACCGGCGAAAATGAACTCGTCGTAGTTGTCCCATCCCACCCAACTAATCGGCAGCCCGCGGATGCCGGTGGCATCGGTGAAGGAGTAGATGGCCGTCGCCAGCGAGGGCCCGACGCCGATAAGGAAATAGAAGCCGAGTCCTGGCAACAAGAGGAGCCACGGGTATAGGCGTTGGCGTCCTCCTCCGAAGAGATTTTTTTGTGGTGATGCTGCCATTGGTTCCCCTGCGATTTCGTTCGACGTATTCGTTACAGGTGGTGCGGGGTCGCCCAACCCCGCACCACATAGCTCACGTGAGTCGGTCGACTAGACCGACTGGATCAATCAGCCACCGAGACCGGCTTCGAGGTCGGCCTGAGCTTGGTTGGCTGCTTCTGTCGGATCGGTGAAGTCGCCGTTGTACATCCACAGCGATCCGTCCTTGGCATTTGCCCACTGGCCGGCACCCTTCGGGCCGACGAAGAGCTGCTCGAAGCCGATGGCAAAGTTGCCTGCCTGAAGGATCGGAGCGATCGAGGTCCCCAGGGCGCTCTCCAACGCAGCGGTCGGCTGGGTCGGCAGGTAGTTGGTGGCGTTTGCAAAGGCGTTGTAGCTGTCGGGCTCGGAGAATGCGGCCAGGTATGCATGAGCGAGGTCGGCCACGGGGGTTTCCGCAGCGATGGCAAAGCTCATGTCGTCTTTGCCGAACAGGGTCTGGTTGTCGGCTGCATTGTCGCTACCGGGGAACGGGATGTACTCCCATGCGAAGTCGGCATTGTCAGCTACAGGACCGGCGTTCCATGCACCCATGGGGCCAAAGGCAATGTCGCCAACGGCGTAACGCTGGGCGGCGGAGTCGCCGGTGAGGCCGGCGGATTCGGCGTCGAGCATCTCGTTGGCGTAGTAGTCGTAACGCTCGAACAACTTGATGCCTTGGTCATCGTTCCAGGTGACTGAACCGTCCCAAAGACCCTCGACCAGAGCTTGCTGATCGGGATAGAGCGCACCGAGCAGACCGTAGGTGCCGACAAAGACCGGCCATGCGTCCTGACCACCGGCGACGGCGCACTTGAGACCTGCTTCCTTCACCGCTTCGCATGCGGTGACGAGCTCGTCCCAGGTGGTTGGCATCTCGGCACCGACATCCGCAAGAAGGTCGGTGTTGACGAACATTCCGCTATATGAGGTGCGGCCAAGACTGAGGGCATACGTGCCGCCATCAAAGCTGGACCCGTCGATCGCGGCCTGGTCGTAGTTGCTGAGGTAGGACTGGCCTGACAGATCCATCAGAAGACCCGCCTCGATGAGCTGCTGCCAGTACGGGGAGTCAGCGCCAGTCATGTACGGCTGGACGGCGTTGGCGAAACCGGTCACGCTGATCGTGGTCACGTCGATGTCGTTGGCGCTGAGACGAGTCTGGTTGACGGTGGGGATGTCATCGGCGTTCACGACGGTCATGTCGATGGTCACGCCGGGGTTGGCCGCTTCGAAGTCGGCGTTGAAGCCCTCCATGAATTCGACCCCTGGAGGGTTCTGATGGATCAGGACCCGGAGCGTTCCTTCCAAACCTGAGCCACCGTCAGCCGAGTCATCCGAGCTTGCAGAATCGTCGGAGCTTGCCGAGTCATCTGAGCTTGCCGAATCATCGGCGGAGTCATCGGAGGACCCTCCGTCGGTGGATGCGTTGTCGCTTCCGCTGCTGCCGCATGCTGCGGCAATCAAGGCGAACGCAAACAGGAAGGCCAAAAGCCTCCTGAGACGTAGTTTCTTCATGTGTTTCCTCTCCTTAGGTGGGGGTGGGTGTCGTGCGACACCCTTCGTGACCGATGCGGTCCGATCGTTGGAGCCGAGCCGATGGCATCACTCCACGGTGGGAGCGCTCCCATCGCGGGGCAAATGACTGGGAAAAGGCGCATTTCCGACGGGCTGGAGCCGGGCCGTTGACTGGGAGCGCTCCCAAGCGGGGGCAAAAAGAGATCTCGACGCGCCAAGGGGGCGGATGGCAGGCTCGGTGAACTGTTCACGAGGCTGACTCCTGGTGTCCACAAGACTCGCGAATCATGAGCTGAGACTCATACATCACCCGCTCGGCGGGATGATCTGGGTCGTCGAGAAGTGATTTGAGCAATGTGGCAGCGCGGTGGCCAATCTCGGTAACCGGATGCATCACCGTGGTGAGTCGGGGAGTGGTCTGGTCGGCCGGGATCAGACCGTCAAATCCGACCACGGCGATGTCATCAGGGCACGTGAGGCCAGCTTCGCGGATGGCTCGTAGCGCTCCAACCGCCATGCGGTCGGAGGCAACAAAGACCGAATCAGGCTCAAGTGGCAGGAGAGATGTCATCGCCGTCTGGCCCGACGCCTCGGTCCAGTTTCCTTCAGCCGTTCGATCCTCAACGTCGAGGCCGTGGTTGGCCAGCCCCTCGATAAAGCCCTTATGTCGGTCGATGCCGGCCGTGGTATTGGATGGCGCGGAGATCAATGCGGGTCGGGTTCGCCCAAGGTCAGCAAGGTGGCCAGCGGCGAGCATGGCGCCGCCGGGATTGTCGAGGTCGATCGAATGCGGTGAGACTGTTTCGTCGTCGGGGCGACCCACCAGCACAAAGGGCAGGTTCGCTCGCCGCAACACGTCAGGGACACTGTTGCCGATCTCGGCGGCGGTGACGATCACCCCGTCAACGAGCCCGGAACCGATGACTCGCCGAATGATCGATTGTTGGTCGGACTCGTCCTCGAAGAGAAACAGCGCCAGGGTCATCTCCATGTCGTTGCTCGCGCTGGTGGCGCCCAGAATCAGTCGGCCGAAGTAGGGGTCGTCGAACAGGGTTTCGGCGGCACTTGGGATCACCAGGCCAATGACACCGGTGCGATTGGAAGCGAGCGAGCGGGCGGCGGCGTGAGGCCGGTAGCCGGTCTCGGCGATAATCGCCTCGACTCGCTCCTTGGCGGTGTTGCTCACGTTCGCTTCGCCGTTGACGACCCGAGACACCGTGGAACGAGAGACACCAGCCAGGCGACCGATTTCTTCCAAATTCAGACGCTGCATGGAACTTCCCCCTTTCCTGAGAGCGCTCCCAAACCGTACTCCGGGAAACGCAAACGGTCAACAACGGCCGTCGCGCAGCACCGGGAAGGTCCGTTTGGGTCGCTTCCAGCCTCGAAGCGACGCCTCCGCAAACCCGGGCAGCCCGCGGCTTGGCAAAGGTGCCTATGTAGGCGAGTACCTGGGAGTTCTGCCGATCAGAGCGTTGAGTCGGGAACGATTACGCCACAGGTGCGAGAGAGCCAGCACGATCGAGATGAACCCGGTAATGGTGTGGAGGCCCGAGAGGGAGTCGCCTCCAGGCCATTCGAGCCAGATCGGAAAGCCGGACAGGATGCAGATCGACGTAACGATTGAAAAGGCTGCGTTGAACCGAGCAAGCGGCCATTCGGGGTGAGCAGTGCGCCTCTTGAAGGTGCTGGTGACCCAGCGCCAGTTGCTCAGCAGATGCACACCCACAAGCGGAATCAGCACCACGCCAATCCACGAGTGCAGCGCATAGTCCGGCCCCTCTCGGGTGACGAACTCGGCGATAAAGCCCACCAATAGCGTCACATCGACTGCGACCCGAACCGCTTTGTTGCGGAGAATTTTCATGGCTGGGTTGGTTGAACCTGACGTGGGCTGTTCAACGTCTCGGTTCCAAGCCCGCCCGCTCGCGCGATCGAGGCGAGCACCACTGCACCGACTACCAGGAACACGAGGGGAACGATAGGCGACGCTCCGTCATCGACCGCGCCGATGAGGTCTCCGATGTCTCGGAACAGTCCGGCAGCGAAAGCCGCAAAGTAGGCCCCGGCGCTCCGCAGCGCCACCGCAACCAACAGCGCAATGCCAAGCCCGACATTGCGTCCACCCCACTGCCGGCCAACCACGGCGTCGTCGATGTTCATGATTGACGGATCGATCATGATCGCTACACCGGCAACCGTGCTGAACGCGCCGATTACCAACGCCAAACCTGTGACCCATGTGGGTACCCCGCTTGCTTTGAGCCTCATTCATCTCTCCTTTTTCCAGCCCCGTCGTTAGGGCCCTCTCAGTAAGGACGATCGGGAGGTCGAACGGAAGGTTCGAAGGCGACGAACGCTGATCAAAAACGGACACGTGTGTCCGGTCGGTGGGTTCAAGCGTCAAACTGCAGAGGTCATGGACGATGTCATCGAGATGAACCTCACCCAAGCGGTGAACGTAACCAACACCGAGGTTATTCGTTCGAAGTTGGCCGAGATGGCGGCTGCGCACGGCCGGGTTGGCCCTCCCGTCGAACTCGTGCGATTTCATGTGTTCATTCACTGCACCGAGGGCCGAGGCTCTCACATGGTCGACTTTGAAGATCATGAGCTCGAACCCGGCACGGCGCTGTGGATCCGTCCTGGTCAGGTGCAGCGCTGGTCGGAACTTCACGCGAACTTCAGTGCCGACGTTGTGGTCTTTGAGTCCTCAGCGTTGCCCGATCTGCCGCTGTTCGATCGTTTCGCGGGTGTGACCGCTGCAGCCCATCTGGGCAGCGACTCCATGCGACTACAACAGCAGACGCAGTGGATGGCCGATGACCTCGAAGTCAACGATGACCACCCAACCGCAGCTGCTGTCGTTGGGGTGATACTCCGGCTGTTCGCTCGGCAGGCACACGGCAACCGTGACCAAGCCGCCTCAACGGCCGAACGCCTCACCGCCGCCTTCGTAGAAAGCGTTGAGCGCAATATCCATCAGAGGGCGGTCGGCTGGCACGCCCAACGAGTGGGGGCATCGAGCCGGACCGTGGCCCGAGCGACGGCCCAGACGTTCCGACAGCGTCCAAAAGAGATCATCGATGCCCGAGTCATTCTTGAGGCTCAACGACGTCTGGCATGGTCGGACCAAGACATCTCGACCATCGCTCGAGAACTACGGTTCTCGGAGCCGTCGAATTTCACGAAGTTCTTTCGCTCCCGCACAGGAATGTCTCCATCCGACTTCCGAGAATCGGTGTTGGTTCTGTGATTGGGACTAGTTGCTGGGAGGTATTCCGTCGGCGGGTCGAGGGCCAGCGCTGTCGTACTTCGAACCCTTCACGGTAATTCCAGCCGATAGAGACATCGTGTGAGAGGTGAGGATCTGGCACGATAGTCGCACTTGCCCAATGAGTTCCTTGGCTTGCAGGATTGCCATCTCATCGTCGTTCAAGCTGAAAGGCTCACCCTCGGTGAATGTGACGCGACATGACGTGCATTTTGCGTTACCGCCGCAGAGGTGAAGGATGTCGACACCGTTGTCTTCGAGAGCGAGAACGAGCCGGGTCCCGTCTGCTACCTCAAATGAACGATCATCGATATTGACTATTGCCATGAAGCACCCTAGAGGCGCGCGGGTGCACGAAGGCGCTGGGCGGCCAATCGGCGGTTCGCTGACGCGATGCCTCGAACCAAGAACTACGGCGCACGCCAGACCGAAACGTGTCCGGTGGAGTGGTTGGTGAAGGGGGATCGGCGCCAGTCGGACCACCGGTTTTCGAGTTCCATGTCCGCCAGCTGGGCCATAAGATCCAGCTCGGCCGGCCACGCGTACCGGAATGAGGGCGAACTCACCCGCACTCGATCGCCGTCGATGTAGTAGTGGTGGCTGATCGAGATCTGGTTAACGAAGTCGACGTATTCCTCGAACCCGAGGTGGTGGGGCGATACGTCGAAAGGGATCATGGTCTCTCCGGCCGGCAGTCGGTGCAGCTCGGGCACTCTGACCTCCATGACGAATCGCCCTCCTGGCATCAAGTGAGCGGCGGCATTTCGGAAACATTGAACCTGCCGCTCTTGGGTTCGTAGGTTCTCGATCGTGTTGTACACCAAGTAGACGATCGAAGCGTCCGAACAGACTTGGGTCGTCGTCATGTCGCCGGCGGTGATGGATAGACGTTCAGCACCTGGTTTGTTTCGGAGTACGTCGAGCATCGGTTCGGAGAAATCGATTCCGTAGATCTTGGAGACTCGGTCCGAAAGCGGCAGCGCGAGTCGGCCCGTGCCCACCGCAAACTCGACCACCGGTCCCGTGCCAGCGAGTTCGGTGAGGAGGTCAACCGCCGGTCCGATCGCCGATTCGCGGAAGTTTCGATCGTGGGCGTCGTCGTAGGCGGCCGCGACCTCGGGAAGGAGATGGCGGTCGGGTGAAGACAAATAGTCGGAGCCGGGCATGTAGAGATGTTGTCATGTTGTGGTCCAAGGCATCGGCGATTTTGCACAGTCGGACCAATGAGCGCTGAGGCCGTACTCTTTGGTTATGGCACACCGGCAGATGTTTGACGACGACGATGCGCTCTTGGCCCGGGTCCGGGAATTGGCAAATGAGTTCCCCGAGGTTTCGGAGAAGATCTCGCACGGCCGACCGGCATTCTTCACCAAGAAGGTGTTCTGTTACTACGGAGGCTCCATCAAGGTGGATGGAGAATGGGTCCAGCACCCCCAATCGATCATGATCTTGCCTGATGACGATGAGCGGCGCGCACTGGCGGAGGACCCACGAGTCTTCATTCCTGCGTACATGGGCGTGTCCGGATGGCTCGGGTTCGATCTGGACGACGAAACCGACTGGGACGAAGTAGCAGAGCTCCTCGACATGTCGTATCGGATCACCGCTCCCAAACGGGCGATCGCTGAACTCAACGCTCGCTTGTAGCGCCAGAACAACGCGCATCTGATTGCGGGACTCACTAGGTCCGCAATCTACGATCATCTCATCGCCGCCTCAGCCCAAACCAACAGTTCCGAACCAACGATTGAGGACCTCTTCGCCCTTGATCTGTCGATCCTCGCCTATCAGATCTACAACCAGTCGTTGATCTGGCCGCTCGACCCGTTCTATGAGGAGTGGGCCCGCCCCGGCTCTGACCGTCGAAACAATCTGATGCGGTACGTCCACCGGTATTCGGCAGGGCGGCCACACCTGCGCGGTCCAGGAGCCACCCGTGGGTGGCCCACCAACAATTCGCTCGACCCAATACTGACCGACTACCAGCGTGTGCGTCCCTGGAACGGATGCATCACGAATGACGGAATTCAGTACCGGTACCTGTCGACTGATCCCCAGCTCGCCCGGTCGATCGCGGACGTGCGGATCTGTGACTACCAGGAGGAACGCAACGGCCGGCCGATGCGTCCCGAAATTGCACTGGTTGCAACGAACCCCAAGGCTCCTGCCGATGATGCTGCACATGTGTACGCGTTTGAAGGCGCCACGGGCTCGGTCGATGGCGGCCCACCAGCGTGGAGTCTGATGGGCTTGGTAGTAGAGCAGCCCGTTGGTCGTGAGGACTACGACGTTCACATTGTCTTCCGGGGTAGCCAAAGCGGCAGTGCATACCGGGCTGCTTATGAGGGGTTTGTGGGGGAGCACGGAAACCCCGACTGGGTCACCGACATGGAATTCCTCAAGAGCGTCGAAGACTGGCGGTTCAGCCCCGAAGGTGCAGTGGTGCTCGGGTTGCGCGACTCGGTCCTGTCGTCGTTGAGCTCTCTCGCTACCTGCCTGCAAGACATCGCGGAGCGCAATCGTCGGGCGCCGAGAGCGATCCGCATCACCGGTCATAGCCTCGGTGGGGGATTGGCCACGTTGCTGGCCAGTGCACTTTCGGTCGGGACCGTGCGTTCCAATCTTCCAGAAGAGCTGAGCGAATGGCCGTGGGACGATATTGCCCTCATCACGCTTGGCGCCCCGAAAGGTGGCGATGCCGCGTTCGCTCGCCACCTCGACTCCCATGTGAACGCCCGCCGAGTCTGGGCGGTTGGTGATCCCATCACCGAGTTCCCACTGAACGAACATGTTGGGCAACCCGTCCCGTTGCACACCGGTATCACCGGCACCCCCAACCATGAGCCTGTGGTGATGAGGCGATCCATGGTCAGTCGCATCCGCTGGCTGTCATCGGGCGAAACCGGCAACCAGTTCTCCCATCTCCCCTGGCGTAGCTTCGCCGATCTCGGCTCGGCGCTGCATGCTGCCGAACAGGAAGGCGAATCGCTCGATGTCGTTTTGGGCCCCGAGCTTGCGAGCCACACCGATGAACTAGTCCAGATTGCACGGCGAGTCGTCGCAACCGCATCGTCATACCGGATTCCCTACACCAAGCCCAAGGCAGAGCTGCGCCGACGAGAACGGCGCCTCGGTGCGGTTTTCGGTTATCGATGTTCCACGGTGGCCGAACTGGCAAAGCACCTACGCCGCATTCGTGGGGTGCAACCCGGATCCAGCGTTGAGGGACATCTACAACGTATGTATGCGATCCAGTCGGCTGTACGAGCAGGCTGGACGTCCTCAAACCTCCTGGATGATCCGGCTATTGCTCGGGTGCTCGGCACCTACCGGCGACCGGCGCTCTCAGCCGACGACGCCCACCGCACGGTTGCAGCCGCCAGCGGGCCACCACCGAACCGCAGCGATATCGCCCGAGTCAACGCGGTGCTCTGGATGCGTCGTCAACATCGAGCAACCGTGAACGACAGCACCGAATCGTCGTTCCGGCGGCGGGTCCCGCCAGTGAGTGGCATGCCTAACCTGGTTCCCGCCTGCCAGCACTATCCGGGTCTGGAATGGCTCCCGCGCCAGCTGATGGTGCCCGAAAAATTGCCACCGGAAGCACAGCTTCAAACCGGCTACAAGGCGTTCTACTACGGACTTGGTCGAATGGGTTTTAGTGCCCTCCAGCGATCACCGATTCGGCCCGAGGTTCCTTGGAGTCCCGACTTTGAATGGAATAGTGCGTTTGCCGTAAGCGACGATGGGTGGACGAGTCCAACGTCGGACCAGACCTATGTGAAGCTGCGCACACAGGGACCCAATCCGTTTCTCCTCAGAGCCAGCGACGACGGATTCGAGGTCGACTTCTCCAAACTCTTCGACGGTGTCCTTCCACCGATCCGAGCCCGATTCGATCTGGTCGACGGCACCTTGCAACCGCGCGACATCACCGTTGGCGCCTTCACCCATCGGCCCGGCGACCCAACGTGGGATCGAGCCAAACGGGTAGTGAACGCAGCCGACATCCGGTGCGTGCCGTTTCTACGGCACCTCCTCGATGTGCACTTCATCGTTGGTCAGGCCTTCGCGCTCTCCGCCTATCGCCTGCCCACGTGGCATCCGTTGCGACCATTCGTTCACTTCTTTAGCTACGGCACGATGCAAGTGAACGACTTTGCCTACCGATCATTCTTTACCGCCAGCAGCTACTTCGTTTCGTCCGGGTTCATCACCGACGACGCCGCGCAGGCCCTGTTCCACAATCGAATCGAAGATTTCGATCTCGACGAGTGGATACCGCCCAAGGACATCGAACGTCGCGGCCTCAACGCCATACCCGACCATCCGTATGTGGCCGATTCGATGGTCGCCTGGACCGAGCTGGAAGCGATCGTTGCCCGGTATGTGGACAAGCTGGAACTGGACGACGAGACGATCGCCGCAGACCACGATCTCCAGGGCTGGTATCTCACCCTGGCTTCACTGATACCGAACCTCGATCCACGAACCGCGCCGCTCACCCGGAATCGGCTGGTCGAGTTGTGCGCTGCCTTCCTTTACAACAACGTGGTGCACGAAGTGTGTGGTGACATGTCGCCCATCCTGTCTTCGGCCGAACCCGACGACCGTGCCATCATCAACCTCGAGAAGTTTTCCGCGGCAGTCGGTGACGGTGAACTCACCACGCCGCTTCCGGCCCCATCGATGTCCGATGTGTTCCTGATGGATCAGGCTTCGTACACGAGCAGTTTCAACGTGGGCGGAAACAAGCTGCTGTCGCTCACGGCGGCACGATGGATCGACGATCCAAAGTTGGTTGAAGTCGTAGAAGATCTGCAGAGTTCTTTGCGCTTGATCGAGGCAGATCTACTTGATCGCAATCGTGAGCGTGACGTGCGCTTTAGTCGGATGCTGCCCAGTACCTGGGAAGCATCGATCAGCTTCTAAGTGTTCTGCTAGAGGCGGCGGTCGGCCGGGTCGTGGACGTGCCGGAAGAACAGCCGGTCACCGCCATCACTAGACCGGAACTCTGATGTCATGGTGACGGCGCCGACGGTCCGGCGTTCGCCGTCGGTAACCGCATCCACCGTGTAGAGCGGAGTCCCAGGAGCCAGGTCGGCGAGGACGAGCCGGAAGTCCTCGGCTGGACGACCGCGAAAAACGTCACGCGCATGACCGGTGGGGGAGAAGATCAGTCGGTCGGGTGACTGGGGGCTTTCGACGGTTGAGCCGTCGGGCCGAATCGAGCCGAGGTGATCCGAAACCATCCGACGAGGCTGGTGAGAGATCCGATGGAACAGATACGACATCACACGCTGAGCGGTGCGAAGTTCATCGTGGGACTCGGAAAGATCGTTCGTCATCTCGTTTGAGAACAAGTTGAAGTCTCGGCCCTGACCCACGGTGTGATTCATTGCCAACACATCGGCTGAGGGTTGCCCGTCGATCAGGAGCTTGAGCGCCAGCGCTGGAGTGTATGCGGCGCCGCCAACCACCCGAGCAACCAACGACATGCGGAGGAGACCCTTGGTAGTGCCTGATGCAGACGGGGCGAGCAGGCCAGTGAATGGCGAATCATCGGTGATGTCGAGGCGAATCAACGCCACCGAACCATGGGCGTGGATGATCTTTGGTCGTCCGGGCTCCATCACATCGGACGTTCGCGTGAGCGCTTTGTCTAGCTCGCCACGGTCGAGAACGATGCGGGCTGCCTTGACCGTTGAGGTTTGGAACGGCAACACCAGCGGTGGGAGCCGGGTGGGGCGATGCTCGGTTGAGCCGATCAATGTGTTCCAAAGCCACTGCGATTTCTGCTCTGCGGTCCATGACTGATAACCGCCCGGGGTATTTAGCTGCATGGGTCCGAGGTCTTTGCTCATCTGGCTGGGTCCACCTGATCACGGCCGAGTCGTTCGATTGCACGGTCCAACGCGGCCAGAGCCATGTGCCCGGCTTGGGTGAGGCTGAGCTCAGAACCTTCGGCTTTTAGAGCGTCCAGGTTGTCGCCCAAGGCGGCGGTGAGCACCTTGATCGCATTTCGCCTTGGCTCGTGACCGCTTCGATTCATGGCACCGAAAAGTCGAGCTCCGGTCTGAGGGTCGTCGGCCCGGCACAGAGCGATTGCGGTGACGCCAAAGAGATGACTCGTTCCGGCGTAGTAGTGACTATCGATGGCTTGCTGGAGCGCGGCCCGGCAGTTGTGCAGTGCTTCTGCGATGCTGTGATGAGCAACGGTGAAGTGCAGTACGAGTCCTACCAGGAGATGATCGACCAAGTGATCCCGAGGCAGTGACCTCGGGCCGGATCGACCTTCTGTCCATATTCGGATCGCCTCGTCGAGATCGCGGAAGGACACGACCATTCCGTTGGCCCAGTCGCCCAGTGCTCGGGCGGAGATGCTGTTGGTCTCATCGGCGAGCTGCACCGTGGCTGCGGCGAACGGCAACGCTTCGGTGTAGTGGAAGTGGGTTGCGAAATGGAACGCTCGGAACCCTTGAGACCAGATGCGGCCGCCAACGGTCGTCGGATTCGATTCGACCCACGATGCGGTGAGCGAGTCGCTTTCTTCCTCGCTGTGAACGTTGTTCAGGAACACCGCGGCGAGAGCCACGCGACACCAGCCTTCCGGGTCCGGTGGTGTGGCGGCCATACCTTCTGCGGCCAGTTCCGACACCCGGTCGCTCACCGACAGGTAGGCGCCGAGAGCGGCAGCTCCGCACAGGTCGCCGTACCGAGGATGATCGAACCCCTTTAGCCGTTCGCGCAGTTCATCGGCCCACGTGAAGAGCTCTAGCCGCATGGCGAAGGTGGCGTAGTACACGAGCTCGGTCACCAGATCAATCGCGGTATCTATGTCGCCGGCGGTAACAAGTGAGTCGACCGCTATACGGAGGTTTCCCCATTCATCGTCGAGCACCCTCCAGGCATCGGCCTCTTCTTCAGTGAAGATACGGCGCCCTTGGGTCGCAGCGACGCCCGCGAAGTGGTGAGCGTGACGCAACCGGAACTCGTTTCGGGCCCCCGAACCATCTAGCTCCTCGTTCCCAAACGTACGCATCGTTTCGAGCATGCCGAAGCGGCGGTGGCCGTGAGTCGTGCGTCCGACCAGCATCGATTTTTCGACCAGGCTCAGCACGATGTCCGGCACGCTGTGCGACGCAACCAGATCGTCATCCGAGCACACCGCCCCAATGGCGTCGAGGGTGGCTCCGCCGCCAAACACCGACATCCGACAAAACACTGCCATTTCGGCCGGGGTCAGCATTTGATAGGACCAGGCAATGGTGTCTCGTAGGGTTTCGGCGCGACCGCGGTGGTGGTGAGCTCCCAGCACATCGATCGATTCGGCCAGCGCAGCGGCCAGTTCTCGCGGCGACAGTAGGCGAACCCGCGCAGCCGCCAGTTCGATGGCCAGCGGGATCCCATCCAGCCGTGTGGTGATTGACCGCACGATGTTCTCGTCATCGCCATCCAGAGAAAAGGTGGAGTCGTACTCTCGGGCGCGGCTGAGAAAGAGGTCCAAGCCCGCCTTGCCCGGCTCCAGAGGGCTGACGTCGACGAGTTGTTCACCAGGCGCTCGCAGCGCCGTTCGGCTGGTAGTCAGAATCGAGACCTGATCGGCTTGGGACAACCGGTTCACGATCGACCTGACCACGTCGACGACCTGCTCGCAGTTGTCGAGGACGAGAAGGACTCGTCGGTTTCGAAGGAAGTCGAGAATGGAATCGATCAAGCTGAGACCGGGCTGTTTGCGCGCCCCGATTGAGTCGGCCACAACTGTGATGACGTCGCTGTCGTCCCGGATGGGTGCGAGGTCACAGAACACGACCGGAAGCTGCTGGTCTCGATGGATTCGGGTGCCGCCCTCGACCGCCAGGCGCGTTTTGCCAACCCCGCCGGGGCCGAGCAGCGTGACCGCGGCATGGTCGGCGTCGAGATAGGAGATGACTTCCTCGACCTCCCGCTCCCGCCCGAGGAACGAGGTGCGCACCCGGGGCAGATTTGATGCGATCGACTGTTGTTCTTTCGCCGCCGCCAATCGCTGTTCCAGATCGTGCCGGTGGCTGGGCCGTAGCTCGCGAAGAAACGCGGTCTGGGTGACCTCGTCGGCGAACCGGAACGAATCCACGTCGGTCTCAAGGACCAGCATTGAGGCGCAGGCTCGATCGATTGCTTCCAGAAGTTCCATGGCTGAGCGATCCATGACCGCCCCGAGGAGCCCGGTGTTGAATTCCATGCCGATGTAGGCCGCCGCGGCCAGGGTTCGCTTTGTGTCTTCGTCGAGGTTGCTGGCGCGGGTCCACACCACGTCGATCAGAGTGGCGGGAACCGTGAACTGCGCGGGGTCCCCGCGAAGCTCCCACCCTCGTTCGGGGTCGCGAGCCAGAGCGCCGTCGCGCACCAGGTGGGCGAGCAGGTGATGGATGAGGAGTGGGCTTCCGCCGGTGATTTCGGCGATTCGTTGGGCAGCTCGCCGTTCCTCAGATTTCATCGGCACCGAGAGTCGGGACCCCAGGAGACTCATGACGTCTTCGGTTCGGAGCCGTTCGAGCCGGATGTGGTCGACTCGGCCAGCCGCGGATCCTGGGCGTTGCAGGAGATTTCGATCGATGAGCTGGTTGGCACGGCAAGAAACAACAACCGCAAACCTTGCGTCACCTTTGTGGGATGGGAGCTGTTGGAGAACCTCCAGGAGCTCTGGACTCGCCCAGTGAATGTCCTCGACCACCAATACGGTCGGGCGATGTTCGGCCAACTGTCCCAGCCGCGCAATCAGGTCACGATAATTGGGATCGAGACCGGCTGATCGGTCGAGAGCGACGGCCGGGGCGAAGGCCCGGTTGAGGGCGCCATAGGGGTCGGGATCGTCGGGAAGACACGCGCCGTGGAGAACGATGGATCCATCGGCGTGGATCTTGGTCGCAAGCTCCTTGATTAGACGGGTACTACCTACACCTTCTTCACCGGAGATCAGCGTCATTCGGACCGCTCCCTCCATCGTCTCGGCCCAGATTTGTTCTAATGCTTCGACCTGGTGTGAACGGCCGACAAGTGGGAAAAGAGAGCTTTCGATGAACGCAGCGGGGAGGGGTAGCGGTGACCGTACGACCTGGTTTCCTGCGATGCGTTCGACCATCACGGGGTCAGGCAAACCGCGGAGCGGGACAAGTCCAAGGGGGTCGGTTTGGCGCTCTTCGGAATCGATGCTGATCACGTCGGCACTGGCCAGGGTCGAGCTCTGGTCCGCAGCCGCTTGGAGACGAGCGGCCTCGACGACCGCAAGCCCAAACGGTCCCTCGTCCCGTACCACGACGTCACCGATGGAGATTCCAATGGCGAAGGGGAGCGTTCCGCGACGGTGATGTAGTTCCTCCGACAGTGCCTCTTCGTGAATTTGTGCTGCGGCGTCGAGAGCTCGGGTGCAGGAATCAAACACGGCAACGTGGCCGGCGCCGTTGGTGTCAACAACGATGCCATCGTGCCCAAGAATGCACCGCTCGCTTATCGACCGCGCTTGAGCTGATGCTTCGTGAACGTTGGTTGCGTCTGTTGGAACCAGGTCGGTGAACACCACTGCTCGAAGCGTTGCGTTTTCGACTGACCGACCGGCTTGTCCGCCCACTTCGAACTGCAGTCGATGGAGGCGGACGGATTCTGCCTCAGAAGGTCCGGAGAGTGTTTCAAACGTCAACCCGTCGACCGATCGACTTGCTCGCCAGGTGGTGTCGTCGACGATGACATCGCCGGGTTGACCACGTCGAGAAATCTGCTCCAACCGATCCTCGATGGCCCAAAAGATGTTGGTATCGAATTGCGCTTGATCGCACACGATTCCCACCCGGACACTGATGTCGGTTTCACCGATCCAGCGCTGGAGATCGATAGAAGACCGCAATGCCTCGGCTGCGGAGGTGAATCCGATCAGCGTGCCGTCTCCGCGACGATCTAGCAATTGGCCTTCCGGGCAGGTAGCCGAAACCGCTTGCGCCACCTTGTCGCTGGCCTTAATCGACGCATCGACACCGCCTGTCGCGAGGATTCGCGTCGACCCAACGATATCCACACTCAAAAACACGCCCAGTAGCGCACCGTCACGAACCTTCACTGGCCGCATGGTAGACCAGCACACCCAGGCCGCCCCATGCCAACGCGCAGATGCTGCAGCTGGTCCGATTCCTGGCCCGTTGCCGAAAATCGGCACCGGTTCAGCGCTCCGCGAACTACGGTCGCCCCATGACTGATGTGAAGCTTTCCGATGTAAAGAACTTCGCCTCCGGTCTCAGCATGTGGGCCCATATGGCCACGGTGGGGCCAGACAACAGCCCCGATGTGGTGCCTGTTCACCCGTGCTGGGAGGACGACACCTGTTGGGTGATGACGTTCGCCAACTCGGTCAAAGCGAAGAACGTGGCGCAGAATCCAAAGGTGGCGATGCACTGGCAGGTGGACGAGAGCGGGAACGGTGTCGAGCTCTGGGGGAGCGTTGAACTGTTCGATGACCTTGCAACCAAGAAGCGGCTCTGGGATGACGTCTTCGATTACGACCTGAACGCGTTCGCTCCGGGAGGACCTGAAGACTCGCCTAACGTGACCTTCATGGCGGTAAGGCCGGAGCGAGCCATCATCATCCACGCCTACGGCGGAGCCGGAATCGATCGCTGGTCGGCTTCGGAACCCAGCGCATAGCCCAAGCTATGCATCAGACAGCTAGCGGGTGAGCACAACCTTGCCGATGTGGCCACCGGTCTCGAGCCGGGCGTGCGCTGCATCGGCCTCGTTCATCGGGAACGCGGTGTCGAGCACCGGTCGAATATCGCCGTTGGCCACCGCGTCCCAGAACGTTGCGACGACATCGTCTCTGATGGCGCGCTTCTCCTCGTTCGTTCGGGCTCGAAGTGTGGTTGCGGTTAGCACCAGACGTTTCATCAGGACTGGACCGAAGTTGATTGTTGCTTCGAAACCGTTCTGGTAGGCGATGTTGCAGATCCGCCCGTTTAGGTTCGCGGCGGCGATGTTGCGCTGGATGTAGTCGCCGCCGACCATGTCGAGGATCGCGTCGGCGCCGCCGTTGGCCTTGACCACTTCTACGAAATCCTGTTCCCGGTAGTTGATTGCATAGTCGGCGCCCAGGTCGAGGCAAGCCTGCACCTTTTCGGGGGACCCTGCTGTTGCGAAGACCGGCCCGGCCCCGACGTGCTTGGCCATCTGGATCCCCATGACGCCGATCCCGCTGGTGCCGCCGTGCATCAGGAACGACTGTCCCTCATCAACCTGACCTCTCATGAAGGCGTTGGCGAACACGGTCATCATCGCCTCGGGCAAGCATGCTGCGTCCTCGAAGCTCATCGTGTCCGGGATTGAAAAGCACGACCCTTCGTCGGTGGCGGCAAACTCGGCGTAGCCGCCACCGGTCAGTAGGGCACAGACCCGATCGCCAACGGTCCATTCCGAAACCGCAGAGCCAATTTCCACAACCACGCCTGCGGTCTCAAGGCCCAGGATCTCCGAAGCACCCGGTGGAGGCGGGTAGAGACCTGCCCGCTGCATGATGTCTGCCCGGTTGAGCCCACTTGCCTTCACCTCGATGAGCACGTCTGAAGATCCGACGGCCGGTCGGGGGACGGTGCCAAGGGTCAACGGCTTGTCGGCCTCAACTATCACCGCTTCCATCGTGGGATCAGACATCTTGCGTGCTCCATTCTGAGGTCAGCTCGTGCCGGCCATTGCGTGGGCTCGACGATATCTCGGCAACCCTCCCAGCGTCTTTGGCCGCACTGAGTTATCGAGTGGCAAGCTGTTCTAAAGCGTTCGCATGGCGGTGACTTGGTCTGCCATGGCGGCCGACACCTCGCTCCGGAAATTCAACATCGTGCCCGCGTATGCCTTGGGTTGCAGCAGAGTGAACTGAGCCGCAAGCTCAACCGCACGATCGATCACCTGATCCGGAGCGACGGCTTCATCAAGGAAGCCGGCGTCGACGGCCTCGGAACCTCCGACCAAACGAGCGTTAGCAACGCAGCGCTGCAGATGCCGCTTACTCAGTCGTTCCTTGGCAATCGTCATGGCCCAGTCGGGCAACACCATGCCGATGGCAACCTCGTTCAGGCCGATCTTGAAGTCTCCGATCGCGCCCACACGAACGTCGCAGCCCAACAGGAAGAGCGCACCAGCGGCGACCGCATGACCCGTGCAAGCCGCCACAACCGGAATCGGGGCGGTGTAGGCGTGTCGTACCAAGTCGCCGCCATCGGCCACCAGATCAAGGATCGCTTGAATGTCGTCGCCACGCATAACGCCCAGGTCGAACCCGCCAGAGAATCGGCCTTCTCGGCCCGCCACTACGACCGCTGCGATGGTGTCATCGGCCGCAGCCTCATCGATGTGGACTTTCAGTTCTGCGATTGCGGACCCGGTGAAGGCGTTGGCCTTGCCGTCGTCCAGCTTCACGAGAAGTACGGCGCCGTCGGCTACTCGTTCGGTTGTGATCATCGAGGCTCTCCTTGGTTGGCAGGCAGCGTAACGCGGGAGTCGGGTAGGGTTCGACCTGGGAGGGCGATGACATTGAGTACAACGACGGTCTACATCATTGCGGGTGCGGCGTTTCTGGCTTCGTGGTTGGTAAAGCGGTGGTTGAAAACCACCTACGCCAAGTGGAGCCGAATTCCGAATACCCACGGCGTTACCGGTGCCCAGGTAGCGGCCGCAATTCTTCAGAAGAATGGCGTTCATCATGTGGTGATCCAGCCGACGCCTGGTCGCCTGACCGATCACTACGACCCGCAGAAGGACATTTTGCGACTGTCTGCGGCCAACTTCCAGGAGGCATCGGTGGCGGCCATCGCGGTATCGGCCCACGAGGCCGGGCATGCAATGCAAGACGCCAGCAATGATATTCGGCTCCGCCTGCGTCGGTTTCTCGTACCTGCCGCAGCGCTCGGGTCCCGCCTCGGACCGATGATCGTGATGGCTGGACTCTTCACCGGTAGTGACACGATTCTGCGGGTTGGAGCGTTTCTGCTTGCGGGCATGGTTGTCTTCCAGATCGCCACCCTCCCGGTCGAGTTCAACGCGAGCCGGCGAGCGATGCGTAACCTTCGTGAGCTGGGTCTCACCGATCCCGAACAGGAAGAAGGAATCGAGCGGGTGTTGACCGCGGCAGCCTTCACCTACGTCGCCGGGGCTGCAACCACCATTGCCTACTTCGCCACACTGTTCGCTGGTCGTCGATCGGTCTAGTTTTCGTCTGACCGGCTAGGGTCCGCCCATGAACAGGCTTGACGGCAAGGTCGCAGTGATCACCGGCGGTGCGCGCGGCAATGGCGGGGCCGCCGCAGACTTGTTCGTTGAAGCGGGGGCCACCGTGATCATTGCCGACGTTCTCGACGACGTCGGATCCGCCGCGGCCGAACGCCTTGGCGAGAACTGTTGCTTCGAACACCACGACGTCACCTCGGAAGCGGATTGGTCAACCCTCGTAGCGGGCACCGTCGAACGACATAGCAAGATTGACGTTTTGGTCAACAACGCCGGAATCTTCCAGTACGGGGGAGTGCTGGACACCTCGCTGGATGACTGGCATCGCATGATGGCGGTCAACCAGACCGGGGTTTTTCTGGGAATGCAGGCCGTGGCGCCCTCGATGAGAGATTCAGGCTCAGGCAGCATCGTTAACGTGTCGTCGATTGCCGGGCTCAAGTCGGCGGCGATCGCGCACGCGTACGCGGCCACCAAATGGGCGGTGCGCGGGATGTCGAGATCGGCTGCTGTCGAACTCGCCCCGTTTGGAGTGCGGGTCAACTCGATCCATCCTGGGCTCATCGACACTCCCATGTTGAACGAATTCGCCAGAGGCGACCGGGAGAGGTTGCAGCAACAGATTCCGCTGGGTCGGGTGGGGACCCCCGAGGAGGTTGGCCGGTTGGTGCTGTTCTTGGCTTCAGACGATTCTTCCTACTGCACTGGCCACGAGTTCGTGGCCGACGGTGCCATGATCAGCTAGAGCCCTGCTTACTTGGTTGGGACCGCGATTTTGCCGGCGATCGCATCGTTGATCGCTTTTTGGCCGTGGTGAAGCCCAATTTCATAGCGACCGAAGATGACATCCTCATTGGCGCCGGCCCCGAAGCCCTTCTGAATTCCTTCGCCGATGGCGAAGTCTTCGTCGAAAACGGTCCGGACCACGTCGTAGTTCTTTCGCCAGTATCGCTGGGCCTTCTCGCTACCTGGCTGTTCGGGAACCAGCATCATGCAGTGAAATGCACACGTCCCGGGACCGGTGGGGATAATCGTGTGGATGTAGACGTGGTCGGTCATGGCTTGGATGAAGTTGGCGGGGAACAAGTAGTTCTGGGTCATGAAGTTCTTGCGATAGTTCCAGTCGTCCTCGGGGAGGTCACGCAGTTCGAGCACGCTGGGTAGCGGCACCGCATGACGCACATGGGGTCGATAGTTCAGCCAGAGGCTTTGGTTGTCGAGGTAGTTCGAACATGCGGTATGGCGGTGAGCGGAGCAGAAATGGTAGGACTCTTGAAAACCCTCGAGGGCCAGCCTCCAGCTCATGTCTTTGTGCAGCGCCCACCGTTCAAAGACCACATGGTTCCCCAGTTCAAGACCGTCAAGGTGGTCGGCCATTGGGGCGAGCCACGCGTCGATGTCGATGGTCTCGGTCCGGGGCGAGGGCACCACCCAGATCAGCCCGAATCGCTCGAACGCTGGCAATTCCACCAAGCCTCGCTCGGAACGATCGACTGGATCGAAGCCCACCGGTTGGGGCATGCCCCGCAGGCTGCCGTCGAGGTCGTAGCTCCACGCGTGATACGGACAGGTGAACCGTCGGCTGTTCCCACAGGGCAGATCTTCGATCCGGGCTCCCCGGTGGCGGCAGACGTTGAGGTAGGCCCGCACTTCGCCCGCGTCGTCGCGGGTAGCCAGGATCGGCACGCCGGTGTCGTCGTGGGTGAGAAAGTCGCCAGCTGCCGCGAGCTGTGAACTGTGGGCGATGATGAGCGGAAACTCTCGGAACAGGATTTCGGTTTCGTTCCTGAGCTGCTCGGGATCGGTGTAGTTCGCAACCGGGTTGATCATCACGTCATCCAGCATGTGCGTGGTGTCCTGTTCGACCATGTCGAGGATCTTGCGAATAATGTCGCGCTCTTCGGTGCTGATCGCCATGGTGCAACGGTAGTGGTGGCGATGCGCTGTCTCCCAATAGGTTGAGGGCGTGACCAGCGACGCCGACCAGCATGTATCGAGCTCACCGGCAATAACGGTTGGAATCGGGCTGACGCCGACGCACATGCGGATGAAGCGAACCGAGCTACTGGCCTTGGTTCATCAGATCAATGCCAGCCCGCTCGATCACGTTGCCGTCGCCGACCACGTGAGTTTCCGAGGCGGTCGAGGCAATGACGGGCTGACCGCCATGCACTACCTGGCCGGCCTCGGCATCGAACGGGAGCTGCACGCGGGGGTGATCATCCTTCCGCTACGCCACCCCACCCTGGTTGCCCGCCAGCTGCTGGATCTCGCCGATGTTCACGAGCCCGGCGTGGTCGCGGGTGTCGGTGTTGGTGGTGATGATCCCGAAGAGTTCTCGATGGTTGGTATGTCATCGACCGAACGCGGCCGACGCATGGACGACGCCCTCGACACCCTGCTGCAACTTCTTGAAAGGCACCAGCCCATCGATCGAGAAGGGTTCTACCCCACGCAGGGTCCTGGGCTGGAACGTCGCACCGATCAGCGAGTCAAAGTTCTTGTCGGCGGCAGAGTCGACGTCTCCCACCAACGTGCGGCGCGGGCCGATGGCTGGCTGGCGGCGTTCTGTTCTCCCAACCGTTTCGGGGCAGGTGTTCAGCGGGTCCAAGACCTGTCTCCCAGTGCCATCGCTGGCTACCAGGCCTGGTACGGCGTTGGTGACGACGGTCGCGCTCAAGCGGATGAGCAGCTCAGAGGTTTCTATGGCATGGACCCTTCACCGTTCGCACGGTACGTGCCCGTCGGTGACAGCACAGACCTGTTGGACCACTTTGGCCCCTACGCCGATGCCGGTGCCACGATGTTCACGCTTTCTCCGGCGGGTAACCCAGAACAAGCGATCGACGAAATCTCCGCCTTTGCCGAAGTGATGCACCGTCGAACCGCAACGGGCGATTAGGCGGCTGACTTCCAGGCGATCCGGTAGCTGAGGTCATGGCCCGCGGCTTCTGAGTACTCCTGAATCGATTTTTGGGCCAGCTTCAGCGTCAGCGATGCGGGAAGGAGCCCCATGATCCGCCCCATCATGGTCCGCGGCTCACGGACGCGGGGTTCGTTGCCGGTGGGGAATGTCACCTCGACCTTCGCATCGCGTTTTCCTGCCCGATCCAACAGGTTCGACAGGCGCTCGAACATTTGAAGAAGTGGGTCGGAACGATGAGCGCCCCAGTTAGCCGCCGGCATGAAGTCGACGAAGTGCATCAGGTGAAAGTTGAGGTTGATCCACAAGTTCTCGGCGTCGATGGTCAGTGGCTCGTTATCTATTACCCGATGGAGATGCAACGTCTCCAACTGGTCCAGCCGATGAACGTTGGCTTCAAGTTCGTCCAAAATGTCGTTGTTATAGAACAGACGAAGGGTGCTTGGAAAGACCTCCATCTGCAGCGCTTCGAAGTCGGTCAGCAGTGCCTTCAGCTGTGGAATCTTGGCAGCATCCATGGCGAAGGTGTTGGTAGCGGTGCCCAAAATCGAATGGAGTAAGGCCACGTTGGGGGAGTGTTCCGGGTAGTACTTGGCTGCGTAGTCGTGGCAGAACACCAAGTGTTCGAGGAACGTTCCGTCGGCATGCTCCATGCTGAAATCGCATTCCTCCACCATGAAATCGATCAGGCGCTGATCGATCTTTGGTGCCGGGTTCGATTCTTCAGTGTGCGCGTATTCCGCTTCGACCGCAGCGGCTGCAGCATCGTCCCACACCGGTTCCTTGCCGAGCTTTTCGCTCATGAACATCTTGGGGAGCCCGTTCAGGGCACCGAAGATAGTGCGGCTCATGTCGAAGTTGGCCATCCGTGTCACGTCGACTCGACCGGCGTGGTCGAAGGCCCCGCCCCCTGAGATAGCGGCCTTCCGCTGAAGATTGAGCGTCGCCTTTAGGCCGGCGCCGTCGGTGGTGTTCGTGCTCATAGATCCCCTTTGCGCCCTCTTGGTTAACACCTGGGAGGCTACCGAGTCTGACCGTCGGGTTTCAAGAACGCGGCGGGTCGACGGGCGGATCTGTTTTCGAAAAATCTTGACGCTGAGTAGACAAATCGACGCACTCGTCGGTGTGAGCAGTCATGGAGCCAATGCAGCAGCCTGCCATCCGACCTCACCCAGCGGCGCACCGATCCGGTGCCCGATGGTCCAGATATCTGGCCCTCGTCGCCGCGGTCATGGGGCTCGTTCTGAGCGCTACCGCAGGGGTGAGCGCGCAGGAACGAGAGCCCGCCAGCAGGGACATAGCGGGAACCTGCGCCGACTTGGGACTTTCGGTGGTCGAACCGAGCTCGGTTGCCTGGGACGCCAACTTCGACCCGGTCCTCGACCCCAAATACCTGTGGGCCTACGGCGATCCAGCCCTGCTATGGGACAACGCAACCGACGAGTACTGGTTTCACTGGTACGACGCCGTGCCAGGTCCGGACGCCTTTGTGGTGTATCAGTTCGCGCCGGGGACCAATGTCCAGGGGTTGCAGTTCACCCACGACTGGAGCAGTGGCGACCTCGAAGTTCAGGGACTGAACGGGTCTGGACAACCGGTGTCGGCGACCTCCGCGGTGGAGCTGAATTCGCCGTTCCAGTCGCGGGTCGCTCCGTTGGCCCCGATGAGTGTGTCGGCGATGAAGCTGACCACGTCGACACAGCAGGTCAAGCTGCTCGAGGTCGATTTCTGCGGCGGGACCGCACCTAGCTCCCTCGATCTGACAGCATCCGCATTTGTGTGTGAATCGATCAGCGCAACCTGGACGCCCCAGAGCGGAGCCGAACATCAGGTGACGGTGATCAACAGCAACGGGGGAGTCGTCGACTCCCAGAGCGCATCGAACGGAACGTACGGGCCGATCTCGGTACCGGCTGGTGAATACACGATCATCGTGACTGCCTCCTCTGCGGCGGGCACATCGACTGAGCAAGTTACCGTGATGATCGAGGACTGCGCGAACCCTGGGTGCAGTGCGGGGCACGACAGCGCTGACGCGTATTGCCCCTCGATCAACGTGATCGACTCGTTTGGGGATGCACCGCTGCCACCCGGCGCTGACACCGGCATGCAATGGAACAACGTGCGCAGTTACTACAGCAGCTTCGGCGATCGCCCCGGCATGTGCAGCATCGGTGTTCACAACAGCTACTGGACCGCGGTTCGTTCTTCGGACGGGACCCTGACCTACTACCCGAGCTGGCATCCGCCAGTCCACGACCCTGGCGGCCCAGAGGAGTGCCGCTTCACCCACGAACATGGTCTCGATCCGCGGTCGTCGGACCTGTACGACGAGGCCCACCCGACCAACGTCGGTGTCCCGTTTGGCTTGGTGCACCCGGGAACGGGCGGAGTATCGGGTCGCGTTGAGGACCATGTTGGGCACAAAGTGGTGGTGGAAAACGATCTGCAGCTGACCCTCAACAACCCGTACTCGGAGGGCACTGCGCTTCAGCTGTTCGAACCCAACGGCCAACCCATTACCTGCGATTGGTATTCGAAGCTTCACCAGGGAACTCACAGCATCGATGCCCTCGGGTTTAACCTTCACGAGTACTACCTGAACTATTCCTGCGACGACGGAACCGAAGTCCGGATCAAGGAGATGTCCGACTTCGGGTTCGAAACTCCTGGTACACCGGTGGTCGCCCAACCCGGCTTTCCCCTGGCCGGTGGCAACGGAAGCGTGGCGTCCGACTGCGGCTGGTTTGCGACGAACCTGCCCGCGCCGGCCTCGGACCCTGACCCATCGGGCGATAGCGACTTCGGTGACGCCAAACGCGGTTTCACCTGCCTCATGAACGACGCCAAGATCGAAGAGCTCTGGAAGGCCTCGGCCTATCTGAGCGCTCCCGACGGTGCTGCCACGATCAAGTACGACCCGTACTACGTGGTCATGAACTCGAACCGGTTCGCCCTGTATCGATGGTGGGACTACCTGGAACAGGACGGCGACCACGTAGGGGAGAACGCCAACATTTCCATGGTCGACTTCTGTGTGAACGGAACCGAGCTGCGAAATGAACTCATGCGCCCCGACGCGCCGAGCAACTTCGTGAAGTCCGGAGCGAACTATGGCGGAAAGTTCCGGGTTCAGACCTACTGCGATTCAATCGACGCGACCGTTCGTGATCAGTGGGCCCAGGACATCAGCAACGCCGGAGGAGACACTTCGGGGTTGATGACCGAGCGGAAACTGAGCGTGAACAACCCGTTCCTCGGAACTCGGCGCGGCGTGCACACCAAAGGCCCGGTGATGTACGGCAGCAAGGCAAACGTCGACTCGCTGGCACTGTTCTGCACTGACCACCTGGGAAACTCGGCGGTCTGGCCAACGAACCCCGCAACGGGAGCCTTGGTGACACCGGACAATCCGTGGTCCACCGGCGACCCAATGCCTGCATGTGCCAACGGGGTGGCTCAGATCCTCTCGAGCTTCAACAACGGGCATGACCCCGTCGAAGGAAGCACCGCTGGAGCAACCGCCAGCAACGGTCAATTGATCGCCAACGGGCCCGCTGGCGAGATCATCATCGACATCGACACGCTGTACCCCAATCATGGGATTCAAGCGCCGAACTAGTCCGAACCCCTAGGGACGTGCCGAGGAGCTACGCCAGATCTCCGGGTCTAGCTCCGAGGCCGACCCGCTGGGGTCGAGCGCGGCGAGGTCGGCGGCCAGGTCACGACACTCGGTTCTCGCGTTGACGTATTTGCGGAATGCCAAAACCGATTTCTCATTCGCGTCCCTGGCGAGATTCGCCAGTTGTGTGTCCTCGGGAGAGGCCTCCGCTTGCATCCGGGCGGCTTCGGCAGCAACGAGCAAGCGGCCTGCCTCGGCGTCTAGTTCCGCCGCGGCCCGCTCATCCTTGGCCAGCTGATCGGTGAGTCGAGCCAGCTCGGCCAGCTTGCTCTCGTCCGGGTTAGCGTCCAGGCTCACGTCTTCGGTGGCGAGGACCATGATGGCTAGCGGCAAGCTCTCAACCAGCATGCCGAGAGGCGTTTCGAGAGGTCCGATCGCGGCGCCCCGCTTTACTCGTAACGGAGCCAACGCCATAGTCGCGTCGCTGAGGGCCGTGGTGAGGGCGGCCGGTGTTGCCTCTACCCGCTTCACCTCTGCGTTGATCCGGCCCTTCTTCAGCAGCCGCTCGATCCGTTCGATCTCGGCGTCGCTTTCATCGCCAGGGACGTAGGCGATGATCGATGCGTCGGACCACGCCGGGTCGCGGCCGCTCAGCCATGCCAGCAGTGTGATCATTTGACCGACTCGGTCATCGGACCACCAGAGCGCGATGGACCGCTCGTGGCGAGGCGTTCGTTCGAACTCTTCCCATGCATCGGTCCGCACATTGAGGACCGCAACGTTGGTGCCGAACCGCACGCAGTTCTGAAGCATCTGCCCGTACCGCACGCGATCGTCTGCGCTACCACGAAGGTCGCGGACTCCAAAGAGCGTGAGGTTGGGGCGAATCGCTCCAATGCCGTGGGACTGCACCAGTGTCTGTACGCCAACCTCGGCGTCGGCCACCAGCAACGCACGAGCGAATGCACCGGGTGCGATTTCGTTGACCTCGACGGTGAGGTCGCGCTCGACTGTGGCGACCTCTCGTCGGCGAATCGGCCCGGTTCCTTCGATCAGGCGAACCGCGGTAAGGAAGCCGGAGTCTCCCTCGAGCCACGACGCCATCGTGAGCATTCGCTGGCGGGTGGGCGGATCTCGTGGAACGAAGGCGAGCGCACATGGTCGCCAGTCTCTTGCAGGGGCGGGCTCGGCCGCATGGGCCTGAAGATGGGTGCGGGCCCTGGTGTAGTGGTAGGAGCCAGCGCTATCGATCCAACGGTCTGGCACATCCCGGCGTCGGAGGTAGCCGTACAAACCCACGAACACCATGGCCGCAAAGGCGCCTGCGACCGGGTTGATCGCCACGATGACGCCGACACACGCCAGCGTTCCCGCCAGGCTCGTGCGATGCCCGCCGTACTTGAACGTTGGACGGAACGCCGTGCTGCCTGCCCGGAACTCGTAGTAGGTGGCGTAATTGATGATCCCGTACGTGGCGAGGAAGAACATCGAGATGATCGGGGCGATCGCGTTCAGGTCGCCAACTGCCACGGTGGCCAGGGCGATGAGCAGCGAGATCCCGAGCGCCCGTCGAGGGTTGTTCGAAGCACCAGCGCCGACCGCAAACCGGTCCAGACCGGGCAGTACCCGATCTTCGCCCAGCCGTTGAAGGACCCGCGGACTGCCCAACGTCGATGCCAACGCCGACGAGATCGTTGCGGCCAAGACACCTACCAACATGGTCCAGGTCTGCCAAGACAGGTCACCGATGATGGTGTTGGTTTCGCCCACCAATCGGGTCGCCGGCACCGCACCGGCCAGAAGAACGATGACGACGAGATACACGACCGTCGAAAGCGCAACCGCCGCAAAGGTCCCGTTGGTGATCGACCGGCTGGGCGTTCGAAGGTCGCCCGACATTGCAACGCCCTGACTGAACCCGGTAACCGCCGGGAAGAAGATGGCGAACGCCTGCCAGAAACCGATGTCTTCGCCGGAGTCCGGAGAAGCCAGGTTGTCTTGGAACTGGGCTCCGTCGAAATTTCCGACCGCCCCCAACAAGAAGGAAACCAGCGCTATCACGAGTAACACCATGACGACGTACTGCAGCCGTGTCGCGAGGTCGGCGCCGATGAACCCAATGGCCGCGATAAGTAGCACAAGGCCGGCTGCCACTAGCTGGACGAGTCGGGTGGAGTCGCGCCCCAGGGCGGTAACGACGGCTTCGGCAAAACCGATCGAGTAGAACGCGATCGACACCGAGATCGCCAAATACAGCACGACCCCCACCGCACCACCGAATTCGATCCCCAGAGTTCGAGAGATGATGTAGTACTCACCACCTCCGCCAACCCGCATGTTCGTTGCCACTACGGCAAGCGAAATGCTTGTGAGGATCGAGACGAGCGTGGACAGCGCCAGGATGATTAAGGCTTGGCCGAGCCCTACCGCACCCACCACGTAGGGAACACGGAGGAAAAGGACCAGTCCGAGAATGGTGAGAATGCTCGGTGTAAACACACCGCCAAACGTCCCGAGGGTTCCGCCCTGTTCTGTCGCCGTGCCCTGGGTCATCGTCCGCAAGCGTAGGCTGCGGACCGCGGAGATTGTGGACGTAGCGATTGTCCAGGTGGTAGGCCCTTTCCCACGCTGGTTTGGGCAACTAGGTTGCAGGGATCCCCTTCTCGTGACACCCGCTGCGCATGGAGGTTTCAAGATGCCCACAACACTCGCTGAAAAGCTCGAGCCATCTTTCGTCGATTTCGACTACCTGCACGACCGATATCGCCCAATGCTGGCGCTCGTCCGTGAGTTGATCGGTGTCGTTCCCAACTGTGATCTCGCCCTCGAGATGTGGCGACCGGGGTTTCGGACGTACAACCTGCTGGTACCTAATTGTCTCGATCTACCGGTTTCTTTGCTTGGCCGGGGAGCGCGGAAGGATCTTGTGGGTTTGGGGATGTACGTTTCCAGCCGCGCGGCAGAGTGTGCGTACTGCTCAGCCCACACCTGTTCCTTCGCCATTCGGCGCGGAGCGAGCACCGAGGCCATAGTTGGAAACTTCTCTGCTGCCGAGGAAGAGGCAACTACCCGGCTCGCGGAAGGGATGGCGCGGATCCCCGCCGACCTAACCCCCGACGATGTTGCGAGGTTGGAACGGCTTGTCGGGGTCAACGACGCAGAAGACATCGCTCTGGGAATCACCCTGATGGGGTTCCTCAACAAGTTCATGGACGCCATGGGGATCGAGCTTGAACCCGAGGCGTTGGCCGACGTAACCGGCCTTATCGGTCCTACCGGATGGGCCGCCGGTCAGCACTATCGCGGCGAAGGTGAGCCGGTCATCGATCTAACCGGCGACGGTCCCCGCGTCGACGACATGAAGACGTACGGACGGGTCTTGAAGCACGGCCCTGCGGCCGCCCGTTTGGAACGGCTCTGGACACGAGGCGTTCCGAATACCGGACCCGCGGCCGAGGCATACCTCCACGAACACACCGGCGTTGAGCTGGCGATTCTCGGCGAGATCCGGCGGGGCGCCATGGTGCGGGCACTGGCCACCGTGGTCCGGGACAACCTGGATCCCACGATCTCGGCCGTAGGACTGGGTGCGAAGTCCCTCGCTGGCTGGGTGTATGCCAATCACGTTGATAGCGAAGACCTGAAGTCGATGTCGTTGGAACTCATCAGTCGTCACCACGCAGGTCAGAGCGCCGTTTCGCTCGATTCGATCGCATCCGGAGACCAGCTGGACGCTCTGAGCCAGGTGGATCGTGCCGCGGTGAAGCTTGCCGTCGCCGTGTCACCAAGCCCGGCCGCGGTAAGTCCAGAGCTGATCGACGACGTCACCGAGTTCCTCACGCCGGCAGAGGTTGTGGAAGTCGTGGTGTGGGTTTCGGTCCTGCAAGCGATTCATCGTTACCAGCTCTTCACAGCCGCCCGCCGCGGGTAAACGCCACCGACTAGACGGTGGCCAGCGCAGCTCGAGCAAGTTCGGTGCGAGCTTTGGTGCCGGCGGAGCCGCGGCCGTTGGTGAGTACGGCCACCGCCGTCCGGCGCTGAACATCCCCGATGATGATGGCGCGGTAGCCGCCGTTGTCGCCGCCCATCATGAACTCGTGTTTCCGGTTTCGACTCACCGAACAGTTCTGCATCACGCTCAGATGGGTTGTGGTCGCGCCAAATAGATCTCTGGTGACGACGGCGTCGAGGATTGCCGCGAGCGAGGTGACGTTCGTGAAGAGGCCGCCCGCGGCCGCCCAACCCACGACCTCGTGCCCGCCGGGCAGCGGAGTGCCATCGGGATCGTGGCCGTGAGCGAAGTTTCCATTGGTGGCGGGTCGCGGCTCGAACGTTGCTGCGGGCGCATCGAGAATCCCAAACAGCTCGGTCGCGACCGCGTTGAAGGACATTCCCGTTACCGCCTCCACCACATGCTGCACAAGTAGGTAGCCGGCACCGCTGTAGCTGGTCTGGGTGTCCGGTTGGTAGGTGATTCCAATCCAACGCGGGGCATCCAGTTTGTGAACCTCATGCGGCAGCGCCCGCGGAGAGCCGCCGCCAGTCGACTTGCCTGCGAACCCGGTGCCGGATCGTTTCGGCGTTGTTCCACGGCCCAGGATGCCGGACCGATGGGCCAGCAGTTGACGCACTGTGATCGGTGCGTCATCGACTGGCGGGGCCAAGGTGTGTACCGGCACCGAGCCAAGAAGCTCGCGGACATCGCCGTCGAGATCGAGCAATCCTCCATCTACCAGTCCAAGGACCACGACCGCCGTGATGGCTTTGCTCACCGACGCCGCACCGAACACTGTGTGCTCGTCGACCTTCCAGTCCGTCCCTGCGAGCCGGAGACCGTAGCCACGGGCCCACTGCATACGTCCCTCCGAGATGACCGCGATCGCAGCGCCGGGAACGTTGACGCTGGCCAAGCCACGGGCCACGGCATCAGCGGGGAGAGGAGACATCGCAGTCAGCACACCACCCGCAGAGCGGTTGCGCAAAATGGATCTGCAGTGTTGCCAGGGTTTTTGTGGTCGACACGAATCGAGCTACGTTCGGGGCTCGCACACGAAATGGGGTTTGTGATGGGTGCCGACGATGAGCTGGTTTCAGCCGACGCCGAAGCGGTTCTTAGAACGTTGGGCAATGGGCGGGTAGTTTCGGTCGACGGAGAAGCCGGACGAGCGGTGCTCCAGTTCACCTGCGGTGAACAGATGTGTCATTCCGGGGGAGTAGCTCAAGGTGGATTCGTTACCGGATGGATCGACGCGGCAATGGCCCATGCCTGCATCGCGCGGTACCAGGCCGACCTTTGGGTTGCGACGCTAGAAATCAAAGTGAGTTTCTACCGCCCGGCCACGCCCGGGTTGGTGACCGCCACCGGCTGGATTGATCGAGCTGGCAAGCAAACAGTCTTCGCCGAAGGTCAGTTGACCGACGCCGCGGATCGGGTGTTGGCGAAGGCAACATCGACCATCCGTCTCGTCCCGAACCGTGGGTGAGAAGTCGCTGATTCGAAGAATTCCTTGAAGCCGGCTTGCATCTGCGATTAGGGTCATCCTCGGCGGGCTGGGGGCGGTCCTCAGGGTTGGGTCGCCAACCAAAGGAGATAGCGATGAGGCTGCATCGGCTTTGTATTGCGCTGCTTGGAGCGGCGCTACTGGTCGCCGCTTCGGCGTTGCCAGTATCGGCTCACGACCCTGAAGGGTTCCAACTCAAAGGGGGCGGTGAACGCACTGAGGACGGAATCAGTCCCGGTGGCGTGCCATTGGAACCGCTCTTCGACGTGGAGTGTGAAGATGGAATGGCAGGGATCTTCCCGTGCGAAAACGTCGACCTCGAAGCCTTCTTACCGCTCCAGGACATCGGCGCATCGTTTGTCAATGATGTCTGGGGTTGGAGCAAAGGAAATCGCGAGTTTGCGATCGTGGGAACCTGGGAAGGGACTGCGTTTGTTGAAGTGACCGACGGTGACGAGCCCCGCTATCTGGGCACGCTGCCATCGGCGGCTCCCTCGCCTGTGCCCTACACCCCCGACGTGTTCGGCGACTTCGTTGGAAACGTGGCTGGGAACCTGTGGGGCGACATCCGTGTGCACGATGACGTGGCTTACATCGGATCCGAGGCCTACAACTACATCACCGACGTAGGTCACGGTGTCCAAGTATTCGACCTGCGCAGACTCCTCAAAGCGAAGGGGCCCCAGGATTGGACCGCAGACTCCAAGGTTGGCAACTACGCCTCGCACAACCTCTCGCTCAACCCGAAGTCAGAAGTTCTCTACGTGGTCGGTGCGATCGACGGTGTGACCGAATGCGATAACGGTGGCGGTGGCCCCATTGCGTACGACGTGTCGGATGCAAAGAACCCAACGCTGATCGGTTGTGTTCCCGAGGATGGTTACACCCACGACGTGCAGTGTGTGACCTACAAGGGTCCCGATCGTGACTATCGCAAGCATGAGATCTGCTTCGGAGCCAACGAGGACACGCTCACGCTGTACGACCTCACCGATTTCATCAATGGCGACGGCGCCCCGGTCATCATCGACAAGCTGACCTACCTCGACTTGCCGTTTGAGCCTCCAGAAGGTGGACCGCCCAACTACTACACCCACCAGGGTTGGCTGTCAGATGATCACAGCGTCTTCTTCTTGGGAGACGAACTCGATGAGTTCTTCGGCGGAATCGGCCCCCGGCGAACCTACATCTTTGACATGAGCAACTTGGATGACGCCAGTCTGATCGACTACCACTCGACCGGAAACAGCTCCATCGACCACAACATGTTTGTGCACGATGACCTGCTCTATCAGTCGAACTACAGCGCCGGACTCACCATCCTCGATACCGACGACGCACGCCAGGGAGATCTCGAGGTCGTGGGTTCATTCGATGTGTTCCCTGCCTCAGATGTCACCGACTTCTTCGGCTCGTGGGGTAACTATCCCTTCTTCGACGACGGAAAGGTCGTTGTCACCAGTAGCGACGAAGGCTTGTTCATCCTCGATGCCGACGACGCGCAAGACGAGGCCGAAGACAACGATGACGACGACGATGACGATGACGACGACGATGACGACGACGATGACGACGACGATCGAAAGAAGAAGCGTCGCGGGAATCGGTCTCAGCGCGTCAGTTAATCGAGAGGGTGGGGTGAGCTGGAGCGCCCCTGCCCCTCGCTAAGTGGAGTGATGTCCCGGGACTAGTGGAGAGGACCGGGGCATCACTCACGCTCTCGCTGGCTTGTCGTCAGGAATGGCCCCGAAACTGCGCGCTGTAGAGCTGGTGATAGAAGCCCTTCAGTGCCAACAATTCATCGTGCGTGCCAGCTTCGGTGATCGAACCATCCTGCAGCACCAGGATCTTGTCGGCGTCTCGAACCGTGGACAAGCGGTGAGCGATAACGAAGCTGGTGCGTCCCTCCATCAGTTTCAACAAGGCACTTTGCAACGCTCGTTCGGTGCGGGTGTCCACCGAACTCGTCGCTTCGTCGAGAACCAGAAGCCGCGGGTTTGCCACCGCCGTTCTTGCGATAGCGATCAGCTGGCGCTGCCCCAACGAAAGGTTGTTACCGCCTTCGGTAACAACCGTGTCGTATCCCTGGGGGAGCGACATGATGAACCGATGAGCGTTGGCGAGCGTTGCCGCCTCAACGACCTCTTCGTCGGTCGCATCCAGCCGACCGAAACGAATGTTGTTTCGCACGGTGTCGGTGAACAGGTAGGTGCGTTGGAGCACAATTCCCAGCTGGTCCCGAAGTGAGTCTTTGGTGACATTGCGAATGTCGATGCCGTCGACGGTGACGGATCCGCCGCTGATGTCGTAGAACCGATTTAGTACGTTGATGATGGTCGACTTGCCTGCTCCGGTTGGGCCCACCAACCCGATCATCTGCCCGGGCTCGGCAACGAAGCTGACGTCCCTCAGGATTGGTTGGCCTTCCACGTATTCGAAGTCAACGTGGTCGAACACGACCCGTCCATCCACCGCCGGGAGGTCTTGCGCGTCGACGGCATTGACCAGGTCGGGTTCTTCATCGAGGAGTGCGAACACCCTGGTCCCGCCAGCCAAGGCAGAAAAGATCGACGTAACCGTGTTTGCAATTCGCCCGAGGGGTTGGCCTACCCGACTGGCATAGGTGACGAACGCCGCGATGACCCCGATGGAGACCCCGCCGCCGTCGGGTCCATCGGCCGATACGGCAAGCCATGCGCCAACGCTCACTACCGAAACGGTCGACAGATTCCCCAGGCCGAACATCAACGGCATCATCACCGCGGTCAGGCTCTGGGCTCGGATGCCAAGCGCCCGGGTTTGCTCGTTTACCTGGGCAAACTCTGCTTCTGCTTGGGCCTGGCGGTCCAGGCTTATCACCGCTCGTTGGCCGGTGAGCCTTTCTTCCGCAGCTGCGTTGAGTTGACCAATGGTGCGTTGGTAGGCCCCGAATCGCGGGCCGCTCATCTTGCCCAACTTCTGAACGATCCCCATGGAGATCGGAACCGGGACGAGCACAGCCAAGGTGAGGCGCCAATCCAGCAGGATCATGATCACTAGCAGCGAGGTGATCTGCACGATGGCCCAGAAGATCGTAAGGAGGTTCTGGCTCAGCAGTTGGTCGACAGCGTCGACGTCGTTGGTGACCCGACTCATCAGGTCGCCGGTTCGGTTTCGGTCGAAGAAGCGGGTTGACAGGCTCTGGAGCTTTCGGGCCAGCTCCTCCCGAATGTCCAGCATCACCTTTTGAGCGATGCTGGCGATCAGACGGCTGTAGATGACCGCCGATCCCCAGGCCACGAGATACGTGGCGGCAAGGGCCACCACGATCTGTTGGAGTCCGCTTCGGTCACCGACACTGATGAACTCATCGATCGCTCGGCCCTGGAGCCACGGAGCCAGCAAGCCGCTGATAGATGACACCACCACAAGGACCGCAGCGATTCCAACCTGGAGACGCCACGGTCGGATGTACTCGATCAACCGGCGGAAGGTTCGGCTGGTGTTTTCGTCGCGGGTTGCCCGCGGCGCCATGGGACCACCAGGGCCGCGTCGGGTGGCGAGGTCGGCGCTACCCCGCTGTGACTGGGTGGAGGTCACGACACCGGCTCGCCAAGTTGAGAACGATAGATCTCCTGATAAATCGGAGAGGTGAGCAACAGTTCGGCGTGGGTGCCCTGCGCAACGATTTCGCCGTCATCCAGCAAGACGATCGCATCAGCCCCCAGGGCTGTACTGATCCGCTGGGCCACCAGGATCACCGTCACGTCGGTCAGCGAGTCGAAGATCTCCTGAATTTTGGCCTCGGTCTCCAGATCGACTGCGCTGGTCGAGTCATCGAAGATCAGCACTTTGGGGTCGACAACCAGCGTCCGGGCGATGGCGATCCGCTGCCGCTGTCCGCCCGACAGGTTGGCGCCACCTTGCTCGATTGTTGAGTCGTACCCTGATTCCATCGCCGTGATGAAATCGTGAGCTTGGGCTGCGGTGGCGGCGGCCACGATTTCGTCGTCGGTCGCATCGGGGCGGCCGAACCGCAGATTGTCGGCCACCGACCCGCTGAACAGGTAGGGCTCTTGCAGTGCAATGCCGATACTTCGACGCAGCGAACTCTTATTCAGATCGCGAACATCCTTGCCTCCAACCCGAACCGTCCCATAGGAGGCGTCGTAAAACCGGGGGATCAAGTTGACCAGTGTCGACTTCCCCGAACCGGTCGCGCCCAGGATTGCAATGGTGCTGCCGCCAGGGATGTGAAGATCGATGCCCCGAATTGCGCACTCGGCGTGCTCGGCGTCGGCTCGATAGTGGAAGTACACATTTTCGAAGCTGATATCGAGCGGGCCCGCTCCCGTCGGAAGTGACTCGCCTTGCTCGGCCACCATCACATCAGCGTCTTCGTTGGTTACTTCCACGATTCGCTTCATGGACGCGCCTGCAGCCGATAGCAGCGGTTGGAGGAAGGCGAAGAACATCATGGGCATTGCGATGAACGCCATGAACTGGATGAACGCCACGAGGTCTCCCTGGCTCAGGTCGCCATCGATCACATTGCCGCCGCCGATCCACAACACGGCGGCGATACCCATGGACGAGAGCAGGATCAAGGTTGGGAACAGTGCGGCGACCAGCTGATTCACAAGTGTTGCGTCATCGGCAAGATCGCCAGCAGCCACGTCGAATCGTTCGATCTCGTGGTCCTGACGAACGAACGCCTTGATGACTTCGGCACCCTGAATGTTCTCCTGCAACACCGTGTTTAGGCGGTCGAGTCGACCTTGGAGACGGTCGTACAGAACGTTCGATCGAACGATCACGTACCAAACCAGGATCATGATGACCGGCACCATGACGAACACGATGGGCACGAGCGAAACGTCGATCAGAACGATCGCTACCAGCGCCCCCACAAAGCTCACGGGGATCTGGACCACAAACGAGACCGCTATCGACAGAAGGGAGGTCACCTTGGTGACGTCGCTGGTGAGGCGGGTCAGTATTTCGCCCGAGGTCAACCGGTCCAGGTTGCCGAACGAAAGGGTCTGAACATGCCCATACAGATCGCGTCGGAGGTCGGTGATTGTATGAAATGCAAAACGTACGCCGAGCAGGCTGGAGATGGCCGAGCAAGCCATCCCCGCGATGATCAACCCGATCATCAACAATGCCGTGCTGAAGACCAGCGAAGAATCTTCGGCCGCGATTCCCTCGTCGATGATTCGGGAAGTGAGGAGCGGAATGGTGAGGTTGATTAACACCGCCACGACCGAAGCCAGCGATCCTGCAGCAGCGAAACGCCAGTACGGTCGGGCCCAGGGCCAAATCAACCGGATCGCGTTCACCTTCTCACGTTAATCGTCATCGTTCTCACACCCCAGTTGATTTGGGATGACTTCTTCGCGCGGGCGAGCTCGCTTCTACGATGGTCGAGTGACCACCGCGGCCTCCGCCAGGATGAAGATTGGGGTTCAGCTCCCCGAGGTGGAGTGGGAGGTTCCGTTTCCCGAGCTGATCGAGATGGCCCGAGACGCCGAACGAGTCGGTTTCGATTCGGTTTGGTACGGCGATCACCTCATTTACGACCTGCCGGTCGGGCCACGTGGCCCCTGGGAGGCATGGACGACGTTGGCGGCGCTGGCGGCCAGCACGAGCACAATCGAACTTGGTCCGCTCGTCGCTTCTACAAGCTTTCATGCTCCGCCGATGCTTGCAAAGCAGGCGGCGACGGTCGATGCAATCTCGCAAGGCCGCCTGATTGTCGGACTTGGTGCCGGGTGGAATCGCAGAGAGTACGACGCGTTCGGTTTCGCGTACGACCGGCGAGTAAGCCGATTCGAAGAGGCGTTCACGATCATTCGGTCCCTCCTCCGGGACGGAGAGATCGATTTTCGCGGCACCTACTACGAGGCCGACCGGTGTGTTCTGCACCCACGTTCCCCACGGCCTAAGGGTCCGCCGCTCATGATCGGGTCGATTGGCGATCGGATGCTCGACATCACGCTGCCTCATGTGGACGCATGGAACATGTGGTGGAGCCAGTACGGCAACACTGCCGATGGGTTTTCCCGGGAGAAGAAACGGGTCGATGCGTTGATCGTTTCCGCCGGGCGTCCCGTCGGCGACGTCCAGGCGACGGCGGCCGTTTACGTTCGCCTCGAGGGTGGGACCGGACGCCAAATGGGCGACTACGTCGAAGGTGAGGAGATTCAACCACTCGTTGGTTCTGCAGCAGAGCTGGCAGACCAGTTGCGTGAGTTCGAAGCCGCCGGAGCAGCCCACGTTCAGCTCTGCGTCGATCCGATCACTCGGGACAGCATCGAGTTCCTCGGCGACGTGCTGGCGGAGTTTCATCGCCACGCGGACCACTAGACTCTGCTGCCCATGAACGACTGGTCAATGCCTGTTGTTGACGTGGTCATACCGACCATCGGTCGTTGGGATCTCCTCGGTCAAGCAATCGACGCTGTTCAGGCTCAAGTTGGTGTCGGCACTCGAATCATCGTGGTGAACGACAGTGGCAAGCCGGCCCCCGTCTCCATTGCTCAGCGGGCGGATGTGGTCGACACCGCAGGTCGAACTGGCGAAGGTGCTGCCCGGGCCGCCGGTCTTGCGGCGGTCACCTCGGACCTGGTTGCGTTCTGTGATGACGACGACCTGTGGCGTCCGCATAAGCTGGCGCGGCAAGTCGAGGCGCTCGGTTCCACGAGGGGCTGGTGTATTGCGGCCGCGGGCAGGGCCGACCTGCAGGGCCGACGACGACGAGGATGGGATTTGGGGCGAGCGATCGAGCTCATGGGCCGACGCGATTTTTCCAGGTTGGTGTTGATGCAAAACCCGGTTCCTGCCGGGGCGTCGGTGGTGCTGGTGGACACAAACCTGTTGCGCAGCGTCGGTGGCTGGGACTCCGCGTTGGGCTACTTCGCCGACTGGGATTGTTGGATACGGCTGTCCGAGGTTGTCGAACCGATCCTGATTGATGAGGAGTTGGCAACGTATCGGTTGTGGCCGGGCCAGATGATCAACGACCGAAGCGCTGCGTGGGATGCCCTCGACTACATCCGGGCGAAACATGCCGACCGAAGAGAACTCTTGGGTATTGGTCCACTCCATGACTGGTCTATCGCGTGGATCCTGGCCGGTGAACTACAGACGCCAGGTCGTCGGATGAGAGGACTGGCTGAGGCGGCGAAACGATTGGTTCCTCGTCGACCCCGACATCTGCTTGGCGTCGGTCCACTGTTTCAGGAGATGTTCTACGGGCTTGGCAGTTCGGCATTCGCTAGCAGGCCGACCAGGGCCGCTCAGCCGAGAGGTTTTTCGTACCTATGGGCGGCCACCTCGATGGGTCCATCGGGGCCCTCGGCCGAGTAGTCGATCGGGCCGGCGGCTGAAGCGGGCCGTAGAACGGCGCTCACAGCTGGTCCAGGGTGCCGAAGAATCCAAGTACCCGGATCACCTTGCCGCTCTCGGCGACCTCGGTCACGTCGAAGCCCGGCAGTATCAGCTCTCCGCCCTGGCGAATTGACCAGCCGTATCGATACAGGCCGTGATGGCTGTCGACGGCCGTAGTGCGGGCATAGTCAGCGCCGGGCAACTTTTGTTGAACATCGTGAACGTTGGCTTCAAATTCGTCGATTCCGTTGGTTTCGATGCTGGGATCGATGAAACTCACGCCAGGCGCCAGGGCCCGTTCGAGATGCGCTCGAACCTGTTGAGGGTCACGCTCGTTCCATGCTGCGAGCATGTGGTCGAGGGCCTCGGGGTACTCCGGCATCGTGATCTCCGTGGTAGTTGTTATGTCCGACCCTACTTGGTGGTGACGGACCGCTCGGCTGAGATTTCGGCGGCGGCCGAACTGTTACGACAGTACTGTGCGGATATGGCTTGCCGAAGTGTCGTGACGCTGGGAAAACTCCTGTCGGACCCGACCCGAGTCCATTTGCTCAACGCGCTTCTCGATGGCCGGGCCTACACGGTGACCGAACTACACCGCCATGTTGGTGTGGCGGCATCTACTGCCAGTGAACATCTTGGCAAGTTGCTTGACGGCGGCCTGGTGGCTATCGAGGCGCAAGGGCGCCATCGCTACTACCGGCTGAACGACCCGTCGGTATCAGAACTTCTGGAGTCGATGATGCAGGTGGGCGAGGGGTTGCCGGTCAAGCGTTCCTCCCGAGTGCCGGTCGATATGGCCTACGCCCGGAGCTGTCATGATCACATCGCCGGGACGATCGCGGTTGGGTTCACCGATCACCTAGAAGCCTCAGGTGCGGTTGCCATCGACGATGATGGCGTGCTCCTCAGCAAGCAGGGCCGGGTTGCTTTCCACAAGATCGGTGTCGATGTGAATCAAACTCCACGATCGATGACGAGGCCAGAGTTGCGGCGATGCTTGGACTGGAGCGAGCGGCGACCTCACCTGGCCGGAGCGATTCCCGCCCAGTTCCTGCAGTTTGTCGTTGACGAGCGTTGGTTCATTCGAAAGCCGATGAGCCGAGCCCTCGAACTTACCGACCGTGGTCGGACCGGGTTTCGGGAGACGTTCGGGTACTGCGCCCCCTAAGCCTCACACGGCACGTGCCGGCCCGCCGGAGGTGCACGCGAGAGTGGCGTGCGGCCTCCGACGGAGAACTGTTATGAGGTCGCAGCGGGAAGGGGGGAGCTCGTTCCGCACACGCAGCTCAGTCCGTGGCGCAGATGGACCACTTGTTCAAGGTGTGTGCAGTAGACAAACGCCCCACCGTGCAGGTCCTCGCTCTTCGGGTGGAACGCGTTCCGCAAGGCGTGGACCCGACGCCGAGTCTCTTCAAGCTTTACTCGGCTTGCAGCAAGTTGTGCGCAGGTCGCCTTGCCGTTCCGACGCAGATCGTCGTGGGCCCGCCACCGGCACAGGAGATCGTCGACCGCTGAATCGAGTAGAAGGTGAAGGGCCATGAGGTAACCATAGAGACCGGCGTTTCGGCGTGTCCCGAAATATTCGAACCGGGCGCGTGGCGTGATCGTTCGTCCACAAATACAGAACCCATGGTTGGGCCGAAGTTGGCGTCCTACAGTGAAACCATGGCCACTACGTCCAAGTTCGCGGTCGGAAGACTCGACCATGTCCACATCCGTGTCCCGAATCGGGCTGAGGCGGCGAGGTGGTATGCGGACCATCTTGGCTTCGAACCGGTTGAGAAGTTTGAGTTTTGGGCAAACGGATTTCGAGGCGGACCACTGCAAATCTCGGCCGATGGCGGCGACACGATGTTGGCGCTGTTCGAGGCCACTGACTCCCACCCCATGATCCCGCAGAAAACCGGGGTGGCGTTCAGCATGGACGCCGAACGGTTCATGTCGTTCATTCGCTCGTTGCCAGGTGAGCTCGACAGTCCGCACGGCAGGCCGTTGGTAGCGACCGATGTCATCGACTTCGACATGTGTTGGGCCATCGACCTGGTCGACCCCTGGGGAAATCAGTACGAACTGAATTGCTATGAGTACGACCTGATCAAGACCGACCTGATCGACAGGGACGGCATTGTGCCAACCCGCTACTGGCCTCGGGAGCTGTATGACCAGCACATCGAGGGCTGAAGTGGCCTCATGGGCTGTAACGTAACGGCCCAGTGAGCGCACCATGACCACCTCGCATCTCAATACGACGAGACACCCAATTCTCGACCCTTCCTACGTCGATGGTTGCAAGGCGAGGTTGGACATCGACGGAGCCTTGGTCCTGCAGGGATTCGCCAAAGCGGAGACGATTAGTCAGGTTGTTGCAGAGTCGGCTCTGCGCCAGTCGGATGCGTTCTACGCAGGAACAACCCACAACGTCTATCTGACTCCGAAGAATCCGGACCTGGGCGAGAATCATCCGTTCAACACCCAGATAGTAAGTAGCAAGGGTCTTATCGCCGATGATCAGATCCCTGCGACTTCACCTCTCCGCGAGATCTACAACGACGTTGCGTTTCAGACGTTTCTCTGTGGCGTGCTAGGTATCGATTCGATCTACCCGTACGCCGACGACCTTTCGTCGATCAACGTGCACTTTGCTGCGGCAGGTATGGAACTTGGCTGGCACTTCGATAATTCATCGTTCGCCGTCACCTTGCTTCTGCAGGCGCCAGATAGCGGAGGCCGATTCGAATACGTTCCTGCGGTACGAAACTCCGCCGCCGGAGACATGGCCTACGAGCGAGTGGCGTCGGTATTGGCTGGCGATGAGCCGGTGAAGCACCTGCGGTTCAAACCCGGGGACCTTGTTCTGTTTCGTGGTCGCGATGCTCTTCATCGAGTAACGCCAACCGAGGGCAACACGACCAGAATGTTGGTGGTGTTCGCCTACAACGATCAACCCGGGGTGGCGCTTTCGGATTCGGCGCGGCGAACCTTCTACGGACGTTAACTACTCGGGCGGAATCGAAGCCAGTCGGGCTTCGGCGGCGTCCATGAGCCGATCAAGCTCGTTCTCATCGAAATCCTCGGCGACGAGAGTCAGAAGAACCACAGTGTTCGCGCGGCCAATTGCGATCGACCGGCTGGTGCGCCCCGCCTCGAACATCCACGTTGCCGACGTGTTCTCGTCGGTGGTGAGTCCGAAGCCAGGCCGACTCGACGATGAAAGGGGCTCGAACGAAAGTGAACCGCCACCGAAGCTCGCAGTTGGACACGATGTGGCGATCGAATCGACTGCGGCCAGGTAGTTGCCCACGTTGGCTTCGGTATTCAGGTCCGCCGCGTGCTGCCACAGCTCGTCGCCTTCACGGAGCCAGAACCCGGTAGGAATTCCCCAATCCTCCAACGCGAGAATCTCGTTCAGCGGTGCACAGTCGCTCGAGGGCTCAAAGCCGATCGGTTCCCAGTAGAAGTTGTCCACCGCAGTCCATCCATCGATGCTGCTCAGTAGAGCGTTCGCAGGTTCAAGAACTTCGGTCCCATCGATAGCGCCACGAGATTCCGCCTGAGCCGCGGCGTCGGTATCTTCGGGGTAGATCTCTTCAGAGTCCTCTGACTCGTTGATCGAATCGTCAGTCTCCTCCTCAACCGCCGGTTGGTCCCCGATTGACGGTTCCACCGTGGTCGTCGTACCGCACGATGCGACACCAAGAGTAAAGGCGTAGATGAGCGCCAGACGTGAACGTCGCATACTCAGTCCGTCGGTCCGACCACGTGGTAACTAAGTCTTGTCGGGGATTGGCGAGAGGATCACCACAGCAGTTTCATTCGGTCGGCGGCTGGCGTACCCATCGAGGCCCTTGTCTAGTTCAGCCCACCGCGCCCACAACCGGTCTCGCTCAGACCCCTCGGCTGCGCGGGAAACGACGCGCCGGGGCCCGTCTACAAGTGTGATCGTGGCCTCCGGGTTCGCCTGCAAGTTAAGCCACCAGCCCGGTTCGGGAGCTCCCCAGCCGTTCATCGCCATCGTCACCAGGTCGTCACCGTCGAGGTAGTACCCGAACATGATCGACCGAGGTTCACCGCTTCGCCGCCCGATGGTCGTCATCTCGCCAAGCCCGTAGCTGTCTGGACTCGGCCGTCGAAGTCCGAAACGTCCCCCACTCCAGCGGTAGAGGGCTCGATGGATTTTCCACGCGGTTGTGATGACCCAGCGAGGGGGCAAAAAGGGACTCTTGGGAGCGTCTGAAGCCATACCTCGAACCTAGTTTCCGTAGGCGTCGACCGCTTCGGCCGAACGGGCCTTGTGCCTCGGCCAAAAGTACGGCCTCAGGCCAAACGTTCTTTGAGTTCCAAAGCCGGGCCCAGGTCGAATGGTGCCGGTGTCATCACAATGATGTGGGTGGCGCCGGCCGCAACCAAGTCCTCAGCCCACGCCATTTGCTCAGGCGAGGTGTCGATCGCGACGGTCCGCTCGATCTGTTTGGGATCGCGGCCCACCTCGGCGCACCAATCGTCGAGCACCTTCATCTTGTGGGCATAGACGTCGGGCGGGCCAAAGGTGTTGTGGGCGTCGGCGTACTGCGCGGTGTACTTCAGTGTCCGTTTCTCGCCGCCGCCACCAATGAGCAATGGAAGGGGCCCAACCGGCGCCGGTTTCAGGGCGTGAAGCCTGTTGATGATGCGAGGAAGAGCATCCCGAAGCTCGGTCAGCCGGCTACCTGCGGTACCGAAGTCGAAACCGTATTCGGCGTAGTCACGCTCGAACCACCCCGAGCCGATACCGAAGTACACGCGGCCACCCGAGATGTGGTCGATGGTACGGGTCATGTCGGCTGCCATCTCGGGGTTTCGGTAGCTATTGCACGACACTAGGAGGCCCAGTTTGGCCTGCTTGGTATCGGCTGCCATGGCTGCCAACAGCGACCAGCCCTCGAAGTGATCGCCGTCTGGTTCGCCATATAGCGGATAGAAATGGTCCCAGGTCCAGATCGAATCGAGGCCGGCTTCGTCGGCTGCCTTCCAGCTGGTTCGCAAATCGTCCAGCGAACAGTGTTGAGGATGAAGCTGGACGCCTACAAGAGTCATGGTCTGACAGTAGCGGGTTATCGCATGATCGTGATCTGAACCCGACGGCCCTAAGGTGGCGGAATCGTGAACCGAATCCCCGCTGATCATGCTTTGGACCGCTGGACCGAACTGTTGCCCGAACGGGCGCTGTACGACATCTATGCCGAGACCATCAAGACCCGCTTCCCTGCCTTTACGGTCAGACAGTTCGATGATGCGCGCTTTTCGATGGCTCAAACGCTCCACGCCTACGACGGTCGGGCCTCCATCGATCAGACCCTTCTCGACATCATTGCCACCCCAGAGAGCCACCAAAGGTTCACCGACGATCTGGAAGCATTCATCATCAAACACGGGCTGCGCGGATGGATCGACTCGGGGGAGTCACTCGTCTTCGTCACCGACCACGGGCAGTTCACCGACGTACCTGTCCTGGCCGAGACCCTGGGTCGAATCGGACTGGGACGGCGCTCCACCACAGTGCAGGTGGTCAGTGAAATGATCTCTGAGATATCCCTCGATGTGGGCACCGGCGAATTCCCGGTGGTCGAGATGTTGTCAAACATCTCCTCGGTCGTACAGAGCGTGCCGCGGCTGGATGGCAACCCAACCGAAGATGTGATGCAGTACCGTGATCGCAAAAATCGGCAGGCGTTGCGGATGCTCGACGCGGTCCGCGACACCGAAGGGTCGATGACGGTCATGTCGTTGGTGGCTCGGCACAATGTTGCTTCCAAGAACGGCAACACGCTCTACATTCACGAGCCAAATCGCCGCACGCTCGAGGGCTACCTGAATTCCAACGCCAAGATCGTGCCCGTCTACATCGACTGCCCGACGTTCGGCGAAGACGGCAGCATCATGCCGGCCACCATGCAATACGAATTCTTCCG
>CALHFG010000020.1 GCA_938029215.1 uncultured Acidimicrobiales bacterium | reverse complement strand
AGCAACACGCGGCGCACCATGAAGCGAGGGACGAGCGAGAACATGGGACGCCGCCGTAGGGCCGAGGAATAACGCTCAACCGAAACCACAAACTGCAAGCAACACGCGGCGCACCATGAAGCGAGGGACGAGCGAGAACATGGGACGCCGCCGTAGGGCCGAGGAACGAGGCCCTACAATGAAAACGTGGCTCAACGAGCGCTGAAACCGGCCGAGTTCGCCAACCTGGTGAACGCAGTGACTTCAGCCTTTGGCGACCCCACGCGTCGGGACATCTATCTTCTGCTGCATGAGCATCCTGATGGGCTTACCGCTTCGGAGGTGGCCGAGCATGCCGGAGTGCATGCCAACGTGGCTCGCCATCACCTGGACAAGCTGGCCAGCGGCGGGTATCTCGATGTTTCTAAGCGTTCGTCGACGGGGGCTGGGCGGCCGGCCAAGGTCTTCACCGCAGCTGAGCCGAGCCTTCATCTCGAATTTGAAGTCGGCCATGACGACATTCTGATCACGCTGCTGGGCAAGGCGTTGTCGCGGCTTGATCCCGAGGACGCTGCCGAGATGGCCGAAGAGGTCGGTTTGGAATTTGGTCGGAAGATGGCCGGTGAGGTGAGCATCGATGATGCCGAGAGCCACCGGTCGTTTCGGTCGGCACTGCATGTGGTTGCCGATGCACTTTCGGCCCACGGGTTTGCGGCTCGGGCAGAGCGTCAGGGTGACGACTCCGACGCCGACCCGCAACTCCATATCGTGGCCGGCCACTGCCCGTTCGGTGATGTAGCAATTGAGCATCCGGTCATCTGCGCTGTCGACCGGGGAATGGTGAAGGGGCTTCTGGGCTCGCTGTACGGCGAAACCCAAGTTGCGCTCACGTCTTCGGTGGCCCAGGGCGATGACTCGTGTGTCACCGACGTCGTTGACGCCGCCCACTAGCTCTACCGAAGCGGTTCTAGGTCGAAACGATTTCGTCGGCGGTAACCCTGACCGTGCGTCCGTCGAATCGGGTGAGGCGGTAGGAAGCATTGTCTTCGATCACTTCGCGCAAGTGGTCCTGCAGGAGGGTGAGGGCAATCTCCTCGCCACAGACAACGCCGTCGTCGCCGTCAGCGCGCCAGTGCACGCCCGCCATGTTGCGACCGAGCGCGATGTTGTTGGCGAGTTTGTTCAACTCGCCGCCCAGGGTGAGTTCACTACCTGAGTAGTCCTGAAGCGACCGTCCGTCCTCGCTGGGAACGACAGGTTCTGGGAGGACGTAGTCTTCGTCGAAAATGGCTTTGAGGACCGTCACCGCGGCACCAGCGATGGTGGCGTGCCCAGCCGGGTACGACGGATGTGTCGGTGAACCTTCGGGGTAGGCCTGGGACAGCAGAAAACTTCCCTGGGTCCGTCGGGTTTGTTCGAGGGCGTCAGAGTTCAGGAACTCCGGGTCCAGACCGTAGGTCGAAGGTCCGGTCATCGAGTTCTGCACGAGTCCACCGAAGGCTTCGGGTCGAAGCTTGCGATGCACCAACCATTTGTGGAACCACGCCGGTCGCAAACCGGTAACGGCGGCTCGGCTGACAAGGTCGAGTCCGTCGGCGGCACCGAAGGTGAGAAAGCCGCCCTGACGGGCACTACCCGTATAGGGGCTATCGGCCAACGCTTCGGGTCCCAACGAAAAGCACACCAATGCGGCGTTGAGGTAGGCCTGGTAGCTGTAGTCGCGGTGGACGTACTCGCCGAGATCGCGACCGGTCAGGAGATACCGTCGGTCGGCGCCGAACTCGATCGGTGAGGTCGGGACGGCTCCGTTTTGGATCGCGAGCCAGTCGGAGCGGTCGACCATGAAATCTCGCGACGTTGGCGCATGATCCATTTGCTGGATCACGTGGTTTCCATAGGGAATGTCGGCGTAGAGGAATTGTGAAACGTACGGCCCGACAAGGTCCCCCGGGGTTTGTCCTCGAAAGACGGTGGTGTCGGTGACGAGGCCGGAGCGGCGGGGACCGGTGAAGTCGCTAAACCGGTTCATGTCGGCTACGACGTCGGCGATGATGTCGCTCTCGCTGTAGCGGGCGAATTGGACGTCGCGGGCGAGCGCCATCCAGTAGACCTCACCGGCTTCGGCTGCCTGCCGAGCACTACGAAGTGCATGCACCGGAGGCATCGGAACCGAATGAGGGTCCGCTCCGGCGAGCGAGAAACAGTGGGCTGCGAGTGGATTGGCCAACGTTCGGGGACCGCCGCCAGGCAACTGATCGATCAGGTCGGCGTCCCCGGATGCCAACGCCGATGCGAACGCGGAGAAGACTTCAGGTTCCAGTTCACCAATCTCGTTATGGGGCAAGGTCTTGGTGAAGCTCGCGGTGCCATCGGGAAAGAGGTCTTCGTCGCCGTTGGTCGGAGGCGTTGGAAGCCTCTCAGATTCATGGGCTTCGGCACGCTCGTGCGCGATCGCCGACGAGCGCTGCGATGCGAGATCAAAGTCGTCGGAACCGAGCCGACTGACGATGCCAGCGCCCAACGCGCCGGCCGTCACGGTTGCGCCAACACCGGTCAGGAACGACCGTCGAGACGAAGGTCCGCTGGGAGCTGTGAGTTCGACATTCTCAGACACGATTCCCCATCGGACCAACCGAGGCCCGGATGAGTCGTTTGGCCTAGTGAATTCGGAGAGTGCGGCGACTCGGTCAAGCCCTCCTCGCCACATAGGGTTGGAAGGCGACACGCAAGCTCAAAATCAGCCACACGCCGCCCGGTGACTAGTGTGTGAAAAGGAGGCATCCCCATGACCGTCGCTCTAGAAGGCTCAACCGTCCGTTCCGATCTTGCCGCCAGCGCGCAAGAGAACCTGGTGACGCTGCTTGGTGGGATCTGGCTCACCGCTGGCCTGTTCATCGATGGGTACGCCCATGCCAACATCATCGACACCGCCACCGAGGACTTCTTCACGCCATGGCATGGGATCTTCTACAGCGGCTTCACGTTCAGCGCAGCCTGGATCGGTTACTTGATGTACCGACGCCAAAACGCCAACGGCATTCGAGCGTGGATCCCGCCAGGCTACGGATGGGCGGTCATCGGGTTAGGGGTGTTCGCCTTAGGTGGGGTCGGCGACTTGATTTGGCATCAGACCTTTGGCGTCGAGACCGGAATCGACGCGTTGCTTTCGCCAACACACCTCGTTCTGCTGTTCGGCCTCATTCTTGTTCTGGCAGCTCCACTCCAAGCGGTGCTGCGCACGGGGGGTTCGGAGTGGATGGCAATCTCTTCGGTCACGATCCTCGCCCTGCTTGCCGCCTTCTTCACAACCTTTGCCCGACCATTCAGTGATGCCTGGACCCTGGAAATCGCTTCTCGGCAAGAAGACATCTGGGCGGCGTGGACGGTCGCAGGAATCATCGTGTCAACGATGATCATGGGGGTGTCGGCCCTCTATCTACTGCAGCGTTTCCCGTCTCTGCCGTTTGGTTTCCTCACCGTGGTGTGGGCAGTCCCCACCATTGGCGAGGCCTACTCGCTCGGCAACACCCCAATTCCCGCGATTGCGGGTGGACTCACCGCTGGCCTGGTGGGCGACGTGCTTCTGCGAACCGTGTCGGGTCCCCCGAGGGCACGGTTTGGTGTTTCGCTCTCGCTGGCGGCTATGGCCGGCTGGGCGGCTTGGACCTTCGCCGGATTCGTCGAGGCCGATACGTTCCGACTCGAGCCCGAGATCTGGACAGGTCAGATCGTGGTGTCCGGACTCATCATGGCTGGCCTCACGATGCTTGCGTTTGGCAGCCCGAGCGGGCCAAAAACCAACAACAGCGAGGTTTAGGCAATATGGGCCATCCGGAACCCTCACCAGCGTGGTTTCATTGATCGAATGAGCGATGTAATCCGATACGGAATCATTGGAACTGGCATGATGGGCCTTGAGCACATCTACAACATCAATGCAATCGAGGGCGGTGTTGTCACTGCGGTTTCTGATCCGTTCGAGGGTTCGTTGGCCGAAGGGTTGAAGGCGGCTCAGGAAGCATCCGATGCACCTGACTCCATCGGAGCGTTTGAGCATCACGGGGAGTTGCTGGAGAGCGGTCTCGTCGATGCCGTCGTCATCGTAAGCCCCAACTTCACCCACAAGGCGATCCTCGACGATGTACTCACCGCCGACGTTCACACCCTGATCGAAAAGCCGATGTGCACCACCGTCGACGACTGCAAGACCGTCGTCGAACTGGCCGGCGAGAGCTCCAAAGTCACTCAGGTGGGCATGGAATACCGATACATGCCGCCCGTCGCCCGCATGATTCGCGAGGTGAAAGCCGGCGTGATCGGCGAGCCCCAGATGATGGCCATCCGCGAGCACCGCTTTCCGTTCCTGGTGAAGGTCGGCGACTGGAACCGCTTTAGCGCCAACACCGGCGGCACGTTGGTGGAGAAGTGCTGTCACTTCTTCGATCTGATGAACCTGACCATCGGTGCCCAGCCGATCCGCGTGATGGCTTCGGGGGGCCAGAACGTGAACCACCTCGACGAGGTGTACGACGGCAAGACTTCCGACATCCTCGATAACGCCTTCGTCGTCGTCGAGTATCCCGGAGGCCGACGGGCAATGCTCGATCTCTGTATGTTTGCCGAAGCCACCGAGCACCAGGAAGAGATGAGCGTCACCGGGCCCAAGGGCAAGCTCGAAGCGCTGCTCCCTAAGAGCATCTTCAAGAAGGGCATCCGCAACTATCAGGGCGGAGCGGACCTGGTCGAGCCCGAGATCGAAGAGATCCACGACGACGAGATCGAGTACGAGGGCCTCCACCACGGCTCCAGCTACCTGGAACACATCGACTTCCTGGCCGCCTGCCGTGGCGAGCGAGACATCGAAGTCACCGTTCACGACGGCCTGATGGCGGTCGCGGTCGGTGCGGCCGCTCACATGAGCATTGACCAGGGCCGCGTCGTCGATCTGTCCGAACTTCTCTAGATAGGGTTTTCTTGTGACCTCTTGGACTGCACCGCAGGTAGAAATGGCGTGGTTCTCCGCGCTGTGTGACGACGACTATGAGTTTCTGGGGCAGCCCGACCCCGAACTCTTCTCCAGCTGGGAGCACTGCCGCAACATCGTGCTCACCGCCGACCGCTACGGCTTCGACAACGTGCTGTTGCCCTCGGGCTACCAGCTCGGAATCGACAACACCGCGTTCGCGGCGGGTATGGCACCACTGACCAAAGACATCCGCATGCTGCTGGCTATTCGGTGCGGCGAACTGGTGGTTCCGCAGGTCGCTCGACAGATGGCCACACTCGACCAAATGATGGACGGGCGGCTCACGATAAACATCATCAGCAGCGACATCCCCGGCACCAAGGTGGAAAGCGAACCCCGCTACCAGCGCAGCACCGAGATCATGTACGTGTTACGTGAGTTGCTCGACGGCCGCAGTGTCGATTTCCAGGGCGACCACGTACAACTCACACTGGACCCACCACGGATTCGAACCGTCAGTGGCAAGAGCCCGCTGTTCTACTTCGGCGGACTGTCACCGGCCGCTAGGGAATGTGCCGCCTCCGGGGCCGACGTGTTCCTCATGTGGCCCGACGTCACCAGCAAGATGCTGGAGGTTAAGGCCGACATGGACGCACGAGCCGCCGCCAAGGGCCGCTCACTCCGTTACGGCTGGCGCTCCCACGTGATCGTGCGAGAGACCGAAGACGAGGCTCGGGCCGCCGCTCGTCGCCTGCTATCCAAGCTCGATGACGAGACCGGCAACGAGATCCGCCAGAAGAGTCTGGATAGCAAGAGCGCCGGCGTTGCACGACAGGCCGAACTTCGCGAGGGTGCCGACGACGAAGGCTACGCCGAACGCCACCTTTGGACCGGCGTCGGGCGGGCTCGATCTGGGGCCGGGGCCGCCATCGTGGGCGACCCCGACCAGGTGCTCGGCAAACTCAACGAGCTCGCCGAGGCCGGCATCGAAGCATTCATCTTGAGCGGCTATCCACATGCGGCCGAATGTGATCTCTTCAGCCGCTACGTGCTGCCGAACATCAACCACGGTCGGCTCGAATTTGAGCCGCATCCGGTGGTCATCTAGGCGCACCGGTTCCCTGGTTAAAATTTGCCCTGGTTCACCAGGTTCGCCCCTCGAGGGAGCGGCTCCATGGCGTCCCAGTGCTCCACGATGAGCCCAGCTTCTAGCCGAAACAGATCGAAGACGGCCATGTCCTCCTCACCGATCTGAGCCAGGCAGAACGACGCCACAAAATTTCCCTGACCGAGGATCTTGTAGACGTACTTGTAGACCATGGGGGTACCGGCCTCGGCCATTTGCTGCATGAACGCTCCGACCCCTTCCACTCCATCCGCGACGAGCGGATTGTGTTGGATGTAGGTCTCGGTCGACACGTAGTCGGTCATCTTCTCGCCGCGACCGTTGATTAATACGTCGTCGATGAATCCTGCGATGGCGGCTTTGTTGGCGTCGGTCTTGTCGAGGTCGGTGATGTCGGTCGCTCCGTCGATCTGCGAGTGACCCGATGCGGTGACCTCCACCATCTCTGTGATGACGTCCCAGTGTTCGATGATCTTGTCATTGTCATCGGTGTCGAACATGTCCATGGTGACCCATCGGGACTCACCATTGTTGAGGCTCTGGGCCGCCTGCAGAAAGACGAAGTTGCCGTCCTCGATGGCACGCACGATCTGGATATCACGTACCGGGTTTCGTTCCAGGAACGGCTCGAAGAATTCGACGAAACCTTCGACCCCGTCTCGGACTCCGGTGCTGTGTTGGGTGTACCGATCTCCGGTGTACGCCTCGACGGCCTCTCGGGCGCGACCTTGCTGGATTCCTTCGTTGTAGAGCGCTTTGGCGTTTTCAAGTTTGGCTGACATAGCTGTGCTTCTTTCTTGTGCGTACTTCGCTTGTCTCAGGCTCTCAGGAACTCGTGCAGGGGTCGAGGTTGAATGTGATCCAATCTATGGTCAAAATTGGACACATGCCTCCTCCACAGACACCCACGATCCGAGAGGTTCGCTATGCCCCGTCGGCCGAACGGCCATTCGAGATCTTCACGATTGCAGACCTCAAGCAGCGGGTTCCGATCCAACAGCTGGCACAACACCAACACATCGACTTCGAACTGATCATCGTGTGTGTTTCAGGAACTGGGCGGCACGAGATCGACTTCGACGACGTACCGCTGGTACCGCGGCGGGTCGTTCGTGTTCGACATGACCAGGTCCACCGCTGGATACTCGATGATTCCTACCAAGGAATCGTTGTGTTGTTCCAGCAACCGACCCGGCAGCCTGACTTTTGGTCGAACCAATCGTCATTCGTCGACCTCGACGAAGCCCGGTGGGCCGACCTGCAGCCGGTCCTTCGTCTGACCAGACACGTCCGGCAATCTGGACCGCTGATGCCCCAGGAGCTGTTTGCCCAACAGACACTGCTTATCGAAGCTCTCGGCAGGCAGCTGATGACGCCCGACAGATCGCCGCAGGCGGCCCTCCATTCAGACTTTCGGCGAGCTGTCGAACTGGCTCAGGGGCACTCTCGCTCGGTCACTCATTACGCGAGGACCCTCGGCTGTTCGACGCGCACGCTCACCAGAGCCTGTCAATCCGCGACCGGGCTAACCGCGAAACAGATCCTGGACGAACGAGTGGTGCTGCAGGCACGGCGATTGCTCAGTCTCCCCCATCGGACGGCGGCGTCGGTTGCGGCCGAGCTCGAATTCTCTGAGCCGACAAATTTCGTGAAGTTCTTCAAGCGCCACGTTGGGCTGACACCCACCGAGTGGCAATCGACAAATCGCCGGAGCTGACCGATCCCGGCTGCCTACCATGAGCTGGTGAGCCACAACGAGCACTATGCCGACAACAAGGCCAACTGGAACGATCGGGCCACCGTGCACGCCGGTTCAGCGATGTATCGGCTCGATGAGTTCATCGAAGACCGGTCCTTGATCAGCCGAACGGTTACCTACGACCGGGACTTCATGCCGAATGTGGAAGGTCTCAGCGTTGCGCATCTGCAGTGTCACATCGGTACCGACACCATCTCCTTCGACCGTTTGGGTGCCGCCAAAGTGATCGGTCTCGACTTTTCCGACACCGCGGTTGCAGAAGGCCGGCGCTTCGCCGAAGCGGCAGGGAGCTCAACCCAGTTCGTCGAGGCCAGCGTGTACGACGCGCCGGCTGCCATCGGTTCGACCGTCGACTTCGTCTACACCAGCATTGGCGCGATCAGCTGGTTGCACGACATCGATTCGTGGGCGCAAGCGGTCGGAGGTCTTTTGGAGCCCGGTGGCCAGTTCTACATTCGCGACGTGCATCCGTTTGTGTGGATCTTCGAGGAGATCGACGGAAAGATCGTCCCCCACTTCAACTATTGGCATACCGATGACCCCCTCAGCTGGGACGAAGCCGAGACCTACACCGACGATCCAGACGGCGTGGGCATCACGAACACCAAACATCACGAGTGGAACCACTCGCTGCCCGACATCGTGAATGCTCTGGTGAACGCTGGTTTGCGAATCGACCGCATGGACGAACATCGGGGCGCACCGTGGGAAATCTTCCCGAGCGCGGTCCGAGAAGGCGACCTTTGGTACCTCCCGGAACCTCTACGATCCCAAGTTCCAGTTCTCTTTTCTCTCAACGCCACAAAGCTGTAGCCCATGAACCTCGACAACCCGATCATCGCGACCTTCGACCGAGCCGGGTTTACCGAGAGCCTCCATCGGGGAGCGTGGGCATTGGTGAAGGTTTCGGGCGACGACCTTGAAGTCATCGACCACGCCGGCAACCCACACCAACAGATCTTTGCCCGCAGCGCTATGAAAGGGCTTCAGGCGTTGGCGGTCGTGGAATCGGGCGCAGTGGACGCGTTCGAGTTCACCGACCCTGAACTGGCGATCTGCTGTGCCTCCCATAGCGCCGAGCAAGCGCACCTGAAGTCCGTCGCGGCCATGTTGGCCAAAGGTGGACTGGAGGAGAGCCAGCTCGGGTGCGGGGCCAGTCCACTGTGGTTCGAACGGCCGCTCGGCATCAAACGACGCTCCCATCATTGTTGTTCGGGCAAACACGCCGGCATGCTGCTCACGGCGCTGCATTTGGGCGACGATCCGGCCGACTACTTGAAGCCCGAATCCAAGACGCAACAACGGGTGCGGGCCGCCGTAGCAGCCATGACCGGCTCGGACCTCACCGACGCCATCGACGGATGCAGTGCGCCAACGTTCCGAATGCCGCTTTCCGGTCTCGCTGGAGGCATTGCCCGACTGGCCACGCCGACCGGCCTCTCCGAGGAACGATCTGCAGCGGCAAACCGAATTACGGCGGCAGTCGGAGCCCATCCCAACATGATCGGTGGTGAAAAGTTGCGTTCCGATTCCGATCTCATTCGCGAAACCGATGGCAGAGTCTTCGCGAAGCTCGGTGCCGAAGGAGTCTTTGTCTGCGGGATCCGTGGTACCGGTTACGGGCTTTGTATCACTGTCGACGACGGCAACGAGCGGGCGTTCAACCCACTGTCGCTGGCCATTTTGCGAGAGCACGACCTCATCGACTCCGCCGAGTTCGATTCCCTCCACGAATGGGCAACGCTCGAACGATCGAACGCCGATGGGATCCCGACAGGTTCCATCTCGCTCTAGCTGCATCAGCGCCGTAGGATTCAGCGGGTGATCGCAGACCCTCTGGCAAGTTTTCGACTCGATGGCAAAGTTGCCCTGCTCACCGGAGCATCCTCCGGTCTTGGAACCCAGTTCGCTCGGGCCCTCGACGCTGCCGGAGCTCATGTGGTTTTGGTTGCGCGACGAGCCGAACGCCTGGAAGCCCTTGCCGCCGATCTATCCAGTGCGTCGGTGATCCCAGCTGATGTGGCGGTAAAGGGAGAACCAGACCGGATTATCAGCGAGATCATGGCCGAACATGGCCAGATTGACATCGTGGTGAACAATGCGGGCATTTCACGCACGGCGGCAGCGCTCGACGACGATGTAGAAGAGTTTCGCCGCGAAATTGAGATCGATCTCGTCGCCCCGTTCGAGCTAGCCCGAAAGGCAGCAGGACCCATGATCGACAGCGGCCGAGGCGGCTCCATCATCAACATCGGGTCGGTGCTGGGCCACGTTGCTGGAGGACGCATGAAAACGACGTCATACGCCGCAGCAAAAGCCGGGCTTCACAATCTGACCCGCGAGCTGGCGAGTCAATGGGCCCGGAAGGGTGTGCGCGTCAACGCCATTGGCCCCGGATGGTTTCGCACCGAGATGAACGACCAGATGTTCGACACCGACAGCGGCATGTCCTACATAACGAGTGGAGCCCCGATGGGACGGCCCGGAAACCCGGGCGAGCTGAACGGCGCCCTGTTGTTCCTGGCATCGGAGGCGTCCAGCTACGTGACGGGCCAGATCCTCTTTGTCGACGGTGGCTGGACGATCATCTAGGCCGGCCGACGGGAACCCGATGCGATATACCCACCTGATCTTCGATTTCGATCACATGATCTTCGACACCGACGCGTCCGAAGCCCAGGCGTTCGCATATGCCCTCACCGCTCACGGTGTTCCAGCACCCGAACCGCTGCTGGAGAAGTACCAAGTCATTAACCAATCGCTATGGCGACAGGTGGAGAAGGGCACGATCACGCCCAATGACGTGAAGGGTCAGCGGTTTGCTGATCTCGCCGTGGAAGCGGGGCTGACCTACGACGCCGAAGCCGTTTCGGAGTCTTATACCGAAGGGCTCGCTCAGTTCGGCGAGCTCTATGAAGGCGCCGGTGAGCTCATCGACCAACTGACCGGCACCCACTCGTTATCGATGGTTACCAACGGGCTCGGCCCCGTGCAGCGCGGCCGCCTCGACCGAATTGGCTTGAGCGGGATCTTCGCACCACTCGTTATCAGCGGTGAGGTTGGCACCTCAAAGCCCCGGGCGGAGATCTATCAGACAATCTTCGACGCCCACCCCGACGTCGCCCGGTCTCGATTTCTCATGATCGGCGACAGCCTCACCAGCGACATGCAAGGCGGGATCAATGCAGGAATCGACACCTGTTGGTACAACCCCCACCGGCTCGACTCCGGGGACCGAAACATCACCCATCAAATCCACCAGTTGAGGGACCTACTCCCCGTGGTCTCGTCGCCACGTTCCGCTTAGGCTGGTTGAGCGATGAAGTTGTACCTGGTCCGCCACGCTCATGCCGGTCAACGCATGAGTTCTGATCGCCACGACAAGTACCGCAAACTGAGCGATCGCGGCCACGACGCAGCTCAGCTGATCAGCACCTCGCTCGGCGGCATAGAGACTGGTGCGATCATCTCGAGCCCGTCGACACGGTGTGTTCAAACAGTCGAGCCGCTGGCAAAGGAACTAGGGCTCGAAGTCATTGAGGATGAACGGATCTGGGAAGACGCCAGCATCGACGAGGCGATCGAGCTCTTAATGGAGAACACCGAGCGGGGTGCGGTGCTGTCGAGCCATGGAAACATCATCCCCGAGATGCTCCACTACCTGATGCAACGAGGGATGACCACGAAAGGCCGCGGGTGCGCCAAAGGCTCGGTGTGGACGCTCACCTACAAGGGCGGCCAGTTCACCAAGGCCAAGTACCAAGGCATCGACGATCTGCCCCACTAGCGAGGACGGGTAGCGGGCGCCAGCTTCATGCCGCGAAGCCAAGCCGGTCAAAGCTCGACACCGAGCGCAGCTGACTAAACACTGCAGCAGCGGTTGATAAGGCGAAAGCCATCCCCACGACAACCAGCGCTCCGCGAGGTGAGGTCGTTTCCACGATTACTCCGGCTCCGATGGCGCTGAGGGGGCGGACGCCGTAGATCGCAGTCTGGATCATCGAATTCACTCGACCCAGCAGTTGGCGGGGTGTCACCACTTGCCGGACGGTGTTCTGAGTGACCAACCACATCGAAGGGCCGAAGCCGAGCACGAAGAACCCCACAAGGATCATTGCCGTTGCGTTCGATCCGCCTGAGGCCAGCAGGATTGCGGCCGTGCCAACTGAGCTCGCCGGTCCGGCGATGAGGAAAAACCTCGGCGCAACCACGGGAGAGACCTTGCCAATAACCCACGAGCCAACGACTGCCGCCAGACCGAAACACGACAGGGCAATGCCGAACACTCCGGGCCGAATATTCAGCTCGACCAACAGCGGCAGCATTGCGACAAGCAGGACGACGAACCCAAAGTTCCACGAGAGCGCACACATCGTGATCGCCCGCAGGTGACCTTCACCGAGAACGAACCGACCGCCTTCCAAGAGACGCCGCAGCGGCCGGCCAGGATCGTTTCCGCCGGGCGCGATGTCTGGCAGTCGCCGGGCGGCAAGATAGGCGACAGCGGGCCCGATAGCGGCGGCGCCAATGACCCAACGTGCGTTTGCGGCGGTGATGATGGCTCCGATCACGAGCGGAATCACAAAGGAACACATCGCTCGAGGCAGCTCAATCCTCGAATTGAGGTTTGCGAGGCCGACGTCGTTGGTTACTGCGGGAACCATCGAAAGTATCACCAGGACAAACAGCACAATGCCGAACCCTGCGACGGTCATCATCGCGCCAAACAGGATGATGTCGGCTCGCATGACACCGACCCATGCGCCCAACATCCCGGCGATGGAAATCATCGTCGAACCGGTGGCTAGTCCACGAGAGTGGAACCGATCAACCGCCAGGCCGAAGGGGATCGATCCGAGCAGTTGACCAAGGGACTGACATGCGATCAGCGCACCGATCGCCCCGGCTGAGGCATCGAAGACGAGCTTGGCTATGAGCGGGACGACGACGATGGCGATCTGATCGGCGGAGTGCATGCCGTAGGCCGCAGCAACCATCTTCGGCACGGGATCGGGCCCGGTACCGGACTGGCTAGGGATGAAGCGATCTGACGTCTTGACCAACATAGGATCGAACCTACGATGTGCAGGCGTCGCCAGATAGCGGAAATCCGACATGGAACCGAGCTGTCCGATTTCCGCTAGGAGGACGGGGTCGCGCCGCCCGTCTCCTCACCAGCCAGGCCGGGCTCGAAACCGATCGTCGAGGCGGATTGACAAGGCAAGTTGTCATGCTCATCATGAACCGGTGTCAACCAACCAACAAGATGTCATCGGATTCGTAGGCCTAGGAAACATGGGGGCGCCCATGTGCCGTCGCCTCCTGGGGGCCGGCTACCAGGTCATTGCATTCGATATCAACCCCGACGCAACCGCAGGTGCCGTGGGGGCCGGAGCCCTAGAGGGTGCGTCAGCAGTCGATGTTGCCGGCCAATGCGACCTGCTTCTCACCTCACTCCCCCGACCCGACCATGTCGAGGCGGTCATGGGTGGGCCCGAAGGTGCTCTTGCTGCGATGTCGTCCGGTTCGATCTGGGTTGACCTCACCACCAAC
>CALHFG010000019.1 GCA_938029215.1 uncultured Acidimicrobiales bacterium | reverse complement strand
GCCCTCGCCTGCGGCCTGGGCCGCTTGTGCCTGTTGTGCCTGCTGGCCCACCTGGTCAGCGGCAGCCTGCGCGGCAAGCTGTTGGGCAACCGAGTCAGCGTTGGCTTGTTGTGCCTGCGCCGCCTCACCTAGGGCTGCCTGGGCGCCCGCAGTGTTGCCCGCCGCCAATTGTGCCGCTGCTTCCCGAAGTGCATCCGCAGTGTCCGGGTCGCCCGCTTCCTGTGAGTCGGCGATCTGCTCGAGTCGCTCGGCAAGCGCCTGTTGCTCCTGCGGGCTGAGACCATCCAGCTCGTCAGCTGCGGCAGCCAGCTGCTCGGCAGCAGAAGCGCCGGGCTGTTGTCCGCCGAGCGGATTGTTTTCGAGACTCCGTTCCAATCCTTCGGCCGCGGCACGTTCGGCCGCGAAATTCGGCGATCGTTGGCCAAGCTCCTCTTCGGCTTCGGATAGAAGCGTTTCGATCTCCTCAAAACTCTGGGCCGAGCGCAGCTCTTCCGCCAGCTGGTCGAGGGTGGCACCCACCTCTGCGGTCGCCGGATCCTCCAGTTGCTCCGCCGCTTCTTCTAGTTCGTCCGCAAGCTCCTCAGCTACCTCGTTGGCACGAGCTCGTTCGGCAAGCACGGCATCCTGCGGGTTCGTAACCAGACCCATCACCAATGCGGTAGCAGCCAGACCTCCTGCTAGGGCCCACCGGCCTCGTAAACGCGGCAAGGGTGCTGCGGTAGAGGGAGATGCAGTCTCAGCCAAGCTGCGAGCTCGTTGCTGAATACTGCGACCGAAGTCGTTGTCCAGATCGGCGAACTCGACGGCAGCACCGAACGCATCACCCGTTTCCAGGCCCCGATCGGCCGCGCGAGCCGCTCGGATTCGTTCCAGCGGGCGGAACGCCGCAAACCCAACGATGGCAAGAAGTGGGAGGATCACCAGGGCGATCGCGGTTGGCTCAAACCAACGCCACGGCACGAGCCATCCCGCCAGTACCAAGAACAGCGCCACACCGAGTAATGCGGGAGCAATCCAACCCGCAATAGCCCACGCCCACACGATTCGTAGTCGCCGAGTCATTGCCGTGAGGAAGGAACCCATCAGTCGACCTCAGCTTTCGGTAGCTTCAACTTCCGCAACGCCAGTATGACCCAGAAGGCGACAAAGGTTGCCTGCACCCCGAGCGAGATCAGAAAGTCGGGCCGACCCGAACGATCTTGACCACCGAAATTGTCGCCGAACAAGCCTTCCTTGATTCCACTGAAGGGACCAACATTGTTGAACCCGCGGCCGAACTCTCCGGCGGCGGCAGCGAGTCCGACGAACGGGTTGGCATACAGCGGCCACACCGACGGGTCGTCGAAGTCGCCATTCAGAGTCGACAGGATCTGCATGATCACGATAATCACCAACGTTCCCACCGTCATGAAGACGACCAGTACATACGTCATCAGTGTGGCCGTCTGGGTGCGGCGGAAGAATGCAGAGCAGGCCACGCCGAGGGTGGCGTAGAGGACCCCAGTTGCGAGCGTGACGAAGAACCCCATCAGAATTCGGAAGAGGCTGATTCCCCCTAACAGGTAGGGGACAGCGAGCAGCGGCGCCGATGCAACGAGCAGCAGAAGTACGAACGCGCTCGAGGCCGCGACCTTCCCGAAGAAGATGCCGTTCCGACCCATCAAGGTGATCTGCAGCGGAATCAACGTCTGACGATCTCGTTCTCCGGAAATGGCCGACGCGGAAACGCCCGGAATGATCAGCAGAAGAAGAAACAGCTCGGCAAACAGCACCCACTCGAACATCGTGGCGCCTACCCCGGTCGAGAGTCGATCCAATGGATCTTGGAATCGGTTGTTTTGCTCGGTCGCAATGAAAACCAAATAGAGCACACCAGTGAGGAGCACCAACAGGAACGACATCATTACAACCGACTTGGCAGACCTGCTGCGTTGACGGAGCTCGCGATCCAAGACCGGGTTGAGATTCTGAAAGCGGGCTGCGATAGAGCTCATCGGTTCGCTCGGTTCGGGCGACTCATCATTGGACAATTCCTTGAGTGATCTGCAAAAACAGGCCTTCGAGGTCGGTGGAGATCTCGGCGAACTCGACGACCTCTCGATCGTCTTCGATCACCAGGCGTCGCAACAGCTCGGCCTGGCCCGCGAGATCGGTGATCGAAAACTCCTCGGTGGTCCCGTCGGCAAACGACACCTTGACCCGCCTCCCGTTTCCTAGTTGATCGATAATCGACTGAGGTGTTCCAGCCGCCAGCAATGTGCCAGCCTCGATCACGGCAATGTCGGTACACATCTGTTGGAGCTCGGCCAGAATGTGGGAGCTTATGAGTATTGTTTTTCCCATGTCCTGAAGGGCCACGAGCAGTTCACGGAACTCGATCCTGGCCCTCGGGTCTAATCCACTGGCCGGTTCATCGAGGATCAGCAACTCCGGATCGTGGACCATTGCTCGGGCGAGCGACAGACGTTGCTTCATCCCACGACTGAGGCGGTCGACGAGCGACGTTGCCTTCACGTCGAGATCGACGAGCTGGAGCAGCCCGTCAACAAGCTCAGGCCATTCGTTGCGCGGCACCTTGTAGGCCGCGGCGTGGAACTGGAGATACTCGGCCACCGTTAGCCGCTCGTACACACCCATAACGTCGGGCATATAACCCATCTTCTTGCGGACCTCACGCGCTTGGGTCACGGGATTCGCGCCGCAGACTCGTGCCGACCCGACAGTCGGTTCGAGCAACGTAGCCAGAATGGAGAACGCGGTCGACTTCCCCGCACCGTTCGGACCGATGATCCCGAAGATGCTCCCGCGCGGTACGTCCAGCGTGAAGTCGTTGAGAGCGGTGAGCGGTCCGTACTGCTTCGTGAGATTCCTGGCCTGAATGATTGCATCGCTGGGTTGGAGGTGAGCTTCCAAATCGGCCGGAACCGATGCATCGAACATGTCGATTTCGCCTAGCTCGGGGGCGGGCGGGAGTTGATGGTCGGTCATTGCTCTAACTCCGCCAGTTGAGCAAGGAGCTCGATCGTGTCGCTCTCTTGCTGAGTAGCAGAACGAACGATCGGGAGCTCTCGCTGGTTGAAGCCAGAGAATCCGGCTCGCAGGTGGACTTGACCCTGGCGGAGAGTGTCGTCGGTCAGGACCACGATTCTGTCCTCCAGTCCGGGTAAGACGTCCTCGCTCGACGGCGCCCAGGTTGATCCGTTCCATATGTCGAGTCCTTCGATCGCCTGGGGGAGTTCGATCACAAAGACATCCTCCGCTCGGGCGTCGGCGGGAAGGTTGATCAACAGTTCGGCGGGAAATTCGCTTCGTTGGCCAGCGCGGTCGTTCAGCTGGAAATCCCATATACGGACAAGTTCAACTCTTGCTTCTCCGAAGGCGACCTCTGGCCCGTTGGCGGACTCGATGGGCTCGAACGTCACAAAGCCGGTTCGGCCCCGATCGATTTCCTTACCTCGATCAGTGCGCACCGGAGCGCTTACCTCCCGAGTCCAGCCAAGCGCCATGACCTGACCGCTGAAACGAGCTTCTGGATAGGTCCGAACGAAGGCCGCGAGTGCGCCAGCGTTGACCGATCCCAATGTGTCGCCTTCGCCCCCCACGGGTTGTTCGAAGGGGTCAAAGAACTCCTGCTGCATCCGGGAGTACAGGTTGTCCTGCTCAAAGGGAACCGTCGCGAACTCATCATCGAGCACTACCGCGACCGACTCTCCCGGTTCCAAGGTGCCGACGAGCTGAACCGCATTTCCAGAGACGACCCGAACATCTTGGAGCTGGAGACTGGAGGTGTTGGTGACCAATCCTTGAAGACTTCGATCGTCTTGGATCGTTGCACTGACCTGCAGGGCGGGGGCCGCCCCCGCGTTTCGGACTCGTTGGACCGTGATTCTGTTGGCTTCTCCGGGGTTGAGCTGGATACCGACGTTGCCATCGCGTTCCTCCAGCGTGACCTGGCTCAGCTCACCGAACCGGTTGGTCGCACCGGCCGCGGTGCTGTATTCATCGCCAGTCGCGAGCCCGACGAATCCACCGTTTGCCGATGCGACCAGCACCTCGGATCGTTCGATCGTGATATCACCCAAAGACGCGACGATTGTTGCGTGCGCCAGATCGATATTCGATCGCTGACTTCGACCGACGCCCCACACCGCGGCAACGGTGATCGCCGCAACCGCCGGAATGACGCCCCACGCCAGTGGTTGTCGGCCTGTCCGGCGCAAAGCCAGGAAGAGGACTGGCCCGACCAGAACGATGTAGCCGCCGATCAAAAGGAGTAGAAGTTCGATTCCCGGCTGACTGATCCCGGCGTCGGCCACCAAGGTGCGGCCGGACTGGCCCGGGTCGATATTCTGCCCAAACTCGTCATTCGTTCGAGCGCTGCTCGCAGGCACGAGACCATCGACGTTGCCTCGGCGCATCTCGCCATCGGTATAGCGAACCGACCCGAACCCAAGCGTTCTCGCTTCCGCATTGGCGCCGAGCAAGCCAACCGACGTTCCGGCGGGGGCGTCGACCAGGAGCTGGCCGCCTTGCGCGATCCATTGCAGGATCGATTCTTGGGCTGCAATCGGCAAGCTGGCGAAATCGTCGGGTGTTCCTGCGATCGAGTTGAACATGCCGAGGGCTCGTCGGTCGGCGTTCAATACGGGCTCGGTGACCGGGTGGAATCGGGCGGTTCGTCCGCCGGTGGCGGTGGGCGCGGTGTTGGGAAGGCCCGCAGTCTGAAGCGACGCGAGAAGCCCAACCGCCTCGGAGTCACGATCTTCACGTAGCCCCGGTCGCACCGTAACGTCGCCGTCGGAGCTGTTGACCTGGACCACAAACCCGGGTCCCCACGGGAGCGTTTCGGTGACCACGATGATCGTCTTCGTCGTTCCGCCCGCAAGCGCGAATTCCTCTCGGGCGGTCTCGGCGCCGTCGACTCGAATGATGACCGTTCCGTCGGTCGCCCTGTCCGCCGCAATCTCAATTTGGAACGCGACTGGCCTGCCGGGGAAGTAGCGGTCACCGGCAACAGTGGTCACCCGTATCGAAGGTTCGGCTGCGGCAGGGCTCGCCGAAAAGCCGATCGCCAACACGACGAGGGCAACTGCCAGGAGGGCCGCCCCCGCTCTTTTTGCAAGGTTGATCATTTGCCTGCGTTCATCATCTCACTAAATGAGACGCCCCGGTGGCCAGATCAGTTCCGTTGTAGAGGAGTTTTTAGTCGTCGTCGATGGCGTCGGCGACGCGATCCATGCCGGGAAGCATAAGTGGTGCTTTCCGGGCCTTGGTTCCCTTGGGCGTCACCCGGCTGTTTGCGGCCGGTCCACCCTTCGGTGTGACGCGACCGCCACCGCTCTTGCCCTTTTTCTTCTTCTTGTTCTTACGGGCCTTCTTCGTGCCCATGCCGCCAAGCTTCTTCATCATCTTCTGCATCTCGTCAAACTGCTTGACGAGCGCATCGACTTGCTGAGAGTCGGTTCCGGAACCTTTTGCGATTCGCTTCTTTCGGGACGAGTCGATCAGTTTGGGGTCGATCCGCTCCGCAGGCGTCATGGATCGGATCATTGCCTCCACTCGACCGATCTCACGGTCGTCGATTTCCATGTCACGTACTTCTTTGGGAATCCCGGGCAACATTCCGATGAGACTGGAGAGTGACCCCATCTTCTTCAACTGCTGCATTTGATCGAGGAAGTCATCGAAGGTGAACCGACCCTCCATCATCGCCTGCGCGGCAGCCTCGGCTTCCTCTTTCTCGAAGGTCTGCTCAGCCTTTTCGATCAGCGACATGATGTCGCCCATGCCCAGGATTCGACTGGCCATGCGGTCGGGGTGGAAGACTTCGAGTGCGTCGAGTTTTTCGCCGGTCGCCGCAAAGGCAATGGGCTTGCCAACGACCTCCTTGACACTCAGTGCCGCGCCGCCTCTGGCGTCGCCATCGAGCTTGGTGAGGATGACACCGTCGAGCTCAAGGCTGTCGTTAAAGCTCTCCGCCACGGTGACCGCGTCGTTGCCGGTCATTGCATCGACTACCAGGAAGATGTAATCGGGGATGGTGACCTGACCGATCTGGCGGACTTCCTCCATCAAGGTTTCGTCGATCGCCAGCCGGCCCGCGGTGTCGATGATGACAACGTCGCGGCCCGTTTCCTTCGCGTGGTCGACAGACTTGCGAGCGACCTCGACCGGAGAGGAAGGATCGCTGAACACCGGCACGCCGACCTGCTCGCCGAGGGTCTGAAGTTGCTGGACGGCGGCGGGGCGCTGGAGGTCTGCTCCGACCAAGAGCGGGTTGCGGCCCTGCCCCTTCAGCCACTTGGCCAGCTTGCCTGACGTCGTGGTCTTACCCGAACCCTGCAGGCCAGCCATCATGATGATGGTCGGCGGCTTGGGGTTGAAGGTCATCGTGAAGGTCTCACCACCGAGGCTGGTGGTCAGTTCTTCGTTGACAATCTTGACGACCTGTTGAGCCGGGTTCAGGGCCTTGTGGACCTCTTCGCCGACCGCTCGTTCTTTGATTCGGTTGCGAAGCGCCTTGACGACCCGGACGTTGACGTCGGCCTCCAGCAGCGCCAGACGAATCTCACGCAATGCCTCATCGACATCGGCTTCGGTGAGCTTCCCCTTCTTGGAGAGCCGACCAAAGATTCCTTCAAACGTGTCTTGCAGGCCTTCAAACATGGTGAATAGAGGCTACCGGCTGACACTCTGCTCGTGGGCCTTGGTCGTTCGCCGACGTCTCACATTGTGCGAGCATGTTGGGATGAGCACTCCTCCCGGTTGGTACCACGCCGAAGGTGACCCGGTAGGTACCCAGCGATACTGGGATGGCGTCCAGTGGCAAGGCGGTCCGCAGCCGACGATGGGGTACAGCTCCCCGGAGTTTTCGGTGGCCGGAGGCGGCCATGATCCGGACCGGTCGCCGTTCGAGTGGTACAAGCTCGCCCTGTCGCGGTGGAGCCAGTTTGACGGGCGCTCTCGTCGGGCCGAGTACTGGTGGTTTGGCCTCATCAACCTCGTGACTCTTGTTGTTTTGTACGTGGTCGCCCTCGGAGCCACCCGCGTGAGTTCCGGGGACTTTGGCATCGCGTCGATCGGTCTCGTTGGAATTGCGGGTCTCTATGCGCTTGCCATGATCGTGCCTGGGCTGGCGGTCGCCGTGCGCCGTCTTCACGACACCGACAAGAGTGGGTGGTGGTTGCTTCTGGGCGTAATTCCGATCGTGAACTACCTCGGTGGCCTCATTCTGCTGATCTTCTACTTCACCGACGGAACTCGTGGGCCCAATCGGTTCGGTCCATCGCCCAAGTACTGATTCGAGTTCGCTCGAGGTTGGAGCTGCCGGCGTAGGAGCGGGGTGAATCCGCCGGTATCCTCGTAGGTCGTCCTGTCCGGGACGCAATTACCGCTTATCTGAAGGAAATACCACCGTGGCTGTTCGTCTCCGCCTTATGCGTATGGGCAAGAAGAAGCAACCTACCTACCGTGTCGTGGCTGCTGATGCTCGTTCGCCGCGCGATGGTCGGTTCATCGAGATCGTGGGTACGTACAACCCCCGTACCGAGCCCTCCGAACTGAAGATTGATTCGGCTAAGGCAGTCCACTGGCTTCGTGAAGGTGCTCAGCCCTCCGAACGAGTGAAGAAGCTGCTTGAGATTTCAGGCGCATGGGACGACTTCAAGAGTGGCAAGACCCCCGAGGTCATCGCCGCAGCTCAGGCCAAGGCCGCCGAGGCAGCTGCAGAAGCAGCCGCCGCTGAAAGCGTCTCAGCGTGAGCGATTTGGCCCCCAAGGCACACGCGGTACTGCATCACCTGTGCACCTCCATCGTTGACCACCCGGACGAGGTCTCGATCGAGACCTCCGTCGACGGCGACAAAGCGGTTCGCTTCGACGTATCGGTGAACGGTGAAGACATGGGTCGCGTCATCGGCCGTCGTGGCCGGGTCGCATCCGCAATTCGCACCATTGTGAACGCCGCCGGCAGCACCGACGGCGTCACCTGCAAAGTCGAATTCGTCGACTAGCACCCAAATTCCTGTCGGCGCACACATTTTGTGTGTTCCAACGACGGAGTTTGACAAAAATGTGTTCTCCGAGCGGAATTTCGGCTCGAAACGAGGAGCGTGCAATTGTCTGATCAGCTAGAAGTCGGACGGATCACCAAATCACATGGCCTGAAAGGTGATGTGTTGGTCAAGTTCGTCACCGACCGGCTGGAAGAGCGAGCGTCCGAGGGTGCTGAACTTGCGTTGTCGAGCGGGCGCGTTTTGACGATCCAACGGGCTGCGGTTCACAAGGATCGTTGGATTGTGCACTTCGAAGGCGTCGATACTCGGGAGGCGGCCGATGCGCTTCATAGTCAGTTGCTCTTCGCTGACCCTCTCGAGGGAACGGGCGAACTCTTTATCCATGAGGTCATCGGAAGTCGGCTTCTCACCGTCGACGGCGTCGACCACGGCGAAATCGAAACCGTTCTCGCCAACCCGGCGTCCGATCTGATGCAGCTGGAGAACGGCCGGTTGGTGCCCATGGTGTTCTACGTGTCGCACGACGCCAACTCGGTAACCGTCGATGTTCCCCCTGGCCTTCTCGATGACGATGGGGTCTGAGCCCGGGCTGCGAATTGATGTCTTGACGATCTTCCCGCACTTCGTGCAGGCCGGTCTCGAGCTAGGGGTTATCGGCCGTGGTCGATCGAAAGGGCTGCTGGATTTACGGGCACTCGACCTTCGCCAGGAAACTAGGGATGTTCACCAGACGGTGGATGCTTCCCCCTTCGGTGGGGGTGCGGGGATGGTTCTGAAGTGTGAACCGGTGTTCGACCTTGTGGAGGCCCAAGCGTGTCCACGGCCGGTGATCTACATGGGTCCGGCGGGTCGTCCGCTTACCCAGTCGGTGGCACACGAGCTCTCCGAACTCGACGGGTTTACGTTGTTGTGTGGTCGCTATGAGGGCGTCGATCAACGAATTCTCGACCATCTGGTCGACGACACGATCTCAATTGGCGATGTGGTGCTGGCCGGGGGAGAAGTTGCAGCCCTTACCGTCGTGGAGGCGGTTGGGCGTCTGGTTCCAGGCGTTCTGGGCAACGCGGCCTCGACCGGCGACGAGAGCTTCAGCGACGGGCTCTTGGAATACCCCCAGTACACCAGGCCCGCAGAATTCAGAGGCTGGGACGTGCCACCAGTTCTGACCAGCGGAGACCATGCCCGGGTTGCAGGGTGGCGACGAGCACAAGCACTGCGCCTCACCCTTGCCCGTCGCCCGGATCTCATTGAAGCGAAGGGTGGCCTGAC
>CALHFG010000018.1 GCA_938029215.1 uncultured Acidimicrobiales bacterium | reverse complement strand
GGTGAAGAAGCCTTCAGGCTCGTTGATCTCCACCACGTTGCCCTCTTCCATGAACACCAGACGGTCGGCTACCTCACGGGCGAAGCCCATTTCGTGGGTCACGACGACCATGGTCATGCCGGACTCGGCCAGCGTCTTCATAACGTCGAGCACCTCGGAGATCATCTCCGGGTCCAACGCTGATGTGGGCTCGTCGAACAGCATGATCTTCGGTTCCATCGCCAGAGAACGGGCAATGGCTACACGCTGCTGCTGACCGCCGGAAAGTTGGCCAGGAAACTTGTTGGCCTGCTCGGGGATACCCACCCGGGTGAGGAGTTCGAGCGCCGTTGTTTCGGCCTCAGCCTTTGGCTTCTTGCGAACCCAGATAGGGGCCAGCGTGATGTTGTCGAGCACGGTGAGGTGGGGGAACAGGTTGAACTGCTGGAACACCATGCCCACTTCGGAGCGGATCTTGTCGATGTTGCGGAGGTCGTTGGTGAGCTCGATGCCGTCGACGATGATGTTGCCCTCCTGATGCACCTCGAGACGGTTGATGCAGCGGATCAGCGTGGACTTGCCCGAACCGGACGGGCCCAGGACCACCATCACCTCCTTCTCCTTCACGGTGAGGTCAACACCCTTGAGGGCCTGGAAGTCCCCGAACCACTTCTTCACGCCGTCGCAGACGATCATGTCGGGCCGTGCAGCCAGCTCTGGTGTCATCGCATTTTCGTCGAGGATGGTCATGTCATGGATCCTTTTAGTCGTGCCCAGTCCACCTTGGGCGTATCTGACGTACCCGTTGCACCACCGAGGTGGTGCGGGAACGAAGGTTCGGTAGTGATCATTAGCGGGCTCCTACGCCGAGCTTGGTCTCGAGGCTGCGGCTGGCACGAGACATGCTGTAGGCAACGACCCAGTACACAGCGGAGATAAACAGCAGCGGCGCAAGGGCGTGGCCGAGGAAGGCCGGCTGGTTCGGAATCGAGTTGCGAGCAACGTTCAATAGATCGAAGGCGCCGATGATGGCGACGAGCGAAGTTTCTTTGAAAGTTGCAATGGCCTGCCCCACGAGGTTCGGGATCGACACCCGGAGCGCCTGCGGCAGAATGATGAAGACGGTTCGCTGCAGTGTGGTGAGGCCGAGGGCGTCGGATGCCTCGAACTGTCCTCGACGAACTGCCTGCAGACCACCACGAATGTTCTCGGCCATGTATGCCGCCGAGAACAGGGTGTAGCCCACAAAGATTCCGCCCAGCTTGGAGATGCTCATGCCAGATGGCAGGAACAAGTTCAGGAGGTTGTCGAAGAAGAACAGAATCACAATTAGGGGAACGCCGCGAACACCTTCGATGTACGTGGTCGCCATTACACGGAACAACGGCATGTCGGATGTCCGGGCAAGGGCCATGAGGATGCCCATCGGGAACGACGCCAGCATCACGTAGTAACCCAATGTGAGCGGGATCATGAAGCCGCCGAGGAATGGTGGTGCCGCAATATCGAGGGTGCTCGGCGTGTTGATGCCGGTGATCAGCCAGTGCGTGATCAGAATGAATCCCAACCAGCCAAGCGCGAACCGCATTCGTACTCGGGACTCACCCGAAAACGTCGGAGCCAGGAGAGCAGCAAACCCCAGTGCGAGGATCGACAAGCGAACCTTCTGAAGCATTGAGAGATCGCCGCGGAATGCCAGCACGAACGTGAGCACACCGATACCGAGGACAACGAGTCCGGCTGTTCGAGCGAGGCTCTCATTGCCCGGAGTCGACAGGAAGTACAGCAGCGCCGCACCGCCGAGCCCGAATCCTAAAGCGATCGGGATGTCGACGCTCAGTACATAGCCCCAGTCAAAGGAAGGGTCTCGGAGAACAAGGAAGATAAGGAATGCTGGCCCAAGCAGCCACCAGACCAGCATGATGCCCTTGAGCACGCGATCAGGCACCACGGCGAGCAGGGCTCTGGCCGCAAAGAACGAGGCCAGTGTCACGCCGACCATGAGCGTCAGCCAGTTCTTGGTTGACGCCTTGATGGTCCCTGCGATCTGAGTCACTTCGCCGTTGGCGAACGTGTTGTTGCCCCAGGGGACCAGCCATGTTGCGATGAGGCAGATCACCGCTAGCCCGACCAGCATTTGCCAGAAGCTGACCATGCGCTCGTGAGCATTGGGAATGGCTACGAGGAGGCCAGCTCCGATAGCGACCAGAACCACACCCGCAAGCAGAATGCGCAAAGGGAAGGACTCGGTAGGAGCGAGTACCGACACCAGCACCAAGAACGCGCCGAGGCCAGCAGTGTTGATGAGGATCTTGCGAAGGGCAACCATTGGGCGAAGCCCGAAAGCGACAACGGTGAACATGGCCGTCGTCAGCATGGCGCCGAAGGAGAACCAGATTCGGCCGTATTGAGAGCCCGGATAATTGTAGGTGAACAGGAGACGGATGTTGGTCGTGACCGCTGTCCAGTCACGTTCCTCGGAGACAATCAGGCCGAGTAGCCAGCGAAGGATGAACACCAGCAGTGCAGTGAAAAGGATCGTCTGGATGGTGTTACCGACCGTGGAGAACAGGTTTTCCTTGGCCCACTGCACTGGGTCCTTTATCGGTTTGTCGGGAGCCTGGTTCGCGGTGGCAAGGGCTTCGACGGTCTCGGGTGGAAGGGCAATAGCGTCGGACATTTCAGCGCTCCACAATCGCTAGACGGGCATTGATCTTGTTCACAACGAACGAGATCGTGAGCGAACAGACCAGGTAGAACGCCGCCCAGATACTGAGCACGGCCAGCACTTGGTTGTTCTTGTTAAAGACGGTCTGACCGACCTGGACGACGTCGCTATAACCAACGGCGATAGCCAACGAGGTGTTCTTGGTGAGGTTCAGGTACTGGTTTCCAAGCGGGGGCATCACGATTCGGAACGCCTGGGGAAGGATAACCTTCCGGAGCGCCTGGCTCCGGCTGAGGCCGAGGGCGGCCGCAGCTTCGGTCTGGCCCTTGGCCACTGCCAAGACACCGCCACGAACGATTTCGGCAATAAACGAAGCGGTGTAGAACACCAGACCGAAGAACAACGATGCAAATGCGATCGTCATGGTTAGACCGGTTGGGGCGAAGTTGCTAAAGCGACCTTCGTTAATGGCCGGCTTCATCGCATCGAGAGGACGGTTTCCTCGAGTGCCGCCATCCACGTCGGTGCCAAACTTGTCGCCAAACCAGCCCCAGAAGTCACCACCGGAGTTGATGATCCAGCTGGACAGTCCCGGCCACATCACCCACACAACGAGCGCAGCAATCATCGCTCCAACAGCGGCGAAGATCATACGGAAGTAGTCATCGTCAGTCAGCTTTGCGAGACCCGCTGGAGTGCGACGGCTGTTGAGGAAACGCCGGATGAAGTCGACCGCAGCGCCAGCTGCGATTGCCGTAAGAACGATTTGCATCACGGCCTGGGGGATTGAACGCCAGAGATCTTCGATCGCATACAGCGGCGATTCGAGGAAGGCCATGATTGGGTTGGCGAACCATGCAACCGCCGCTGCGAGCAGAAAGAGACCGAACGTCACCCGGCCGGCGATGCTCTCGCCACCCTCGCGATCTCTTTTGGCCTTGAGCGACCCATTGATAAACCAGATCGGAATGCACAGCAGCAGCAACAGTGCCATGAACTGGTAGAACCCATCGGCATAGAAGATGCGTGGAATCGAGAGGCCCTTTTGCGAAATGTAGAGCCAGCCTGGAATTGGACCGCTCTCGCCTGCCTCGGACTCGGCGTTTGTCAGGGCTCCGAGAGAACTGATGATTGCAAACCAAAGGATGATTTGAACCAGAACCGGTATGTTGCGCAGGGTCTCCACGAAGACCGATCCGACCTTGTTGGCTAGCCAGTTGCTGCTGAGTCGAGCGAGACCAACGAGGACGCCGAGGATGGTGGACACGAGGATGCCCGCTCCGGCGATTCGGAGCGTGTTGGCCATACCTGACCAAACCGCTCGACCGGCGGTATCGGGAACGGTATCGATGCCCTCACCGAGCTGAATGTTGGCCGGACCTTCAAGGAAATCGTAGTTGACCTCGAATCCTTTGTCGGCGAGGTTCGTCCCAGCAACATTGGCAAGAAACCAAAGTGCCCCGACGACAACAACAAAAACCGCTATTTGTACGAGCCACTTGATGACTGCGGCGTCCCGCCAAAGCGGTGGCCGTGAGTGTTGGTTGGCTAACGCCACTATTGATTCTCCCCCAAAGTGCGGTCACGTCGCTGCTAGAGACGTTCGAAAGACCGACAAGAACTACTACACAGAGTGTGCGCCGAGTGTGGCACACCGACACGCCCGCTTGCACGGGGAACAGCGCCTAGACGGCGGTGTCGAATTGTTCGGGATTCAGAGAGTTCGCAAATGGGGCGGGCCCGAGGGCCCGCCCCAAATGTTTGAACTAGCTACGTTCGTTGAACGTAGTAAACGGCTCTTAGCGGGCCGGCGGGGCGTAGATCAGGCCACCCTCAGTCCAACGAGCGTTGGCCGAACCTTCGCGGACGAGGCCCACGGGGTTGAGGTTCTTGGCGAAGATCTCGTCGTAGTTGCCAACCTGGCTGATCACGTTGTAGAACGCGTCGGCGCTGAGACCCATCTTGGTCTGGAGCTCGCCTTCGCCGCCGAGGAGGCGAACGCTTTCAGGGTTGTCGCCGCTGAGCGCAGCGTCGACGTTGGAGCTGGTGACACCATTCTCGTCAGCGATGATGGTGGCGTAGACAACCCAGTTGACTACGTCGGCCCACTCGCTGTCGTTCTGGCCGTATACCGGGCCGAGAGGCTCCTTGGAAATCGGAGTTGCGGGGAAGATGACCCACTCCTGATCCTCTGGTTCCTGCTGAGCCTTACGGCCAACAAGACCGGAACCGTCGGTGGTGATTACGTTGCAGGTGCCGGCGATGAAGGCGTCGACAACCTGGTTGTAGTCCTCGAAGGTGTTGAGGGTGATGCTGATTCCCAGCTCGCCAGCGAGTTCGGAGATGTTGGTCTCGGTGGTGGTACCAGCGTTGGTGCAAACGGTGGCGCCAGCGATTTCGCTGACCTCACTGCTGCCGCTGAAGCCGTCGCTGGCGAGGCCCATGAGCTGCTGACCGTCGTAGTAGGTGGTAGGACCGAAGTCCATGCCTACCTCGGTGTCACGGCTCTGGGTCCAGGTGCTGTTACGCATGAGGACGTCGACCTCGCCCGACTGAACGGCGGTGAAGCGCTCTGCTGCGGTGAGGTTGACGAAGGTGACCGCTTCGGAATCTCCGAGCACGGCGGCGGCTACTGCACGGCAGTAGTCGGCGTCGATGCCGTTGACCGAACCATCGGCCTCAACGAAGGAGAATGCAACCGCTGCGCCGGAGACGCCGCAGTTGAGGTTGCCACGAGCCTGAACGGCGGCAAGGGTGCCACCACCCTGCACGAGGTCAACGGTTCCGTCGTCGCCGGAGCCGTCGTCATCGCCGGAGTCATCGTCGGATGAGCCATCATCTGAGGAGCCCCCGTCGTCTGACTGCGTCGAGTCGTCAGACCCGCCGTCGTCGCTGGCGTTGTCTGAGCCACTGCCACACGCTGCGCCCACAAGGGCGAAAGCGAAGAGGAGCGACAGCAACTTGAGAAGTGATGTACGCATGTTGTTTCCTTTCGCGGCCAACTGGGTCAACCGTCGTTGGTTGAACTCTCCCCGTAAAATTGGCTGCGTCGAGAGGCTAACTCACGTGGGCCGGTATTGCCTGATGTCCTGTGACCCTTGTAACAAAGGCGTTACAAGCTATTAATATTGGTAGGTCCGGCGGGTGGGTCCCAGTTCAGACGGACTGGGCTGTATCGATCATCAATCTTCTACAAGGTAAATGGTCAGGCTGAGCTTGTTTTTCTCGATGTTGCCGGTTGCAACAGCGATAGCCGTGTTCAGAAATGCCAGTTCCTCGACCGCTGTTTCGAAGATCATGACCTCTTTGGGGCCACCCTCGGGGGTTCCTTTGCCGATCGCCCGGTACGACACCACCTCTTTGCCCGACCCGATCCGGCCAACGATCTCCAGAGCCTGCACTCCGTCGGCTCCAACCGTCACGCGATCAACGCCCGCTGCGGGTCGTTCACCTTCCCAGTGGCTGGACGTTGCGGTCCCTTCAAAGGGCACGTCGAGGCGGAAGCCTGCTGAGACGTTCCCGATAGGTGTGAAGTTGAGGGTTCCGTTGATCTGTGCAAATTCGGTCAGTTTGGGCATGGGTAACTCCTACCAGATAGCTGCTGTGTCTAAAGAAATGACCTCGCCGAGCGAGGTGTGAAAGGACTCGAATCCTTGTGATCGAATCGTTCGGTCTCCGAGGGTGACGCCGGTGTTGCCAGCTAACCCGAACCTTTCCAGGTCGGTCGTCACGGTGTCCACCCACTGCTGTGAGAGGGTCTCGCTCGATGCGGCTATGACGCCTTCGGCCACGGCCTCAGCCTCGGTATCGGTTGGGCTCCACACCGAGCCGGCTGCGGGAAGCAAGACCGCCAATGCCGCCTCAACCTTGAGTCTGGCGGATTCGTCGCGGTGCATCCGGGTCATGAACATCTCGGCGTGGGAGGTATGAAACGCTTCGTCACGTAGCGCCTGAGCGGCCAAGTCTGCAAGGCCCGGAACGGTTGACTGCAGAAGATTCTTCCAACGCAGCTCTTCGGCGGTGTCATAGAGCCAGTGTCGAACCAGCGCCAGGTCCCACGTTGCGCACTCCAATTCGGCCAAGGTGCAGCTGCGGTACTGAGAAGGATCTCGCAACAGCGCAAACCGATCGATTTCGGACGAGGGAACGATCAGGTCATAGAGCGCCAACGCGTGACCAAGTTCGTCCTGGGCGATCGAGCAGAACGCCAAATCCTCCTCCAGAAATGGTCCAAGTCCAATCCAGTTGGCGTGGCGTGAACCGATCATGTGCTCGTCGTCTGCGAACGCCAGGATGACGTCTTTTGCTGCAGTGGAGAGTTCGATCACGACGCCTCCTCTCGGAGTCGTTTGCGGCGAGCGGCAACGGCCGAGCCGTCGTTGGTCCGATGGGCGAGGTCAACGGTGGTGGCAAGCACGTCTGGGTCTACGGCCACGATGTGGTCCCGATCGATCAGCCATAGATGTTCGCCTTCACCGCGACGGCAATAGGAGTCCCGGGCGAGCACGGTGGCCATGTCGGCGTCGGCCGCCTGCATCGACCCCGCATGACGAAACTCGTCCTTCCCGGGCTTTTTCAGAAACACCTCATAGGTATTCATCGCATTACCTCCACCGGGTTTCGGCAGTCGTCGCAGTACGCCAGTGACCGGCATCTGCTGGGTCCCATTGGGGCGGTGTCTCGGACTGTGCCTGATCCGCACACCGGACACACCAGCGAGCCGTCGCTTCGCCGTAGCGTCACGGTGAATTCGCTCTCGAGGAACCTGCGGACGTCGCCTGTAACGCGGTCGGGAGTCCAAATAGGCGCTCGTAACCAGGTGATCGTGCATGCTGTAACGGCCTGAGTCGCCATGACAGCGTTACGGACATCACGGGCGATGAAGTCCAGGGCCGGACAGCCACCGTACGTCGGGATGAGGTCGATGGTCGCCTCCGAGTCCTCAACGCGAACCGTCTCCACCAATCCAAGCTCGGCGATCGAGACGCCGGGGTACTCGGGGTCGTGAACCGAAGCAACGGCAAACTGCACCGCTTCGAGGGTGGCCCGGTCGGTCAAGGTGCGGCTGTTCATGCGGCCGCACCGGTGCGTTGCAGCGCTTCTCGAACCCAGGCGGTGTCGGCGTAGTTTGCCGCGGCGTTGCTGATGCGGCGACGGCTGTCGGGTCCGCCCTGCCTCATAGTGGCCTTTAGCGGTTCCCAATCGATGTCGCTGGTGAGCCATGCGCCTTTTCCGCCATCGAAGGTGTCGTCGTAATGCAGATTGTCGTCTGGAATTCTGAAGCCGTAGCTCTGCAGAAGCGGAACATACTTCTGGATGTACGCGTGGCGGAGCTGCTCGTTGGGTTGGCTCTTTATCTTCCAGCGGAGCAACGGGTCGTTGGGGTCAGAGTCGGGGCCGAAGAGATGAACAGCGGGCCACCACCAGCGATCAAGCGCCGCCTGGAACATCTCTCGCTGGGTCTCGGTGCCCTCGGTGAGCCGAAGGAGCATTTCCTCCCCGTGTCGCATGTGGAATCCCTCTTCGGAAATGATCCGCTTGAGTACCCGTTTGTATGGTCCGTAGGTGCACTCGGCAAACACCGCTCGCTGAGAGGCGAACGCTGCGGCGTCAACCAGATACGCGATGGCGATTTGGTCGGCCCACGTGACGGCCTGGTAGTGAAACACGTTGTGGAACCGGCTTCGCCCGTCGAAGAGTTCTTCGAGCATCTGGGTTCGATCTTTGAAGCCCATATCGGCGGCCACCTGGTAGAGCAGGTGAGCATGGCCGATCTCATCCTGGGTTTTCGCCAGGAAAATCTGTTTGAGGCGAACGCCTGGAGCCCGAGGAATCCAGTCCCGTTCGGTGAGTCCGCCCATCAGTTCGGAGTTCGCGTGAAACTCGATGAATCGAAACACTTCGGCGCGATAGTCATCCGGCATGTCATCCACGGCTTCGACGATTCCGCCGCCGTCAATAAAGTTCTGGAAGTCGTCGAGGTCGGTCCAGCTGCGGGTCATGATGATCTCCGGGTGTCGAAGTGGTGGGGACGCAAGGTATGCGGTGTGAGCATTAGAGGGCTCGCTGATCGCTGGTGCGTGACAGCTTGCCGCCCTCTGAGCGAGGGACCGATCCGGGCGGTTCGACCGACACAGCGACGCCGATGCCCAACGAGCTCTGCATTGCGGCCTTGATCGTGGACGTGAGAGCGTCGCTGTCGGCGCCATCGGACTCGGACTCGACGCGGATCGTCAGCGTGTCCAGCGTTCCTTCGCGTCGTACGACGAGCTGAAAGTGAGGCGAGGCGCCATCGACCCCGAGAAGAGTGTGTTCCACCTGGCTCGGGTACACGTTGACACCCCGGATGACCAGCATGTCGTCGGCTCGGCCCACGATCGCGCTCATCCGTGCGTGCGTGCGGCCACAGGGTGATGGTTCGCGTGTGATCGAGCAGAGGTCGCCTGTCCAATAGCGCAGGATCGGAAAGGCTTGCTTGGTGAGGCTCGTGAGAACCAGTACGCCGATCTCTCCGTCGGGCAGTGGCGCGCCGGTATCGGGATCCACGACCTCGGGAAGGAAATGGTCTTCCATGATGACCAAGCCTTGTCGATCGGCAGTTTCGCAGCTCACGCCCGGTCCAATGACTTCGGAGAGGCCGTAAATATTGACGGCGACAATGTCGAGCTGCTCCTCAATGGACTGCCGCATTTCCTCGGTCCACGGCTCGGCTCCAAGGATGCCAACCTTCAGAGAGTTCGGAGCGTCTTGCAGCAGCTCGGCCAAGGTCAGGGCGTAGCTCGGTGTGCAGCAAATAGACTCGGGGGCGAAGTCTTGAATGAGTGTGACTTGGCGTTCGGTGTTTCCACCCGAGACCGGTACGACGCCGATTCCTGCTTCTTCGGCACCGCCGTGCAGGCCGAGGCCGCCGGTGAAGAGGCCGTAGCCATAGGCATTGTGGAGCCACCAGCCCGGTTCAACGCCGGCTCCTCGCAGGCATCGGGCGACGCATTCGTCCCAGATTGCGAGGTCTTCCTTTGTGTACCCGACGACGGTGGGTTTCCCGGACGTTCCCGAACTTGCGTGCACACGAGCCAGTTCGCTGCGATCGACGGTGAATAGTCCGAACGGATAGTTGTCGCGAAGGTCAGTCTTCCTTAGGAACGGGTAGTCCGCCAGGTCATCGAGGGAGGAGGGGTCGGCGAGTCCCTCGAGCCGCTTGGTCATGAGCGGCACGTGGTCTCGAAGTCGCCTGACCGTTGTCTGCAGACGTTGCAGCTGAACGGTCTCCAACTGATCGCGGGGCATGGTTTCGATCTCATGGGCGTGGAAGCCAGTTGTTACCTCAGTCACATTCTGATCATAGACGACATCACGTAATCGTCAAGGCCTTAACGACTTTGGGCGGGCCGTCCAAGGAGGCTGCGGTATGGTGCGATCGTGACCAGCGAGATTTGGCCAGCGGAACCAGTCGAGGCGCTGTTGGGAATCGAGCCGATTTCCCAGACCACGACGTCTTCGGTGGTGGAGGTCTCGGTGAGGTCCGAGCACGCAAACGCCCACGGCATTTGTCACGGCGGCATCATGTTCTTATTGGCGGACGCGGCGATGGGGAGGGCCAGCAACACAGCGGCTCCTTCGCTGGCAAGCCATGCAGAAATCGATTTTCTCGCGCCAGTGCCGGTCGGTTCTCGATTGCGGGCCACGGCGTCGATGCGAATCAATCGACGGAAACTGCGGATCTGGGATGTGGCCGTTACGACTGTCGACGCCGATGGCAGCGAGACTGTGGTTGCGGAGTTTCGGGGTCGCACCCTCGAAGTGGCTCCGAAATAGCATGGATCGGTTTGAAGAAAACGCCCGAGCCCGGCTGGTCGAAGCGGGTGGTTTTGACATGGATTCCTTCGGGGCATCCTTCGTCCTATTTCGGCTGGCCACCCAGTACCTCACCTTTCTTGAACGGTCGATCCATCGGCCTCGCGGAATATCGACTGCGGGATTTCGGGTGCTGTTTACGCTGTGGGTTTATGACGAGTTAGAGCCTCGCCAAATGGCGAAGTTGTCGGGCGTTTCCACCGCTGCGGTCTCCGGAGTACTCAGAACCCTTGAGGGGAAAGGGCTGATCCAAAAAGAGCGAAGCGCCGCAGACAAGCGACTGGTGCAGGTGCGCCTCACGCCCGAAGGGTCAGCCGCGTTGGTCGAGATGTACCACGCCCAGAACGAAGCCGAAACCGGACTGTTCGCCGATGTCGATGGCCTCGGCGAGTTCACCGAGCACCTGCGCAAGCTCATGATCCGGCTGGCCGACCCGGAGCCCTAGCCTCCGCGGCCACAGCGAGACCTACAGGGTGCGGCTGAGTTGGGTCGACGCTGACGCCTCGGCCAGGTGATCCAGCACACCATTAGCCACGCTCAATTCCAGGTCGGGCAGCGTCACGTTACCGAGGAGGCCAACACCGGCCGTGCCAAGCTGCAACGTGGCGAGTCCGAGTCGTCGCTGGAAGTAGGTTTGATGGGCCCGAAGCACCTGCAGCTTCTCCTTGCGGACAAGAACCAACTGCTCGCCCACAACGCCGCTTCGAAAGAGGAACTGATCTTCTCCCACCGCCCAGCCGAGGCGTTCCGCGCGACGATTTGCATACCAAACGGCGAGCGCCAAGTAGCCCGCGATCAGAGCGACAGCGATTGCAATAACAAGCATTCGGCTCGTTCCCTCCGCGAACGCTATGGCTGCCCCCAGCGCTAGGAGCGGAGTGATCCCGCCCATGGCGAAACGCACCAGCGACCGCCGCTTCGTGAGAGGGCTGACCTTCCTCAGATCGGCCTCGCTGAGCTCTACCTCGCCAAGGGCATCGGAGGCGAAGCGTTGCCACGACTCTGATGAAACTGCCGGGGCCAGGAAATTCACATGCGCGGTATTGCCTTCGACATCGGCGGTTTCAAATTGCACGGCCTCGAGACCGATCTTTTGGGCCAGCACATGCCGGTCTACCCGGATCAACTGGAGCCGCTCGCGTCGCGCGTTCAGTTGAACTTCGGTGAGCAGCCCGGTCTTGATCCGAAGTCGGTCGGGGTCGCTCCACAGCCGGAATCCACCCAGGGAGAAGACCGGAGCGAACGCAGCTACCAGACCGGCGCCGATTGGTCCGACCACGAACAGGGCCCCGCTCCACGACAGGTTCTCTGACAGTTCGGGAATGGTGAGGTATGCGATCAAGAGCCCGATGACTACGGCGATACCCATCAAGGGTCCGCCGGAGGTGACTGTTCTGAACTTGACCAGATCCGAGAGCACCAGCTCGTGAATGGGATCGTCGACGAACGCGGCAGCTCCAGATGTAGGTGCGGCCAACCGATCCAACGACGATCCGGGTTCCGGGTAGTCGGCCAGCGTTGGATTGAGCGGATCTACAGTGCCGTGTTCTCCGGGCTGAGCGACCGTCGCTCCCGATTCCTGTCGGAGCAGGCTCATGAGCGACTCGGCGTCTTCGACCGAAAGTAGTCGAAGGTTGATGTCGCCGCCTTGGGACGCATCGCTAATCGTTAGTTCCTGCAATCCGGTGGCTCGTGCGATCAGGCCGGCCGAGGTGGAAAGGTTCTGAATGTTTCTGCGAGGAAGAACTTGCTTGTTGCGCTTGATGATGCCGTAGTTGTGCAGCAGCGCTTCGTCGGTGAGGGCGTATCGCGTGGTGAAGTAGCGGGCGATCGCGGTGCCGATCGGCAGGACGATCGCAATGAGCGGAAGGATTTCGGTGACGAACGTTTCGGAATCTCCGGACCCCTGCAACAGGATGAAGGCGATTGGAAAGATGAGATCTCGGACCGAAGAAACCAGTTCGATCAACAACGTGTAGGGGTGCGGGCGCCGCCACTCGATCGCACCGGTTGGAGGCCCCTCGCTGATCGGTACGGCGTCACTCACCGGCGGGCCCAGGCATTGGAGGCGGAGCCGCGGGTGGCGGCATGTTCGGTTCGCGAGGCAGCGCGTCGGTTGCTGGCGGCACCGACAAGGCGGGCTCGACGGCGGGGGCGACCGTGATGGGAGCCGGTTCGGAACTGGGCTCGTTCACGCCCTGGCCCAGTTCTCGGCGAATCGTAGACACCGTTGCCGTGGCGAGGTGGGGAATGGTGAGGTTCGGCGCACCGGCGCCTGCGGTGTGCACCGTGATCGTTTCGAGGTCGAGCATCCGGTCGATCGGACCGCTGTTGGTCGTGACTGTTTGTACTCGGTTGCGAGGGATGACGACTCGGTGATGGCCCAAGACACCGTGCTTTGCTTCGATCCATCGGTCGCTGATCTGCCAGCCCCAGTTGCGAAACTTCACGCCCGCCCACCAGAACCCCACCGCCATGGCCGCCACAACGGGTACCGCAGCCAGTGCAAAAAGCGAACGAGACCAGTCGAATGCCACGACTCCGGTCACAACGACGGCCGCCGGAATAAGGCCCAGCACGAAACCGGTGAATATGCCGCCGACACGCCAAAGTTTCTTCACGCTGATGGGGAGCTGCTCCACGGGCCCACACTACCCACCTAAGTCGGCTGGCCGGGGCCAGGTACGGGGTAGAATTGGTTAGTGCTCACCGTGTCTGGACTGAAGAAGGAACACGGGAACAGGCTCCTTTTCGACAACGTGACGTTCGAGCTCCGGCCAGGTCGACGTATTGCGCTGATCGGCGGAAACGGCGCTGGCAAGACGACCATGATGGAAATCATCGTTGGGGTACAGGAAGCCGACGCAGGCATCGTGTCCAAACCCAGCGACTATGTGATTGGCTACCTGCCCCAGGAACTCACCGAGTCATGGACCGGAACCGTGCTGGATGAGGTCCTCGGAGGGGCGAACCATCTCCGGCAGATGGAAGAAGAGATCAACGAGGTTGGAGCCCAGCTTGGTGAGTTCGATCACCCCGACTACGACGCTCGCCTGGAACGCTTTGGAGCGTTGCAGAGCCGGTTCGAGCAAATGGGCGGCTACCAAATCGAAGCCGAAGCACGGCGAATTCTGGGTGGACTCGGTTTCACGACCCAGGCCATGGATCGGCCGCTTCAGGAGCTCTCGGGTGGCTGGCAGATGCGTGCCGCCTTGGCGCGGCTCCTGCTGCAAAAGCCTGACGTCTTGGTGTTGGACGAGCCCACTAATCACCTCGATGTCGACAGTGTTGGGTGGCTCGAAGATCAGCTCAACGCCTTTCCCGGCTCGCTGCTGTTTGTCAGCCATGACCGTGACTTCATCGACGCGGTAGCTGAACGTGTTGTTGAGGTCGCGTGGGGAACCGCAACCGAGTACGTAGGTGGCTTCATCGAATTCATCGTTCAGCGTGAGGAACGTCTCGCCCAAATCGAGGCCCGGGCCGCAAACCAGGCTCGTCAGCGGGCCCACGCCGAGAAGTTCATCGAACGGTTCCGCTACAAGGCCACCAAAGCACGGCAGGTGCAAAGTCGAATCAAGGCGTTGGAGAAGCTGGAGGAGATCGAGGTCCCCAAGGATTCGGACCTCAAACTGCGGTTCTCCTACCCCGAACCACGGCGGTCTTCCCGAGTGGTCGTCGAGATTGAGGACGGGGACTTTGGCTACGACGACGAACCATCCGTGGTGAGCGAAGTCAATATCGTCGTCGAACGGGGCCAGAAGCTTGCCCTGATCGGACCGAATGGCGCGGGAAAGTCGACGATCCTCAAAGCGATCCTCGGCCAACTCCAACCAAGAAGCGGTCAAATCACGCTGGGCACCAACGTTGACTACTCCTATTTCGCCCAGCACCAGGTTGACGCCCTCAACCTCGATTTCACGGTTGAGAAGGAGTTTCGAATGGCGGTAGGGGAGAGCCTTGATGCCAAGCGGAACGTTCGTAGCGTGCTTGGGTCGTTCGGCTTTCGCGGCGATGCCGTTGAACGAAGGGTTTCCCAACTGTCCGGTGGTGAACGTACTCGTCTGGCGCTGGCCGAAACGATGTGTAACCCGGTGAACCTGCTGATCTTGGACGAGCCCACCAACCATCTGGATCTGCCCAGCTGCGACGTGCTCGAAGATGCGCTACGCGTCTATCCGGGAACCGTGTTGCTGGTGAGCCATGATCGACACCTCATTCGCAATGTTGCCGAGCAGGTGCTCGAGGTTCGCGATGGAAAAGCCGTTTTCTACGACGAGGTCGAGGAGCACCTTTTCAGCCGCAAGGCCGGAGCGATCAAGAAGGTGTCGTCCAAAACGGCCGACACCAAAAAGCAAGCCGCTACCCAGCACACGAAGAGCGCCAAGGCGAAGCCAGCCGAACCTGCCAAACCCAAACCAAAGCAATCGGGGATGTCGGGCAACGAGCAACGGCAGCTTCAGAAGAAGGTCAGCAAGCTTGAAGCATCGGTGCAAAAGCTTGAAGCCGAACTTGGCGCGGTTCAAACCAAACTGGCCGACCCCGAGGTGTACGCAGACAACGAAAAGATGCATCAGCTCATCGACCAGAACGACACGCTAGAGCGGCGTCTGCAGCGAGCGATGCTCGAGTGGGAGCAGGCCTTAGAGAAGCTCGGTTGATTCCAACCGGCTCATGGCGTTAGAGCCACCCTCGATCACGGGCCACGACAGCTGCCTGATGGCTGGAAGATGTGCCCGTCTTGCCGGCGGCGGTCGAGAGGTAGTTTCGAACCGTGCCCACCGAGAGACTCATCTTCTTGGCGATATCGGCAACGGGATCGCCCTTCAGAGCGAATTGGAGAGCCTCGCGTTCCCGGTCGCTCAGCGGGTTCATTCCCTCGATCAGCGATTCCGTTGCAAGTTCGGGGTCAACGACCCGCAAGCCCTGGTGTACCCGTCGAACGGCGTCAGCGAGTTCGGAGGCCGGCGTGTCCTTGACAACAAACCCTGAGGCCCCCGCATCCAGTGCCCGCCGGAGAAAGCCTGGCCGGCCGAAGGTGGTGACGATCAGCGATCGTACTCCTGGTGCGTTATCGCGTAGAAGTTCAGTGACAGCGATGCCGTCCAGGCCAGGCATCTCGACATCGAGCAACGCCACATCCACGGGTGTCGCTCGAATCTCGTCGAGTACCTCATCTCCCCGGCTCAGTTCGGCGACCACCTCGATATCGGGCTCGAGGTTAAGCAGGGCGGCCAGGGCGCCACGCACGAGAGCTTGATCATCAGCCAGGAGAACTCGGATCGCTGTCATCGGTCTGTCCCATCTGCCCTGGTCACCCGAAGCAGCGTGCCACGTTCGGGCCCGTCCTCCACATGCAGCGCAAGCCCTGAAGATGCCATACGTTCGCGCACTCCGCGGATTCCGTTTCCTTCGGCGCCGTTCTGCCGTCCGCGGCCGTCGTCGGATATCTCGAGCAGGGTGCCCTCATCGGCCAGCCGAATATGACAGGTGTCCGCTCTGGCGTGTCGGACGATATTGGTGACCGCCTCCCGTACCACCCAACCCAGGGTGTCGCCGTGAGGCACACTGTTGATGTCGCCTTGGACGGTGAGGGTGACATCAGCGTCGGCTAGCACCGCACGAGCGGCCGCAAGTTCGTTCGAGAGCGTGGTTGCCCGCAGACCGCCGACCGTGGTGCGAATCTCAGCCAGAGCGCCCCGGCTGACGTCCTGCATTTCGGCAAGTTGGCGTCGTGCCTCATCGATTGCGGCCCCCGTCGGTTCCGGCGCCGAGAGGATCTGCTCCACCACCTGGGTTTTCAAGATGATTGCGGTGAGCGAGTGTCCCAGTACATCGTGAACATCGCGGGCCACGCGTTCTCGTTCGTTGCTCACGATCAGTTCGGTTCGAAGAAGTGAGCTTCGCTCCTGCTGTTCCAAATTGAGCCGGGTCAACATCATGGCCCCACCGGCGCTGACCACGATGATGGCAAAGAACCAAAAGTCATTCAGTCGACCAGCTGACAGCGGGCCAAGTATGGACACCGTCAGCGAGGCGAGGAAGGTGGTGATCGCCGTGGGCCAGGAGAAGTGGAACATTGCGAACGAGATGATGAAAGGGAGCACGCCGAGGATTGCCCAGGCGGCAAGAGCAAAGGCCGTCACCGCAGTGATCAGCAGTCCGACGAACCAAAGTTTGCTTCCAAGGGGATCGACGAACGAGCCGAGTGGCGACCGATTCGGCTCACGCACCTCGCCGAGCTCTCGCTGGACCAGTACCAGATAGCCCTTAATGTGAAATGCGGCAAACAACAGCAGTAGGCCGATCGTCGCCACTCTCGTCCCGATGGCGAGGGACTCGTCGTCGACAACAGTGAGGATCGGAAAAAGCAGAAAGAGCAACCAGATGTTTGCCATCCAGAAGCCCTCCTGCTTTAGAGCGCTCTCGCTCACTGACGAACCCGACTCTTGCGCACGAGCACAATGCAGATGGCGGCGAAGGCGAAGGACCAGAACCCAACGTTGGCGAGCGTTTGCCACAACGGCTCGGCGATGAGTTCACTCGTTTCGGGATCGATGGTCGCCCCACCGGTGAGCGTCCTGCGGGCCAGAGACACATACCCATAGAGCGGGGTGAACTTCGCCATGGTGAGCTGCCAGCCGGTCAGCGGGAAGAACACGTTTCCGAAGAATGACATGACGACCAGCGAACCTCCTGCTGCGCTCACGGCGGCCTCGGAACGAAAGGCCAACCCAAAGCCCAGACCATAGAGCGCAAACGTCGCCGCTCCTAGAATGAGAAGGAAGGCTGACGTTGCCCAGACGTACATCGGTGCTTCGGCGCCGGTCAAGAAACCGATGGCATACACGATCGATATCGGAGCGGCTGCGACCGTGACAGCGGTCGCAACCTTGACCTTGATGAAGTCGCTTTCCTGCAGTGGCGTGAGGCCCAGCTGGCGGGTCCAGCCTTGCATTTGTTCGATGGCGATTGATCCGCCGATCCCTGTCGTTGCGCTGACCGCTCCGTAGGCAGCCATGGCGATCATGACCCACATCGCGACGTTGCCGTCACGTATGGGCTCGGATCCGTAGTCGGGTGAGGCCCCGAAGAGGAAGTACATGAGGGCCGGTAGAGCCACGGTGAAGAAGATGGTGACACGGTCCCGCAGGAGGCGTCGTAGTTCGAGTTGGTAGTAGGTGGTGTTGAAGTTCATCGTGCTAGTTCCATTTCGTTGCTGGTGAGTTGGACGAAGGCGTTTTCGAGGGAGGCAGATTCGATTTCGAGGTCGGTCCCCTCCAGGTCTTGAAGGATGAGGCGAGCGAGCCCGTCGGAGTCGGTGGTGTCGATGATCAGGCCGTGTTGATCGCTACTGACGCTCCGGACCCCGTCGAATCGGGAGATGGTTGCCGAGACGGATGCCAGGCGTTCGGTGGAGAATCGGGCCTTGACTCTCTTGCCCGACGCTTGCCGCCGGACCTCGTCGGTCGGTCCGTCGGCGACGATCCGTCCGTTGGCCATGAGCACAGTCCGCTGGGCGAAGTCTTCCGCCTCCTGTAGATAGTGCGTCGCAAACACGACGGTTCGGCCTCGCTGGACCTCGGTTTGCATGGTTTCCCAAAAGGCTCGTCGAGCCTCGACGTCCATTCCAGTGGTCGGCTCATCGAGGATCAACAGGTCCGGGTCGCCAAGAAGGGCCAGGGCAAACCGCAGTCGCTGCTGTTCGCCACCCGAGCACGCCTGGACCCGCCTCGTAGCGAGTTCGGTAAGGCCGGACCGGTGTAGTGCCTCGTCGACGCTCATCGGGTTGTTGTGGGTGGAGGCGATGAGCGTGACGGTTTCCTGAACGGTGAGATCTCGTAGGAGCCCTCCGGCCTGAAGTACGGCGGCGATACGGCCATCGGCGACAGCTTCCCGGGGTGACCGATCGAAGATGGAGATCGATCCCGATGTTGGGGACGTGAACCCCAGGACCATGTCTAGCGTCGTTGTCTTGCCAGCGCCGTTGGGGCCTAGCAGGGCAACGATCTCTCCTGTGTGAATGTCGAGGTTGATTCCATCGACGGCCTGAATTTCGGAACCGTCGTCTGGTGACTCGAATGACTTGTGTAGGTCTCGAAGACGAATGCAGTTGTTCATGGCTCCAGCGTGATGCCAGATCCAGAACGGGCCTAGACCAATTGATCATGACTTACACATGAGGATTGTCACATGAGATATGTCATGTCCCCGACGCCTTGTTGACGTCGGTCTGCCGAGCGTCGACAACACTATGGTGTCTCACGGGCCCCATGAACTACGCACCTCCACCCAACCGGCAGCTGTACTTCCAGCAGATCTGGGCCCAAGCACGCGAGATCCCCTACGGGCGAGTAGCAACCTACGGGCAGCTCGCCAAGCTCGTCCGACAGCCAGAAGGTGCGGACGACGAAGAGTACAAAACACTGGCATCGCGCTGGGCCGGCCTTGCAATGGCCGCCTGCCCCGACGATGTGCCGTGGCATCGGGTTGTCAATTCACAAGGCAAGATCAGCTATCCATCAGCCCCCGAGCAACGTCGACGCTTGGAAGCCGAAGGCATCGTGTTCTTCAACGACAAGCTCAGCCTGCGTGAGTACCAGTGGAGTGAACCCGGCAGTGACGAGTCCACGCAGGGGAGACTGTTTTAACTAGGTCAAAGATGCCGCCGCTGGCGCTAGCGGCTCAGGTGCACTGCGTTGAGGATGAAGCCGGCGTGGGCGGCGGCGGAGGGGATGTTGCCGAGGGATCGTCGCTCGGCGGGATCGATATGGGCGCTGAGGAGTCCGGTGCTGCCAGCATCGCTTGCGAGCTGATGGAGTAGGGCGGTGGCTTCGTCGACGCGTCCGACGAGTGTCAGCGCATCGATCAGCAACGACGTGGCGAAGTGCACCCCGTGGCGTCGTCCTGGCAGACCGTCGTCGGCGTGGGAGTTGTAGACCGTCCCGTCGGTCAGCAGCTCACGACGGACCGCTTCGACCGTGGCAACAAACCGCGGATCATCGGGCGGGAGCAGTCCGCTGAGTCCCACCGACAGCGCTCCTACATCGAGGTCGTCGCTGTCGTAGGCAGCGGTGAAACTCTGCAGATTTTCGTTCCAGCCGTGGTCGAGAACGTCGGCGGCGATCTCGGCTCGGAGGTTGGTCCAGGTGCTGGGCACCCGGTCGCAGAACTGCTTGGAGATCCGTATGCCACGGTCGAGTGCTAGCCAGCAGTAGACCTTGGAGTGCACGTAGTGCCGGGGATGGGTCCGGCTCTCCCAGAGTCCGTGGTCTGGTTCGGTCCATCGGTGTGCTACCGACACGACCAGGTTCTCAACCAGCCGCCAGTCATCGATGTCCAGCGACATGGCACGGTTCTTCATCGCGTTGACCACCTGAAGGAGGAAGCCATAGAGATCTAGCTGTACCTGCATGTCTGCCGCATTTCCCACCCGGACCGGGCGCGACCCTCCGTAGCCGGGCAGGCCCGTGATCTCAGCTTCGGGAGGGAGATGGCGGCCGGTGACCAGATAGATGGGGGAGAGGCGGTCGGTCTCGGGCCGGACATCGAAGACCCGTTTGAGCCAGTCGATAAAGCGGCGGGCTTCGACGGTGGAGCCAAGCTCCAGCAGGGCCAGGCAAGACACGGCGGCATCTCGAATGCGGCTGTGCCGCATGTCCCAGTTCCGAATTCCGCCAAGGTACTCCGGAAGGCTTGTGGTTGCAGCTGCAACTATGGCGCCGGTTGGGCCGTGCTGGAGTGCCTGGAGGGTGACCGCACTGCGCTCAACCAGTTCTGGGTACTTGCTCGTCCGTTCCAGACCATTGCTTCGGTCAGTCCAAAATCGGTGCGTGTCGGACTGGCGATCAAATTCGGGGCGGGGGTGCGGTGCCATCGAGTCGGTTCCGGATCGTAGTTCGAGGGTGACTGGTCCCCGCATGAGGTCGATCGTTGCGACCGCAGTTTGGTGCTGGCCCGCATCGACGATGGACCACTCGACACCGGCCCAGCCTTCGCCGCTGCAGCGAAGGCTGAGTGGCTCGACCGAGCCCCGGATACGTACGCCCTGATCGGTGGCTTCCAACGACGTGGGAATGCGGCCAAAGTCGAGTCGAGGTGAGAATGTGATGACGGCTTCGCCGGTTCCTTCGACCACTCGAATCAAGTCGCTTTGGCCTGCGAACTCTTCGGTGCGTTTGCCCGACACGTCCATGTAGTCAGTGATCGTGATGTCGTCGAATCGAGTTTCGAGAATCATCGAACCGGCGCGGTATTGCTGACCGGTAGCCGGGGACTCATCGGCAGGGCAGATGGCGAAGCTGCCGCCCGACGCGCCGCCGAGTAGTTCAGCGAAGATCGCTCCCGAGTCGATCCTGGGAACGCACATCCAGACGATTCGGCCGTTCTGGTCGAGAACTGCTGCGGTTCGCTGGTCCGAAAGAATCGAATGATCTTCGATTGGTTGCAGCCCAGAACCCGTGAGCCAGTCGGATCGGAGCTCCGACAGCAGGGCCAGAATTCTTGCCACCGTGTCGGGTGAGTCGACCCGATATTCCGCAGCGGTTTCGCCGTCGCCCACTCGAATGCCAACGTCCGGGCCGCGCAGGGTGAGGAAGGCGTCCTCGTCGGTTGTGTCATCGCCCAGGAACAGGACGGCGGTTGCTCCGACCTCACCGCGGATTCGTTCCAGAGCGTCGCCCTTGTGCGTCGATGTGACAGTGAGCTCGACCACGTCGTGACCGTCGCGGCGAAAGACGCCGTCCCAGGTTGCGGGACCGGCGGTGATTGCATCGAGCGCGGCTGCGCTTTGTGTTGGGTCTGAACCACGTGTGTGGAAGGCCAAACCGGCTGGCTTTTCTTCGACACGACCCGTTGTTTCGGCTGCGATTTGATGACAGGCCGCCAGCAGCTGGCTCCGCAGATCTGACGATTGCTGGTCGAGCAAGCTGGCAAATCCGACGTCGAACTCGCTTCCGTGGCTGCCGACCATCCGAATTGAATCGTCCATTTGGGCAACGGTGCGAAGATCTTCGAGACTCCGGCCCGAGATGAGAGCAGCGTAGGAATCGTCGGCTCGGCCGAGCGCCCGGAGCGCTGCGATCGATTCGGTGTTGGCTACCGCGTCGGAAGGGTTGTCGACGAGCGGAGCTAGCGTCCCGTCGTAGTCGGTGGCCACCAACAGGACCGGTACCGACGCCAATCGGCGGAGTTCTTCACCGAGAAGACTCAAACTGTCGGAGGCCACGGGGACAGTCTATGTGCAGCGGGTCGCCGAGATCACGACCGCTCGTTGGCCCGAGCCTGGACCGCTCCATGGAGTCGGATCGGCCCAGCGCCGGCCCGGTGTGAAACCTCAGCAGGGAATTGGGGGTTGAAAGGGATGTGGGTGGGCGATAATGGTGGGGTGAAAGCTGCAGAACTGCGCAAGGCGTTTACCGACTTCTTTGTGGAACGGGACCACCAACCGATTCCTTCGGCGAGCCTGATCCCGCACGACGCGACCCTGTTGTTCACCAACTCCGGCATGGTGCCGTTCAAGTCGTACTTTGTTGGCGACGAGAAACCGCCATCCCAACGTGCGGTCTCAATCCAAAAGTGCGTGCGGGCCGGCGGTAAGCACAACGACCTCGACGAAGTAGGGCGCACCACTCGTCATCTCACCTTCTTTGAGATGATGGGAAACTTCAGCTTCGGCGACTATTTCAAGGAAACCGCCATTCCGAACGCCTGGAAGTTCGTAACCGAAGAACTAGGACTGGATCCAGATCGGCTGTGGATCACGGTGCACCTCAGCGACGACGAGGCCGCTGACATTTGGCATGAACAGGTGGGAGTTCCTCGGGAGCGAATCCAGCGCCTGGACGAGGACAATTGGTGGCGTATGGCCGACACAGGCCCCAACGGTCCGTGTTCAGAGATCTTCTGGGATAAGGGGCCCCAATACGGTCCCGATGGCGGTCCGGAAAACCCCGATGCCGAAGACCGCTTCATCGAGATCTGGAATCTCGTCTTCATGCAGTTCGAAACCGACGAGTACGGCGAATCGAAGCCGTTGCCCAAGCCCAGCATCGATACCGGGGCTGGACTCGAGCGAATCTTGAGTGTTTTGCAAGGCAAGGACACTGTCTTCGAAATCGACGAGATGGCTCGGCTGGTTCAGGCTGCGTCCAATGCCACCGGATACGCCCTCGGAGCCGATGACAATGGCGATCTCGCCTTGCGGGTACTCGCCGAGCATGCCCGCACCACCACCTTCCTCATCTCCGACGGTGTATTTCCCAGCAACGAGGATCGCGGCTACGTACTTCGCCGCATCATGCGCCGCGCGATTCGCTTCGCCTACCTGCTTGGCGTTTCTGACCTTGTGATGCCCACGCTGATCGACAGCGTTATCGAGATCATGGGCCCCGACTATCCCGAGGTCGTGAAGAACCACGAGCTAATTCGGACAACCGTTGAGCGGGAAGAGACCGCCTTCCGTCGTCGGCTCGCGAATGGTTTGAAGATTCTGGACGAGGAACTGGCAGATCTCACGCCGGGGTCCGACGTCCCCGGGTCGGCCATCTTCCTCCTGCACGACACCTACGGTTTCCCAAAGGAAGTGACGGCCGAGGTTGCCGCCGAGCGTGGCTTCGGCGTCGACATGGCGGGCTTCGATGTCGAGATGGCCCAGCAGCGAGACCGGGCAAAAGCGGCCCGCAAAGGTGTGGTTATCGCGTCCGATGCCGATGCCGTGGCCCAGTTGGTCGAGAACGGAGCCCTCACAAACTTTGTGGGTCGTGAACACACCACCGACGTACATACCGAAGTTCTGGCCGTGACGGGCGGCGGCGACGAGCCGCTCAGCATCTTTCTTACCCAGAGCCCGTTCTATGCCGAGGCCGGTGGTCAAATTGGTGATACTGGCGTAATCACGCTGCACGACGAAGCCGGTGATGTGGTCGCTCAGGCAAACGTGCTCGACACCGTATATGCGGTTCCTGGCATCCATCGCCACGTGGTAGAGATCACCGTTGGAGAATTCGCAGCTGGCGATCAAGTTGTTGCCAGTATCGATGTGGACCGTCGCGATCGCATTCGTCGTCATCACACCGCGACCCACATGCTGCACTGGGCACTGCGTGAGGTGTTGGGCGACAGCGCCAAGCAGCAGGGTTCGTTGGTCGCCCCGGATCGTCTGCGGTTTGACTTCTCTCACCACGAGGGCCTGACCGCCGACCAAATTCAACGGATCGAAGATCTCGCCAACGCCGAGATTCTCAAGAACCCGGCCGCACCTCACGCAGAGATGTCCAAGGATGAAGCCGAGCGAATGGGAGCCGTGGCGTTTTTTGGCGACAAATACGGTGATCGTGTTCGAGTCTTGAGCGCGGGCCCGTCGATTGAGTTCTGCGGTGGCACCCACGTGCATGCGCTCGGCGACATCGGCCCGGTCAAGATTGTCTCCGAGGGATCGGTGGCGTCCGGGGTGCGTCGGATCGAAGCCGTCGCGGGCGACGAGACCATCCGTTTGATTCGTCAGGAGCAAAGCACGATCAGCGAAGCAGCATCGCTGCTGAATGTCCCCGTCGGTTCCCTGGCTGACGGCATACGCAAACGACTTGCGGAGTCAAAGGAAAAGGACGCAGAGATCGCCCAACTTCGCAGCCAGCTTGCGAGCGGCCGTTCGGTAGAGCTGGCCGCGTCGGCGGAAGACGGCGCAGTATTTGCTCGTGTGGATGGGATCGAGCGAAACGATTTGAAGGATCTTGCAATCGCAGTCCGCGATCAGCCAGGAATCAACGTCGTCGTCCTCGCCGGCGCTCCCGCCGGCGGCGGCGCAGCGGTGGTCTCGGCTGTGACCACCGAGGCAGGGATCGAAGCCGGTGCGCTCGTGGCTCCGGCAGCCAAAGAGATCCAGGGCGGCGGCGGAAAAGGCAAAGACTTCGCGATGGCCGGTGGCAAGAATGCCGATGGCTTGGACTCGGCCCTCGAGGTGGCCCGGGGCGTACTCGCTCAAGTTTGATGGCAGACCGCTTCTCCGGTCGAGGCCTCGGTGTGGATCTCGGTTCCAAACGGATCGGTGTTGCGTTGTGTGACAGCAACGGAACACTTGCGACCCCGTACGAAACGGTGGAGCGCAGCGGCAACATGGACGCCGACCATCGGCGACTGCTGGCGCTCATCGAGGAATCCGAAGCCGCCTTTGTCGTGTTTGGCGTTCCGTACGCGCTGCGAGACGGCGGTGTCAGCGATTCAGCTCAGGCAATTCTCGATGAGATAGTGGTTTTTGAGAAGTTACTGCCTGAAGCCTGTGAGCTGCACCGACAGGATGAACGGCTCACAACGGTTACGGCCGAGAGACGGCTCACCGAGATGGGCATCAAGGGTAAGAAACGAAAGCAGCTGGTCGACCAGATCGCGGCCGCCGTGATCCTTCAAACCTGGCTCGATAACGACGAGCAATGAAGGCAAGGTTCTAAGGACGGCTGGTGGCACAGGGAGACCCGTCACCGGGTGTTGCGCTTGGTTGGTGCATCGTTGGGAGCGCGGCGGGGCTCATGACACCGGTGAGCGGTTGGGGTTGAGTACGCTGTCGGGCGTGACGGCACCGACACAGATTCCTCCGACCGAGCCGCCCGAACAACTGAGCTGGGACGACGAGGATGAGTTCGTTCGAGTTCGGTGGAGCGGATGGCGACTGATCGGCGGATTTCTCGCGGCAGCGGTGATCTTTTTCGGCGGCTACACGGCCATCAGAGAAGGCCGAGCCTGGTTCGATCGTCAGCTCGATCCAGTCGGTGAACCCGGCGACGCAGTCGACCTGGTCATTCCTCGCGGAGCCACGACCTCCGATATTGGCGTCCAGCTGGCTAACAACAACGTGATCCCCAACAGCACGTTCTTCCGCTACTACGCCGAATGGAAGGAGAAGGGCAACTTCCAAGCCGGCGAGTACACCTTCTATGAGAACTCGTCGGCCGACGAGGCCTTCGCCATTCTGGATGCGGGCCCCAAGCCGCCAGAGGTCGACTCGTTCATTGTGAGAGAGGGGCTGTGGACCAGCGAAATCCTCTCCTCGATCGCAGGTCAGCTCACCGGCATTAGCGAAGCTCAGCTACAGGCCGCCCTCGACTCCGGTGCCATCGACCCCCGATATCGCCCCGGTTCCGAAGCTTCCTGGGAAGGCCTGCTGTTCCCCAACACCTACGAGGTGAACAAGGGCGCCACCGCCGAAGAAGTTCTGCTCAAGATGAGCGACGAGTTCTCGCGCGTGACCGGTTCACTCGGTTACGGCGCTGCCGAAACCCAACTCGGCTACTCGGCCTATGAGGTCTTGATCGTTGCCTCGCTCATCGAGGCCGAGACTCGGGTCGATGATGAACGGCCGATGGTCGCATCGGTGATCTACAACCGACTGCGGGAGCAGTGGACTCTTGGCATCGATGCAACCTGCGTGTTCGCGCAGGGCCTTAACGAAGAGGGAAGCCGAACCACCGAGCTCACCCGATCCATGCTCGATGAACCGGGGCCCTACAACTGTCGCCAGAACAACTTCCTGCCGCCTACCCCGATCAACTCCCCGGGGCAGGCATCGCTAGAGGCGGCAATCAATCCTGCCGACACCCCGTTCTTCTACTACGTACTGACCGACCCCGCCGGGCGGCACACGTTTGTGGAAACGGCCGAGGAATTCGCCGCGGCCAAGCAGATCTGTGCAGACCTCGGCTTGGGTTGTGGCTAACCGCCCGGCGGCGCCCACCGGGGCTACCCGGCTCGCCGCGGTCATCGGTTCACCGGTCCGGCATTCGTTGTCGCCCGCGATTCACAATGCAGCGTTCGCCCACAGTGGAGCAGACTGGACCTATGTTGCGCTGGAAGTAGCGCCGGGCCGTGGTGCTCAGGCGGTTGAAGCCATGCGAACCCTCGACATCGGCGGTCTGTCGGTCACGATGCCGCACAAAGCCGAGGTCGCTCAAGCCGTGGATGTGCCCAGTCGTTCGGTCCAGGCGCTAGGCGCTTGTAACTGTGTGTACTGGGATGGCGACGCCCTCCATGGAGACAACACCGATGGCGATGGATTCATTGCATCATTTGAAGAGGAGTCGGGAGTTTCGGTAGCGGGGCGCCGCCTCACGGTCCTCGGGGGTGGTGGCGCCGCCCGCGCCATCATCGAAGCTCTGGGAAGATCAGGGGCGGAAGGTATCCATGTTTGGAGTCGGTCCGAGAAGACTGCTGAGACGGCAGCAGAGATCGCTGAACAGGCATTCTCGGGTCCAATCGAACAGGTCTCGGACTCCAGCATCCTCATAAATGCGACCCCCATTGGCATGTCCGGCGGCCCGAATCCTCACGAGATCCCACTTCCTGCCGATCTGATAGACCAACATCTGATCGTGCACGACATCGTCTACGAACCGCGGGAAACTCCCCTTTTGGCTACAGCACGCCAACGAGGAGCCATCGCGATCGGAGGCGTTGGGATGCTCGTACACCAAGCAGCACGTCAATTCTCCCATTGGACCGGGTTACCGGCGCCAACCACGGTGATGCGACAGGCAGTTCTAAACGGAAAGTAAGGAAATGCTCCAGGGATCTCTCGACAACTTCACGCTCGACGAAGTGTTGAATCTATTGGCTGGCACGATGAAGACGGGCCACCTTCGCATTAGTGGCGATCGTGGCACCGGCTCGCTGTGGGTGGACGAAGGTCTGCTCGTGCAGGCTGAAGCTTCCAACGTCGTCGCCGGCGGTGACTGGGAAGACGTCATGTTTGAGTTGCTTCGCTTCGAGAGCGGAAACTTCTCGTTCGTAGCTGACGATCTTGCTCCTTCGCCCAGCGAATCGACCGATATCGAACCATTGGTAGAGCGGGGCCGCGAGCTCCTCGTGGAATGGAACTCGATCGAGGCCGTCATTCCCAGCCCCGAACACATCTTGTCTCCGGTCGCCAAACTTCCGATCGAACAGGTCATGCTGACCAGCGGTGAATGGGAAACCATTATTGCGATCGGCGAAGGCCGCTCGGTTTCGCAGACCTACACAACCCTGAACGTTGGCGAACTAAAAGGTTGCCGTCGAATCAAGAGCGTGGTCGAACGCGGCCTGGTGTCTATCGACGAGCCCGCATCAGCCCACGCAGTAAGTTTCGAAGCCGACACGGCGCTCGCCGAGGAAGCTGTAGTTGACGCTCCGCCAGCCGAGTCCGATGTTGCAGCCTTCGTTTCAGAAAATGCCTCGAACGTTGTGCCATTGCCGGTGACGACCACCGAGTCCTATATCCCGGAAATCCCCGATGTACCGGAAGCTCCAGCGACGAATCCCGTGGTCGACGCCATCCCCCCGACGCCTCCTCCTGCACCGCCATCTCCGGACGAGATTCGCCGATTCTCCGAGTCGGTCGACGACGTCTCGACCCTCAGCGCGACCCCGCCGATGCCTCCGCCTCCACCCGCCAGCTTGCTCGGCGGCGATAGTGAAGCAGCGTCGGTGAACGCCGATGGGTCAGCCGCGGCCGACGACGAAGCCAGCCTTCTCATGAAGTATCTCCAGAGCGACAGTTAGTCGATCCCATTGATCGCATTCGTGTGCTTTCTGGCTGGCCTGATTCTCGGGCCAGCCGTTGGCGTTGTAGTGGATCGAGCGGTGGAACGAGAACCGCTGAAGGCTGACCATCGGTGCCCCACGTGTGGGGAGTCAATGGGTTCTCGATCCCTCGTTCCGGTTCTGAACTGGTCGAGCACCTGTACACAACAGCATCGCCATTGGCGCTATATCGCCACCGACCTGCTGACCGCCTCCACCTTTGCCGTGGCTGGTTTTCGCTTTGGGTTGTCCTGGCAACTCTGGCCCTACCTACTCCTGTTCGCCGCTCTGGTAGCCATGAGCGTCATCGACCTGGAAACCAAGCTGCTGGTGAACGTCTTGACGTTTCCGACGCTCGGCTTGTTGCTGTTCGCCATTTTGGTCATGAGCCCGCCGAACGATTTCTCTGCCGGAATCGCTCCTGCATTGTGGGCTGGCGGTCTCTACTACCTGTTCTTCTTGGTGGTGTACCGCATCTATCCCGCAGGAATGGGGTTCGGCGACGTGAAGCTTGCTCCCACCCTGGGTTTGGCGATCGGATGGATGTTCGATGACCCACTCATGGCCATTCAACGAATGCTCGTGGCGGTGATCATCGGTTTACTGTCCGGTGGCGTGATCGGTCTGGTGTTACAGCGAAGCCGCAAAGCGGAGATCCCCTTCGGGCCGTTCATGGTGCTCGGAACGGTCATTGTCATCGCTATCACGATGCCGGCTGGCATCTAGTCCCGACTGCTGGCGGTCGATTCGGGCACTGCGGGTACGCGCAGGTAGTTTGTGGAGGTGTCCGGTCTTGATTTTTCGTTTGGTCCCGAACTCGATGCTCTGCGAAGGCGGGCCCGGGCCGTGGCTCAAGAGGGAGTTGCCGAGCACGGCGTTCACTACGACTGTTGGCTGAACAGTCACAACCCGGCGTTCTCTAAACGACTGGCCGAAGAAGGCTTCATTGGAATGACGTGGCCGTCGGAGTTCGGCGGTGGCGGCCGACCAGCGATCGAACGGGTCGTTATGGCTGAGGAGATGATTTCGATCGGCGCCCCGATCGGTGGAAGCTGGTTCGCGGATAGGCAAATGGGTCCTTCGTTTATCACCTACGGAACGCCGGATCAGCAAGCGGAGTATCTGCCTCCGATGTTGGCGGGCGAGAGCACATGGTGCATCGGCATGAGCGAACCCAACAGTGGATCCGATCTCGCGTCGCTCAAGACGACGGCGGTTCGCGACGGCGATCAGTTCATCGTGAACGGCCAAAAGATCTGGACTTCCTACGCCGCCCTGGCCGACTACTGCTATTTGATCTGCCGAACCAGCGCCGATGGCCCTCCACACAAAGGAATCAGCGAGGTGGTCGTGCCGATGGATCTTCCGGGCATCGAAGTTCGGCCTATCCGTGACGCCATTTCTAACAACCACTTCTGTGAGATCTTCTTTACCGACGTCAAGGTGCCGGTCGAAAATCTGGTTGGTGTGGAAGGAAACGCCTTCAAGCAGACGATGGTCCAACTTGAACACGAACGCGGCGGCATTGACCGTCTTGTTTCCAACCGACTCGTCTACGAGTACGCCGTTTCGAAAGCGGACACCGAGGACCCCATCATCCGCCAGGAGATGGCTCGGCTTGAAACCGACTATTGGGTTGGGAGGTTGATGGTGTACCGAGAGGTTCTGAAGCAGGCCCCCCGGGGTTTCAGCGCGGCGACGAAGGCGTTCTGCACCGAGCACGAACAACGAGTCGCCACGTTTGCCGGGAACGTGCTCGGAGCCGAGGCGATGCTCGACAATCCCTACAGCACCAACCTGATGTATGCGCCTAGCTACACGATCATGGGCGGCACGTCCGACATCATGAGAAACATCATTGGCGACCGAGTCCTTGGTCTCCCTCGATCATGAAGCCGCTCGATGGCGTCAGCGTCGTAGAGGCATCGGCCTTCATCGCCGGACCGTTCGCCACGATGATCCTGGCCGACCTGGGGGCTGAGGTGATCAAGGTCGAACCGCCCCGAGGAGAAACGTACCGCCGCTTGGGCGAGCTCTACGGCGACTCGTCGTTGCTGTTTCGCGGGGTCAACCAAAACAAGGATGGCGTCTTCCTCGACCTCAAGGACCCGGACGGTCTCGCTCGCCTGAAGGGTCTGCTCGCTACCGCCGACGTATTCCTTACCAACTGGCGACCCGGCGTTGCCGAGTCGCTCGGCTTAACCGAAGAGGTCGTGCGTGCGGAGTTTCCCTCGCTCATCTGGGTACGCGTCTCGGGCTACGGCCAGACAGGGCCGAAGGCAAAGAATCCCGCCTACGACATGGTCATTCATGCCGAAACAGGCGCGATGCTCTCCACCGGCGGAGATGGTGGCCTATTCCTCGCGAACTCCAATGTTGCCGACAAGGTGACCGCAATGACGGCCGCTCAGACGGCGACCGCAGCCCTGCTGGCCCGCAGCAACTCTGGCGGCGATGGCATGGTGTGTGACGTCGCGATGATCGACGCCAACGCCTACTTCTATGGGGCCGACATCAGCGTGGGCCACCGCGTCCCCGGCCAGAATCCAGACCCGTTCCCGGCCCAGTCGAACCTCGGACGCACCGTGCTCCAGACCGGCGATGGGTGGATCACGCTCGTACCTGTGTCTGGCAAGCAGCTTCGGGGCGTTCTTCAGGCTCTTGGATTGTCCGACCGCTGGGAATCGATCAAGGCCGATGGAGCCGAGCACATCTGGCCGCGCATGCTCGAGCTCATGGAGCCGGTGCTTCTGCGAGAACCGGCGCATGTCTGGCGAGATCGCTTCGCAGCCGCTGATGTACCGGTGACTGTGGTCAACGAATTCGAAGACCACCTCTCCGACGCTCAGGTCGAACACAACGGGACCTACGTTTCGGTGCCCGATCCCGGAACCGGGCAGTTCTTGCAGGTTCGTTACCCTGGTCTGTTCAATGGTGAAGCCGTGCAGATCCAGCCAAAGCCCGCACCCTGACCAACCCAGTACTTGTACTCTGGCAGCATGCGTTCGGTCGTCCTCGTTGGTCTTATGGGAGCAGGAAAGTCCACCATCGGTCGGCGTCTCGCCATCCGATCCGGTCGTCGTTTCGTTGATTTGGACGAAGTCATCGAACAGCGTTCGCAGCTGACCATCCCCGCCATCTTCGACGCAGAGGGCGAACCCGGCTTCCGTACCCGTGAGACGGGGGCCCTTTTGGAGGTGCTCTCGGGCAGTGAGCCCTTTGTGCTCGCCACGGGGGGCGGGGTGGTGTTGGCCGAACCCAATCGCAAGGCACTTGAACTCGCCGATGCAACAGTCGTCTACCTCAACGGCTCACCAGAGGTGCTTGCCGGACGGATCGGCACTGACCCAAATCGTCCCCTCCTCGGAGCAGATCCCGTTGAGGCTCTCACGCACCTCCACCGAGAGCGGCAACGGGCGTACCAATCGGTCGCAGATGCATCGATCAGCGTCGACGGACACTCGGTTCCAAAGACCGTCGACCTCGTGGCCAAGGCGGTCGCTGCCGCGCCCGTCACGCAGGGTCCGGTGTTCTATGAAGCAGTCGATGTCGGGGGTGGGCGCGATTACACCGTCCATGTTGGAGACGGGGTTCGTCACCACCTCGCGGAGGTCATGCCCGCCGCGGCCAAGCGGGCCGCCATCATCACGCAAGAACATCTGCCGTGGTCGGTGGATCCTGGCATCGAGCACCGTGTCTTTCACGTCCCGGAGGGCGAGGCCGCAAAGCAGCTGTCCACCGTCGAGTCATTGACCAGTGAAATGGCTCGATGGGGTATGACCCGAAACGATGTGGTGGTCGGTGTCGGAGGTGGTGTCGTCACCGATCTTGCCGGCTTCGTTGCTTCCGTCTATCACCGCGGAATTGGCGTCATTCACGTTTCGACCACGTTGCTGGGTCAGATCGATGCGTCGGTTGGGGGGAAGTGCGGTGTCAATCTCGCCGAAGGAAAGAACCTGGTCGGTTCCTTCTGGCAACCAACCGCGGTCCTCTGCGACACCGAGACGTTGTCGACGTTGCCCAAACTCGAATACGACGCGGGAATGGGCGAGCTTGCCAAGTATCACTTTCTCGGCGGCGGCCGTCTCGATGAGCTTGAACTGGCCGAACGAGTGGCGGCCTGTGTCCGCCTGAAGGCCGATGTGGTGGCTGAGGATGAGACCGAGGGTGGTCGCCGAGCCATTCTCAACTACGGCCATACCTTGGCGCATGCGTTGGAAACGGCCAAGAGCTACACGCTTCGCCACGGAACGGCGGTGGCGATCGGGCTTCCGTATGCCGCGGAGCTCGCCCGGCGACTCGGCCGAGTCGATGATGCTCACGTCGCTGAACATTTTCGAGTTCTCGACGCGTACGGGATAGATGCGTCGCTGCCCGATGGGGTCGAGCCTTCCGAACTGGTCGACCTGTTCAGTCGAGATAAGAAGGCCGTCGACGGTGTCACTTTTGTGCTCGATGGTCCCAACGGAGTGGAGCCGGTGCGGATCGACGATCGAGAGCTCCTCCTCGCTGCCTTTTCGGTTTTTGATCGATGAACCATGTCGGTCGGCTAGAAAACCTTCGATCGATCCTCGGTGTCGATGGCTCGTACCTGTTGGTTTCGAATCCGCTCAATGTCCGATGGCTTACCGGGTTTACCGGTTCGAATGGGCAGGTGTTGGTCAGTGGAGGGGCAGCAGCCTTGATCACCGACAGCCGGTATCGCGAGCAGGGTTCGAACGAAGTTCCGGCAGAGGTCGAGGTGGTCATCGCCTCTTCTGCGCCGGGCGAGCGAGTGTCGGACCTTCTCCTCGAGCGGGTGGATGCTCCTACCATCGGGTTCGAGTCAGACCACCTCACCGTCAGCGCCGCTGACGAGATGCAGACCGCCTTGGTCGACGCTGGATCCAAGCTCGCGCTCGCTCCGTCTGCGGGTCAGATCGCCGAATTGCGACGCATCAAGGACACCGATGAGGTTGCAGCGCTCCGGCGAGCGGGCCAGATAGCCGACGACGCACTAGCCGCACTCCTCCCCAATATTGTGGCTGGCGAGACCGAGTTGAAACTGGCTCGCCTGCTGGAATGGGAGATGGCCGAGCGCGGCTCGGAACGAGCGAGCTTCAGCACCATCATGGCGAGCGGCCCCAACGGCGCAAAACCTCACGCTCGTCCTTCGGCTCGAACGATTGAAGACGGCGACCTTGTGGTGATTGATTTCGGAGCCACCGTTGAAGGCTATGGGTCCGATATGACACGCACGATTGTGGTGGGCTCAGCAAAGCCGACCGCCCACCAGCAGCGTTGGTATGAAAACGTGTTGCAAGCTCAGCAGCATGGAGTGGAGGTTGCTCAGGTCGGTAGAGAACTGCGATCGATCCACCACGAAACTCGAAGCCACCTTGAGGCCTCGGGGCAGGAAGGTGTGTACGAGCACGGAACCGGTCACGGCGTTGGCTTGTTCATCCACGAAAATCCCATCCTGTCGGCCCGAGTCGAGGGTGTGGTTGTCCCGTCGATGGCGCTCACGGTCGAACCTGGTGCGTACGTTCCCGGCATCGGGGGAGTGCGGGTTGAAGATCTTGTGATCACCTCCGAAGCTGGCCCCGAGACGATCACTAACTTTCCCAAAGGTCTGTGTCCAGCGCTGTAGGCGGAGCTGCCGGCACCTGGGTAGATCGGACGGGCAGGCAGCGTCGACGATGATCCCCACACGCTCGACCTAGACTGGTGGGGCTATGGCGATCAACACCTCAGACTTCAAAAACGGAATGGCCATCGATCTGGGCAGCGATGGGCTTTACCAGATCAATGAGTTTCAGCACGTGAAACCGGGCAAGGGCGGAGCGTTTGTTCGTACCACCCTTCGCAATATGCGCACCGGGGCGGTCGTTGATCGTACGTTCCGAGCGGGCGAGCGTATGGAGCGGGCCTTCATCGAAAAGCGCGACCAACAGTTCCTCTATAAGGATCAGGATGGCTTCGTTGTCATGGATGCCGAGAGCTACGAGCAGCTCACGGTTCCGGCCGAAACCATGGGTGATGCCGGAAATTACCTGCGTGAAGGCGACACCATCACGATCCAGTTCTACGGAGACGAGATCGTCGGTTCCGACATGTCTGCTTCGGTGGAGCTCACCATCACCGAGACCGAGCCCGGCGTCCAAGGCGACCGCGTCTCGGGGGCGCGTAAGCCGGCCACCCTCGAAACTGGCCTTGTCATTCAGGTTCCGCTTTTCGTTGAGCAGGGTGACGTCGTAAAGGTCGACACCCGCTCGGGCGAGTACATCACCCGCGCCTGATGAAAGCCCAAGTCCGCGGTGAAATTGGGAGCCGACGCGCCGCACGTGAAAATGCGGTCGAGCTCGCCTATGAACAACAGGTACGTGGGCTCAGCGTCGCCGATCTTCTCGCGGAACGAGTCATCGCTCCAGATGAGCTCACCGTGCAGCTGCTCACCGATGCCGAAACCCACAAGGATGAAGCTGATCGGCGTATTGCCGAGGCCTCAGCTAACTGGGACCTTCATCGGATGCCGTTGATGGATCTCACGCTTCTTCGCTTGGGGGCCGCAGAGCTGTTGGAATCGAAAACACCGCCCGGCGTGGTGATCGCCGAGACGGTGTATCTCACGGGCCTGTTCTCCACCGAGGAGAGCAGTCGATTTGTAAACGGCATTCTTGGCACGATCCAACGCTCACTGCAGGGTGAGGCTGAGGGCGAGGCAGAAGTCGCCGACTAGACCCCCGTGTTCTTTGCAGAACCGGTTTTCTTGGTCTCGTCGTAGTTGCTGATCACGCAGAGAACCTCGCGATCATCCAATTCGTCCCAGCTTCCCTGCCCCAAGGAGAGCCAAATCGGCGGCCCCGTACTGAGATCGAGATGGGTGCAGTAGGGTGCGGGAGTGCGCGAAAACACTCTGAAATCCGCCTGGCAACGCGGTGAAAACACCGTCGGACTGTGGCTGTCGTTGGCGGATCCTCTTCTGGCTCGTCGGCTCGCAGGTACTGGGGCTGACTATGTCTGTATCGACATGCAACACGGCACGGCCGACTATCGGGAGACGCTGGCGATGCTGATGGCAATGGAAGGATCTCCGGCCACTCCAATCGTTCGAGTCCCGTGGAACGAGCCGGGAATCATCGGTCGTGTTCTGGACGCTGGAGCGATGGGTGTGATCATTCCAATGGTCAACTCGGTAGCCGAGGCCGAGGCCGCGGTTGCAGCGTGTAACTACCCCCCACTCGGCTCACGGAGCAACGGGCCGATCGTTGCGGCCGGTGCGTTGGGACCCAACTACGGCGCCCCCGACACAAACGACCAGATCGTGTGCATTCCAATGATCGAGACGGTTGAGGCGCTGAGCGTTGTAGAAGACATCGCGAACGTCCCCGGGATCGACGCGTTCTACGTTGGGCCTTCGGATATGAGTCGCTCGATCGGCATTCCTCCAAACCTCGAGCAGATGGATCAAAGATTTCTCGACGCCAGTGAGCGGATTATTGCGGCAGCGAAGGCCAACGGTATTGCACCCGGTGTGCACAGCACACCCAAGATGGCGGCGGATCGACTGGACTTCGGCTTCCAAATGGTCACCGTTACCAGCGACGTGCAGTCGGCCGAGTTGCTCTCGAGCGCTGCGGTGGCCGCGGCGAAAGCAGGAACTTCGCTAGATCAATCCGCAACTGGTTATTAACGCTGGCCGGGCCGGATAGACTTTGCCTTGAACCGTGAAATGAGTCCGGGAGGCTCATACGGGACAGGAGAACCGATGGAATACCTTGGCGGCAGCAATGGCTGAACGCGAACGTCAACTTGCGCCCCCTTACGGGGGCGTTTTTGTACCCAGAACTACGGTCCTTGACCGTGATGCAGTCGCTCGGGCGGTGCGTCGCATGGCGCATGAGATCATCGAGCGGAACGAAGGCCTCACCGATGTATGTGTCGTAGGCCTTCAAACCGGGGGGATTGCCTTCGCCTCGGCGATCGCGCGCCAGCTTGCAGACATCGAAGGCACCGAGGTGCCCCTCGGCAAGCTCGATGTCGCGTTCTATCGCGATGACATCAATCTGAGGCCGGTCTTGCCCGAAGCGGTCACCGATATGCCGTTCGACATCGACCGAAAAACCGTGATTCTGGTAGATGACGTGTTGTTCACCGGGCGGACTATCCGTGCCGCGCTCGACGCCCTGCTCGATCAGGGCCGAACCCGTGCAGTGCAGTTGGCGGTCATGGTTGATCGGGGACATCGGGAGTTGCCCATCCGTCCCGACTTCGTAGGAAAGAACCTTCCCACCCGCAGAATCGAAGTGGTGAACGCCACGATGGATTCGGTCGAGCTGGGCGAGATGCAAAAGGGCGGACAGTGAAGCAGCTCCTTTCGATCGATGATCTAAGCGAAAACGACATTGAAAGCCTTCTCGACCTGGCGGCAAGTTTCGCCGAGGTTCAAAAGCGGTCCGTGCCCAAAGTTCCGGCACTGCGCGGCAAAACCATCGTGATGGCGTTCTTTGAAGACTCCACGAGAACCCGGTCAAGCTTCGACATCGCAGCTCGCCGCTTGTCGGCCGATGTCGCAACCTTTGCCGCAGGTGCCTCGTCCCTTAGCAAGGGCGAATCACTACGTGACACGGTTGAGACCATCACGGCGATGGGGGTCGACGCGATCGTGGTTCGTCACGCCCACCCTGGAGTCCCCGGCGCAATTAGCCGCTACACCGACGCCGCCATTGTCAACGCCGGCGATGGTCGTCATCAACACCCCACCCAAGCCCTCCTCGATGCATACACGATGCGGGAGGCGCTCGGGGAGATCGCTGGCAAGCGGATTCTGCTGGCGGGCGACATCCTCAATAGTAGGGTTGCTCGCTCGAACATCTCCCTGTTTACCCGGATGGGAGCTGAGGTCGTGGTCTGCGGTCCTCACACGTTGCTCCCTCCCCACCGCGATGGAACCATGTTCGGTTACCCGGTCAGTGTTGTGAAGAACATCGACGACGTGATCGATAGCGTCGACGTTGCCTACATGCTACGAATCCAGCGCGAACGAATCGCCGAAGCGGTGATCCCAGGAATTGGTGAGTATCGCTCTGTCTATGGGCTCACCGCCGAGCGTGCCTCGCGTATGGCCCCCCATGCGGTTGTGATGCACCCGGGCCCCATGAATCGAGGCGTCGAGATCGATGCGGCGGTGGCCGACAGCGACCGGTCTCTCGTTACCCAACAGGTCGCCAATGGCGTCGTGGTGCGTATGGCGGTTCTGTACTCCATCCTCGGTCCTGGCCGTTTCGACACCGACGACGAGCGGGCGGTGGTCGAGGACCTCAACCTGGTCGACACTCCCGACCCTGCCGAAGGCGAAGAATCCGGATCCGATCACGTCGATCCTGCGCCGCAGGACTCCTCAACCAAACCTGACAATGCGTCAGATCCTGCAACGAAGGTGAAAGAAACCGCATGAGCACCCTGGTACTGAAGGACGGCCGTGTGGTCGACGGCAACGGAGACCGAATCGCTGACGTTGTGATCGATACCGACTCCGGTCTCATCGTCGAGGTCGGAAAGGGCTTGGGAGCCGACGAGGAGCTGGACTGTGAAGGTCTTGTCGTTTCCCCCGGGTTTGTAGATCTTCATGTTCATCTTCGTGAACCGGGGATGGAAGCGGCAGAGACGATTCTCACCGGTAGTCGGGCGGCGGCGCGTGGCGGTTTCACCGGGGTTGTGGCGATGCCAAATACCACTCCGTCAACCGACTCGGTCGCAGTTGTCGAGCAAGTAATGGCCGCCGGTCGAAAGGCCCTGTGCGAAGTTTCGCCGTCCGCGGCGATTTCAGTTGGCCGAAAAGGCGAACAACTCAGCCCCATGGGCGAGCTGGTTCACGCCGGGGTCAGAATCTTCACCGACGACGGCAACGGTGTTCAGGACGCCAAGTTCATGCGCTCCGCCTTGGAGTATGCGGGCGGGCTTCCCGATGACGGCCGACCGGTGGTTCTCGCCCAACATTGCGAAGTAGAAGCCCTGAGTAAGGGTGGCGTGATGAACGAGGGCGAGTGGTCAGCCAAGCTGGGTCTCGGTGGCCAACCCGCCGAAGCCGAAGATCTTATGGTGATGAGGGACATTGCGCTCTCGCGACTCACCGGGGTACATGTGCATTTTCAGCACGTGTCTACCGCAGGAGCGGTAGCCATGGTGCGAGCCGCGAAAGCCGGCGGCCTCCCCGTCACTGCCGAGGCGACCCCCCATCACTTCAGCCTTACCGACGCAGCGTGCGCGAGCTTTGATCCTGTTTTCAAGGTACATCCGCCGCTGCGAACCGATGCAGACCGAGCGGCGGTCAAAGCAGGTCTGGAGGATGGCACCATCGATGCCATCGCCACAGACCACGCGCCCCATACCGACGAATCAAAGGAGCGCTCCTTCGACGAGGCTCCGCCCGGGATGCTGGGCCTGGAAACTGCGTTCGCCGTGGCGTTGGAGGAGCTGGACCTTCCGCTGGCTGATCTATTGGCCCTGCTCACCAACCGGCCAGCGGCGATCGCCCGCATGACCGACACTCAAGGGGCGGCCCTGGCGGCCGGCCGTCCAGCCAATATCGCAGTGCTCGATCTGGAGCATCAGTGGGAGGTGTCGGGCGCGGCCATGTCGAGCATCGCTTCAAACACTCCGTTCGAAGGACGCTCGCTACGTGGCCGGGCGCGTCACACGTTCTACAAGGGCGAGCACGTTCTCGCCAATTTCGAGGTAACCCGATGACTACACCAATCGCAGCCGCACTCGTAATGGCCGACGGTTCGACCTTCGAGGGCGAGTTCATCGGCGCATTGCCCGACGGAGATCCCATCGCCTCGGGAGAGGTCGTGTTCAACACCGCCCACAGCGGATACCAGGAGATCATCACCGATCCTTCCTATGCGGGCCAGATCATCACCTTCACATACCCTCACATCGGCAACTATGGAACCAACCGAACCGACGCAGAGAGTCGTGGATCGTTCAGCCGTGGCGTGATCGTGCGAGAGATGTCACGAAGAGCTTCGAACTGGCGAAGCGAAAGCGATATCAATTCGTTTCTCCTCAGCCATGCGCTTCCCGGAATCAGCGGCCTCGACACTCGACGCCTCACGCGCCTGATCCGGACCAACGGAGCGATGGTCGGTTCGTTCGGACCGGTTGAGGGAGAACGAGCGGTGTCGATGGAGCAGCTGACGGCTGCTACCAAGAACGAACCGGGGACCGACGGGATCGACCTCGTCTCTACGGTCACCACACCGACCGCATATACCATCCCGAGCGAACGTGATCTCACCGTTGTGGCCTACGACTACGGCATGAAGACCGCCATCGGTCAACAGCTCGCTCAGTTCGCCCGAGTTGAAGTAGTCCCGGCACAGACCCCGGCATCGGCAGTCCTGGCCATGAACCCTGACGGCGTCTTTCTCTCGAACGGTCCCGGTGATCCGGGGACCGTTCCCTACGCCACCGAGGCGATCCGGCAACTGCTTGGAGAAGTCCCGATTTTCGGGATATGCCTCGGTCATCAGCTGTTGTCCACGGCCGTTGGTGGTTCGATTACCAAGCTGCCGTTTGGCCACCATGGTGCAAACCACCCTGTACGCGACGAGACCACTGGCAAGGTCGAGATCACGAGCCAGAATCACAACTTTGCCGCCGACGCCGCGTCGCTCAACGGCAAGGCCCACGTGACCCACGTCAACTTGAACGACGGCGTCTGTGAGGGAATACAAGTCATTGGGGCGCCCGCATTCAGCGTGCAGCATCACCCCGAAGCGAGCCCAGGGCCCCATGACAGTCGCTATTTGTTCGAACGATTCGAGTCACTGATGCTCGAGAACCCAGCTGCAGCGAAGGCAGGCAACTAATGGGCAAGCGCACCGATATCAACAGCATTCTGGTCATCGGCTCGGGTCCGATCATCATTGGCCAAGCCTGTGAGTTTGACTACTCGGGAACCCAGGCGTGCCGAGTTCTCCGAGAGGAGGGCTATCGAGTCATCCTGGCCAACAGCAACCCGGCCACGATCATGACCGACCCGGACTTCGCGGACGCCACCTACGTAGAGCCGCTCACTGCTCGAGTGCTCACCCGCATCATCGAACAGGAAAACCCTGACGCCCTGCTGCCCACCCTCGGGGGACAGACGGCACTGAACCTCGCCATTGAGCTCGAAGAGCTAGGCGTGCTGGCCGAGCACGATGTGGAGATGATCGGAGCCGACGCAGAAGCCATTGCAACGGCCGAGAACCGCAGCCAGTTCAAGGAGGCGATGCTCGAAATCGGACTGGATGTGCCTCGAAGTGGCATCGCAACCACGATGGAGGAGGCGCATGAAGTTCTCGAAAAGATCAGCCTTCCGGTAATTATTCGACCCGCCTACATCTTGGGCGGTCGGGGCACTGGCATTGCTCACACGCCCGAAGAGTTCATCAAGGTTTGCCGAAACGGCCTCGATGCCAGCCCGGCAAATGAGATCCTGGTTGAAGAATCCATCACCGGATGGAAAGAATTCGAACTCGAGGTCATGCGCGATCGTCTGGATAACCAGGTGATCATCTGTGGAATCGAGAACGTCGACCCCATGGGCGTTCACACCGGTGACTCGATCACGGTGGCACCGATTCAGACCTTGACCGACGTCGAATATCAAGAGATGCGAAATGCAGCGTTCGCTGTGCTCCGCCGAGTGGGCGTCGAAACCGGCGGCTCGAACGTGCAATTCGCGGTACATCCCGAGACCGGTCGGATGGTCGTGATCGAGATGAACCCGCGCGTTTCTCGTTCGTCCGCTCTGGCTTCAAAGGCCACCGGGTTTCCTATCGCGAAGATCGCCGCCAAGTTGGCGGTCGGCTACACGCTCGACCAGATCACCAACGACATCACGGGTGTTACGCCAGCCAGTTTCGAGCCGGTAATCGACTATGTCGTCACCAAGATTCCGCGTTGGACCTTCGAGAAGTTCCCCGGTACCAAAGACACACTAGGCACCGCAATGCAAAGCGTTGGTGAGGTGATGGCTATCGGCCGCACCTTCACCGAAAGTCTGCAAAAGGCATGCCGATCGTTGGAGCAGGGTCACACCGGTCTGAACTACGGGCCGGGGGCCGAGCGCTTCGCCGACGTGTCACTGGACGATTTGAGGGTCAAGATGTCCATCGCCACGCCCGACCGGTTGTTTGAAGTAGAGGAAGGTCTGCGGCGCGGCATGACGATCGAGGAGGTGGTAGAGGTCACCCAGATCGATCCGTGGTTCGTCGATCAAATGTCCTACATCACCGAAGAGGCATCCGCGTTGAGTGGAGAGTCCGTCGATGGGATGTCCAGAGCGCAGTGGCGCCGGGCTAAGCAGCTTGGGTTCTCAGATGCCCAGTTGGCCCAGATTCTCGGTGCCGATGAGGCGACGGTTCGATCGAAGCGTCTAGAGGTCGGAGTCGCTCCAACGTTCAAGACCGTCGACACCTGTGCGGGCGAGTTCGAGGCGTTTACGCCCTATCACTATTCGACGTACGAGGATGAGAGTGAGGTGCGACCCGGCACCAAACCACGCATTGTCATTCTCGGGTCCGGACCCAATCGGATTGGTCAGGGGATCGAGTTTGACTACTGCTGTGTCCACGCCAGCTTTGCTCTCTCCGACGCGGGCTATGAGACCGTGATGGTCAACTGCAACCCCGAGACCGTCAGCACCGACTACGACACGTCCGATCGCCTGTACTTCGAACCGCTGACCTATGAAGACGTGATGAACGTCATCGACGTGGAAGACCCGGTGGGTGTCATTGTTTCCCTCGGCGGTCAGACTCCGTTGAAACTGGCAAATCTTCTCCCCCCCGAGCTCGTTCTTGGCACCTCACCGGCCAGCATCGATCTGGCGGAGGATCGCGAAGAGTGGGCAGGACTGTGTGAGCGGGCTGGTATTCCCCAGCCTCCGGGTGGGACTGCGTCGGGGATCTCCGAGGCGGTCGGTATTGCGAACGACGTTGGCTACCCGGTCCTCGTGCGCCCCAGCTATGTCCTCGGTGGTCGAGCAATGGAGATCGTGTTCAACGACGACGACCTCACCGCAGCCATGCAGGCGATGGCTTCCGACGGATCTCTGGGGCGAGAAGGTGGCTTGTCCGCGGAGCGGCCCGTGCTGATCGATCGATTCTTGGATGACGCCACCGAGGTGGATGTCGATGCCCTTCGTGACAACACCGGTGAAGTAATGATCGGCGGCGTGATGGAACACGTTGAGGAGGCGGGTGTCCACAGTGGAGACTCGGCCTGTGTTCTCCCTCCGCCCAATCTGTCGGCGGAGACCATTTCGATCCTGGAAGGTCACGCAAAGGCTATCGCCGATGAGCTCAGCGTGGTCGGGCTTATCAATGTTCAGTTCGCGGTCCAGGTAAGCGACGACGGCAGTGACAACGTGTACGTCATCGAGGCCAACCCTCGTGCGTCCCGAACGGTGCCGTTCGTTGCCAAAGCAACCGACCGGCCGTTGGCGAAGGTAGCGGCCCGGCTCATGGCTGGGTCCACCCTCGCCGAGGTTGAGGCCGAAGGTTTGGTCGATCGGACCAGTCCGATGTCCGGCTTGTTCGCAGTGAAGGAAGCGGTTCTTCCTTTCGGCCGTTTCCCCGATACCGATGCGTTGTTGGGCCCCGAGATGCGCAGCACCGGTGAAGTTATGGGCCTGGACTCATCCCCGGGCTTGGCGTTTGTGAAGGCTCAGCTGGGATCGGGCATGGACTTGTCGCCCGAATCAATGAACGACGGCGCCATCTTCTTGTCGCTGGCAGATCGCGATAAAGCCCGCGGTATCGAGTCGGCCAAGGCCTTTCACAAGATCGGGTTTTCCTTTATCGCCACGGCAGGCACCGCGGCGGCGCTGGCCGCAGAGGGTATCGAGGTTGTTGAAACACTGGCCAAGCTAGGCGAGGACGGCGACGTAATGGACGGTGTTGACGGCCGAACCGCGATCGATGCAATTCGGGCTGGCGACGTGTCGCTCGTCGTGAACACGCCAGCCGGGCGAGGCGCTCGGGCCGATGGTTCCTACATTCGAACCGCGGCTTCTATCAATAACATCCCGTTGATCACCACCGTGGCCGCAGCGTCGGCGATTGCGATCGGACTTACCGAGTGGGCAACCGCCCCTCTGACCGTCCGCTCGCTCCAAAGCGTTCGCACGCGTTGATTCGTGGCTGACATATCGACAACGGTCGGTGACCTCACGCTGAAGGCGCCCATCATGCCAGCCTCGGGGACTGGTGGTCATGGTGGGGAACTAGGCGCCTTTGGTGACCTGTCTTCCCTCGGCGCAGTGGTCGTTAAGTCTCTCCTGCCCTCGCCTTGGGCTGGCAATGCTGCGGTTCGCGTACACCAAACGCCGAGCGGAATGATCAATTCGGTCGGACTGCAGGGACCAGGGATCCAAGCCTGGGCACGGGACGAGTTGCCATCGCTCATCGGGTCGGGCGCCGATGTTGTTGTCTCCATCTGGGGCCGGTCGGTGGAAGAATACGAACAGGCAGCGTCGATGGTCGCTTCCCTGCCTCCAGAGGTTGTAGCGGTCGAGGTCAACATCAGCTGTCCAAACACCGAGAAGGGCAACGAATTGTTCGCTCACTCCGTCGACGCTACGAAGGCCGTCATGTTGGCTACCGGCGCAGCGAACCGGCCACGTTGGGCGAAGTTGAGCCCAAACGCGGGACCCATGCTGTTACCGGTCGCACGGGCTGCCATGGATGCTGGAGCAAATGCGCTGACGGTGTCCAACACCTACATGGGTCTAAGCGTTGATCCCATAACCAGGCGACCCCGGATCGGAAACGGTGCCGGTGGGGTCTCGGGGCCCGCGATTCACCCCTTGGCCGTAAAGGCGGTTTCGGAGGTCCACAGGGAACTCCCAGCGGCACCGATAGTGGCTGCTGGTGGTGTCGCCTCGGTCGAAGATGTCATCGAGTTCGCGCTGGTCGGTGCATCGGCGGTTCAGGTTGGCACGGCCAACTTCTCCGATCCCCGCACCTGCTTCCGGCTCATCACCGAGCTCGAGCCATGGCTCGAAGCTCAGCAGGTCGGAACGTTCTCAGAACTCATTGGGACTGCAGATCTGCGCCCAATTGAGGCCCCCTCGTTGTAGACGGTTGGAGGCGTTTGGCGGGTCTCGGGTTGAACCACCAGCCAGCCGGCGTCATCTACTAACGTCTCGGCGGGACAATTGTGAGGAGAACTATGTCCAGTGATGCAACCGGTGGGCTGCCAGCAGCCCTTCGAGAAAAGATGGCCTTGGCCCTCGATGTAGACGACTTGGTGCAAGCCAATCGACTCGCTCGCGATTTGAAGCCATGGTTTGGCGTCGCCAAGATCGGACTCGAGCTCTACACAGCTGCCGGCCCCGATGCGATCGGCGCCATCGTCGACCAGGGAATGGATGTCTTTCTCGACCTCAAACTTCACGACATCCCCACCACTGTCAAGAAGGCTTCCAAAGTCGCAGGTGCACTGGGTGTCAGCTACCTCACAATGCATGCTCATGGCGGTTCCACGATGATGCGCGCTGGAGCCGAAGGGTTGGCGGAAGGGGCCTCGAACGCCGGGCTGGCTGAGCCCGTCGCACTTGCGATTACCGTCCTGACCAGCGACGACACCGCTCCGGACCACATTGTCCCCAATCGGTTGCGCACCGCGATCGAGGCCGGCTGTGGTGGCATCGTGTGTTCGGCTCCTGACCTGAAGAGCATCGGCGAAATGGCCCCCCGGATCATGCGGGTCACCCCCGGAATCCGTGCAGCCTCGGGTGAGCGGCACGATCAACCGAAAGCGGTCACGCCTTCGGAAGCACTCGACTTGGGTGCCGATCTCTTGGTGGTTGGACGGGCCGTCACACTGGCTGAGGATCCCGCTGCTGCGGCATCAGCCCTGTTCGCAGGCCTTGTTTGATCGTCGGGTGACTATATCTTTCGTTTCATTTCCGTTACGGTAGAAGCATGCCTACTCCTCCGAAACTTACAGATGAACAGCGAAGGGCAGCCCTGGCGAAGGCTGCCGAGGTGCGCAAGATTCGATCCGAGGTCAAGCATCGCCTGAAGATGGGCAGTGTCACGCTGCCTGAGCTTCTGGATCAGGCCGACGCGGACGAAGTGATTGCGAAGATCAAAGTGCTTGCTGTGCTCGAATCCTTGCCCGGTGTGGGCAAGGTTGGGGCACGTAGATCGATGGAAGATCTCGGGATTGCTGAATCTCGACGACTCTCCGGACTCGGGGCCAAGCAACGTGCGGCCCTGCTGGAGGCATTCTCCTGAACCAAGGCGACAGCCGAACGAACAATACGGGGCGAGTTGTCGTTGTCTCCGGTCCCGGCGGTGTCGGGAAGGGGACGGTTGTCGCGGCGCTTGTCGAAAAGTACCCCGATCTTTGGCTGAGTCGCAGCTGGACGACGAGGGAGCAGAGACCGGGCGAGCCCGATGATGCCTACGTGTTTTCGTCGCGCGAGGATTTCATTGCGTTGCGAGACAAGGGCGGCTTCCTGGAATGGGCCGAGTTCCTGGGCAACTTTTATGGCACGCCGGTCCCTACTGCCCCCGAGGGTGCAGACATCATTTTGGAGATCGACGTCCAGGGTGCACGCCAAGTGGTCGACCTCGTGGATGATCCGATCCTCATCTTCATCGAAGCGCCATCCCCGGAGGCCCAGCGGGCTCGATTGGAATACCGTGGCGACCCTCCCGAGAAGGTGGCAGCACGGGTAGCCAAGGCGGCAGAAGAGGCCACTGCGGGTATCGAGCTCGGGGCCAAGGTCGTGGTAAACCACACCGTTGAAGAAACTGTGGAGGAGCTCCGCCGGATAATCACCAGCGAGCGGTAATTGCCGATAGGATTGGATGGCTATGAGTGAGCGGACTGATTCGATGATGGAACCCTCTGTTGAGGAGCTGCTGGAGCGCACAGACTCCAAGTTTGGGCTGTGCACCTTTGCGTCGACCCGAGCACGTCAGATCAACGCCTACTTCGGGGATTTGAACTCCGAAGGTGTCGGAACCCACGTACCTCCTCAGGTGGCCTCGGTTGCCCGGAAGCCGCTATCGATCGCGTTCGAGGAGATCGCGGCCGACAAGATTCTGCGGGTTGAACGAGATCTGGAGGCTGAGGCTGAAGCTGCAGCCGCCGAGGCTCAGGCCGCCGCGGATGCGGCTGCTGCTGAAGCAGAGGCCGCCAAAGCTGCCGCTGCCGAAGCTGCCGACAAGAAGTAGCCACCATGCCGCTGTCGGGCAAGCGGGTCGTCCTTGGCGTCACCGGCGGCATCGCGGCGTATAAGTCGATCGAAGTCTGTCGGCGCCTGGTGGATGCTGGCGCTCACGTGATCCCTGTTCTCACCGATGCTGCGCTCAACATGGTGGGAGAGACCACGTTCCGGGCCTTGGCTTCCGAGCCGCCCAAGACATCTCTATGGAATGACTCCCACACCATCCCGCATACCCACTTGGGTCAGACCGCCGACCTGATCGTGGTGTGCCCCGCAACGGCCCGGATCATTTCCGACATGCGGACGGGGCGTTCGGGCGATCTGCTGTCGGCCACACTGGTGGCGACAGAAGCTCCGGTCGTCATCTGTCCCGCGATGCATACTGAGATGTGGGACCACCCCGCCATCCAAGAGAACATCGGTGTTCTGATGGACCGCGGCGTGGTGATCGTTCCACCCGAAGAAGGACGGCTTGCCGGTGGAGATATCGGCAAGGGGCGGCTCGCCGCCCCCGAGACGGTCGTCCAAACCGCGATCGCCACGCTCGGCGCTGACATCCCGCAGGTTCTCGATGGTCGAACTGTGGTCGTGACCGCCGGTGGGACCCGAGAGCCAATCGACCCGGTTCGATTTATCGGAAATCGATCAACGGGCAAGCAAGGGCATGCGATCGCTGAGGCCGCGGCCCGCGCCGGCGCCAAGGTGAGACTCATCACCACCTCCAACCTCCCCAGCGGCTCGCAGATCGAACGAACCGACGTGGTTACTGCGGCCGAATTGCATCGAGAAGTGCTCCGCGCAGCATCGGACGCAGACGCGATCGTGATGGCTGCAGCGGTGGCGGACTTCGCCCCTTCCGAGATCGCTCCGCACAAGATCAAGAAGGCCGACGGCGTACCCCAGATTGTGCTCACCCCGACGGTCGACATCTTGGCTGATCTTGGCAAGCGAAAAGCCAACGGCGAGTTACACGCGCTCTTGGTGGGCTTCGCAGCCGAAACGTCCAACGTGGCCGACAACGCCCGAGGAAAGCTGTCACGGAAGGGCGCCGACATGATCGTCGCCAACAATGTGGCGGGCGAGAACACCGGCTTTGCCCACAGCACCAACGCCGTGACGGTGTATGCCATCGACGGCAGCGAGGTCGCACTCTCGCTGCGGTCCAAAGCAGAGATCGGAACCGAGCTCTGTGTCATGATCTCTCAACGCCTCTGACCAACCACTGACTATTCCCATTACTAGAAAGCATCTGCCGTGGCTGAAAACTTCACCTTCACCTCTGAATCCGTAACCGAGGGTCACCCCGACAAGATGGCAGATCAGATCTCTGACTCGATTCTCGATGCGCTTCTCGAACAGGATCCGATGAGCCGAGTTGCATGCGAGACCCTGGTGACCACGGGCCTGGCAATCGTGGCTGGCGAGGTCACCACGAGTGCCTACGTCGATATCCCCAAGGTTGTGCGCGACCGCATCACCAAGATCGGCTACAACTCCGAGAGCTATGGCTTCGACGGCGCAACCTGTGGCGTGATGATCAGCCTCGACGAACAGTCCACCGACATCGCTGCCGGCGTCGACAAGTCCGAAGAGCTCCGCTCCGGTGCGGCCTCGGGCGACAAGTACGACGAACAGGGTGCGGGCGATCAGGGCATGATGTTCGGGTACGCATGTGACGAGACAGACGAGCTGATGCCGTTGCCCATCCATCTGTCCCATCGCATGGCTGAACGTCTCGCAGAGGTTCGCCGTGCGGGAACGGTTCCCTACTTGCGTCCGGACGGCAAGACGCAGGTCAGTTTCGACTACGAGAACGGTCGTCCGGTTCGCCTGAAGACCGTGCTTGTCTCTACCCAACACGATCCGGGCGTGAACCGCGACAGTATGATCCGCCCCGATCTCATCGAAAATGTCATTCGCCCCGTCATCCCTGATGCCTTCGCCGGTGACGACTACGAGGTGCTGGTCAACCCGACCGGGAACTTCGTCATCGGCGGTCCGGTCGGCGATGCGGGTCTGACCGGTCGCAAGATCATCGTCGATACCTACGGCGGATCTGCTCGTCACGGCGGCGGAGCCTTTAGTGGCAAAGACCCGTCGAAGGTTGACCGTTCGGCCGCATACGCTACCCGATGGGTTGCGAAGAACGTCGTTGCAGCTGGTGCCGCAAGCCGGTGCGAAGTTCAGGTTGCGTACGCCATTGGCGTCGCTCGACCAATCTCGGTGCTCGTCGAAACCTTCGGAACCGAAACCGTTGACCCAGTCCAGATTAGTGCCGCCGTCAACGAAGTTTTCGACCTGCGTCCGGGAGCAATTCTTGACGACCTCGATCTTCGTCGGCCGATCTATGCCCCAACCGCTGCATATGGACACTTCGGTCGACCAGCAACCGAAGATGGCTTCTTTACCTGGGAGCGCACCGATCGGGCCGATGCCTTGAAGAGTGCCCTCAACCTCTAGACGCACCAGCCCCGGGGAGCCCGGGGGTGGCTGCGGTAGCTGACGATGCGGGTCGTGCGCGTCCTGCCCGATGTTTCGGGTCTGAACAAGGTCTTTGACTACTTTGTGCCCGACGACCTTGGCGGCCCACCGATCGCGGTCGGTTCGCTGGTCCGGGTTCAGCTGCATAACCGCAGGACCGCTGGATGGGTGGTGGCGGTCGATGTCGACCCGCCCGCCGGCGTGAAGCTCGAACCGCTCCTGAAGAGTTCATCGGTTGGACCAACCGAAGACGTCGTCGAACTGGCCCAGTGGGTCAGTCACGAATGGGCGGGCCGTTGGGCAGCGGTGTTAAAGACCGCCTCGCCAGAGCCCTTTGTGCGTTCGCTCCCTCGGCCAGCCAGTGTGAGCATTGCCGGGGGACCAACCGACGGGCTTGAGGTCCTGTTCGATGGCGCGGGGCCCAGAGTTGTGCGGAGCGCTCCGGCGTCAGACCGATTCGAAATCCTCCGAACGGCGGCCGCTCGCGGGCCAACGCTTGTTGTGACGCCGGATCAAAAAGCCGCAGCAGCGTTTGCCGGTCGCTTGAGTCGGACCGGAGTACGGACCCACCGCTATCCCAAACAGTGGGCTGGCGGGTTTGAGGGTGGTGTCGTGCTCGGTGCTCGATCAGCGGTCTTCGCTTCGGTCCCGGGCCTGAGGTCTATCGTGGTTCTCGACGAGCATGACGATGCGTTGCAGAACGAGCGCAATCCCACGTGGCACGCGAGGGATGTGGCGATTGAGCGGGCACGACGGGCCAACATTCCCTGCCTGCTGGTCAGTGCGTCCCCGAGCCCAGCGGCACTTGCTGCCACCGAAGACGTTCGCCTTCCCAATCGGACCGCCGAGCGGTCGGGCTGGCCGGTCGTGCAGGTGATCGATCGCCGGGACGACGAACCCGGCCGAACGGGTCTTTTCAGCGGTCCGCTGATCCGCCGGCTACGAGAGTCCGGGCGAGCGGTGTGCATCCTCAACCGGAAGGGCCGGGCGGTGATGTTGGCCTGTGCAACATGTGGCGAGCTGGTGCGCTCCACCTCGGGCGATGAATTGATGATCGAGGATGACGCCGGCCTGCTTGCTTTGCGCTCGGGTGAAACACGCCCTCGGATCTGTTTGGCGTGCTCGGGCACCAAGCTGAAGCGACTTCGCTTGGGTGTGAGCCGCGCCGCGGAGGAACTTTCCACGCTTCTGCGCGAACCGGTAGGGGAGGTAGTGGGAACCACCGCCGCAGGCGAAGGTCTAGAACACCGTGTGATGGTGGGAACCGAGGCACTGCTCCACCGGATCGGGGCTGTGGACACCGTTGCCTTTCTCGACTTTGACAACGAGGTGCTCGCGGCCCGCTATCGCGCCGCGGAACAGTCGATGACACTCTTGGCGCGAGCAGCAGCACTTGTTGGTCCACGGACTGGAGGTGGTCGGGTGCTCGTCCAGACCCGGGTTCCCGACCATCGGGTCTTGCGGGCCGCCTCCCGAGCACAGCCCGAACTCTTTACTGCCGAGGAACTCGAGCTTCGTCAGATGAGTGACATGCCTCCCTACCGCGGCTTGGCGATGGTCAGCGGTGCGGGCGCGGCGTCATTTACCGAACCCCTTGGGGCTCGATTGGACGTCGACGTCATCGGTCCGGATCGAGACGGACGGTTTCTGGTGAAGGGAAGCGATCGCCGAGCAGTGTCGGAGGCATTGTCGGATCTCACCCGACCAAAGGAAGGGCGAGTTTCCATAGCGGTGGACCCACCGCGGGCCTAAGGTTTACTGCCAGCCTTGGCGGCGAACCTCGGCTAACGCCGCTGTGGCGGTGTGACCTACGTTGAGGCTCCCGACGTTTCCCACCAGGGGAAGAAACGCCGTATTGTCAGCGGCTGCCAAGGTGTCCTTATGGACGCCACGTTCTTCGTGGCCCACGATCAACGCCAACGGCTCATTTGAGTCTTCAAGATCGAACAGTGGTGTCGCATCGGCAGTGAGTTCAATCGCCACAATGCGGTAGCCCGCAGCGCGAGCGGATTCGACCGCGCTGGGCCCCGAAGCTGCAGTCTGGATTTGCAGGAACCGGTCACAGCCCTTTGCGGTGATCTGCACCTTCTTGTCCTTCGGGTCCGCAGTTGGCGGGACAAGCCAGATGTCGGTGACGCCGTATGCCGCGGCGCTCCGCAGGATGCTTCCGACATTGAACGGTTGCTGCACGCCGTCGAGTACCAGCCCAATCTTGCGGTCGGTTTTCTTGCGCCAACCCCGGTGAAGACGCTTGAGGTCGGTGGGGGAGAGCGGTTTCAAGAAATGGACTCCTGTGCTGCCTTGACCGCCTCGGGGTCGCCGTGAGTCACATCGAGAAGCCGATAGCCCATTTCGGAACTGCGTCGAACGACATTGAACCCCTGAGACTCCATCCACTTGTGCAAGCTGTCGGAACCAAGGTTCTTCTGTACGACCAGATGAGCGGTACCCCAGGGGCGAAGCCGGCCCAGCCAGAACAGCAGAAGGTCATGCAGGTTTTTCTTGCCGATACGAATGGGCGGGTTGCTCCAAATCCGATCGACGAGCAGGTCATCTGGAATGTCTTCGGGAGCAACAACCTTCACGTTTTCCAGCTTGAGGTTCGAGGTGTTGATTTTGCAAAGCTCGCGAGCACGCGGGTTGACCTCGACAGCCCAGACCGTGGCCTGGGGGTTCCACGTAGCGATCGCACAGGTGATTGGCCCGTAACCGGCGCCGATGTCGACAATGTGTTCGTTGCTATATGCGGGGTGGGGTCCCGTCCTCAGCAAATAGCGGGTTCCCTTATCGACCTGGCCTGGGGAGAACACGCCGCGATCGGTGACCAGGCTGGTATCGAGTCCGGGTACCTGCAGGATCACCGCCTGCGGCTTTGATTCGGCCGTCACATCTTCGCTGAAATAGTGGCTCACGTGAGGTCCGCTAGTGCGAGGGCGAAGCGTTGTGCGCTTGCTGGTTCGGCTTCGAAGAAGAGGCTGGGTTCTATCAACTCGACCTCCACGATTTGAGGTCCTTCGGGTGAAGGGAGCAGGTCGACGCGTGCGTAGAGCAAGGGAGCGAATCGGCTGGTCAGCCAGCTATTGACTCGGTCGGCCACCATTCGTTCGCTCGCTGTTAATTCAACACTGTCTACGGTTTCGGGTGCCGAAAGAATGGCGGAGTCTTGGCCGTCGGGCGTGAGGGTCACCTTGCGGCTGAACGAGTGAGCGAAGGCGCCGTTCAAGTACACCGCACCACGTTCGCCCTCCTCATCGACCGCCGTCAGGAACGGTTGGATCATTGCCACGCGATCTGAGTCGACGATTGACTGGACCGCCTTGCTGACTGCGGATCCGTCGGCAGCATCGATGCGGAACGTATCGTTTGAACCAGCGGAGATGGTCGGCTTGACGACTACCTCGGCGCTGCCCCAGCGGCCGATCTGAGCGAGGGCCGAACCGAGTTCGGTTGGAGGGGACAGGTGCGAAACGTACGCGGTAGCGACGGTGGGCAGCCCGGCCTTGCGTAGCTCGGTCAGGTACCGCTTGTCGATGTTCCACTCGACTACTTCGAGAGGGTTTTCAAGCCGTGTGACCAATGCTGCCTGATCAAGAACCTCGCGGAATTCATCCGGCCGGCGAAAGTAGTCCCAGCATGCACGAAGAACCACTGCCGAGTAGCTCTTCCACTTCACGCGTGGGTCATCCCAGGCAACAACGTCGTAGTTGACCGATGCTTCGTCGAGCGCCGGAAACAAGAATGGCCCATCGGTGTCGAGGTCCATGACGTCGTCACACGCCACCAATGCAATCTTTGGAGTTCCCACCTCTACAGGCTAGGTACCGGTTGGCCCTTACCGGCCGGTTGGAATGACCTCATAGCCAGGCTCTTCGGGCTCGTCGTCCACCATCTCGGCGGGGAAACCCGGAGCGGTGACCGACAGACCGGTAGCGTCTTCGAGCCTTCTGATGATGTTGGGCGACAGTTCGCGCTCACCGTACCGGGCGATTCCATCCCTAAAGATTTCGTTGATAAGTGGCGAGATTTCAAGTGGCACCGCGTACTGCTCGGCAAGGCTCTGGAAGAGCCCAATGTCCTTGAGAACAAGGTCCATGGTGAAACTGATATCTCGCGACCCGTTGAGGATGACCTGCCCCTCGGTTTCGTGCACAAACGAGGTGCCCGAACTAATGGCGAGCGCTTCGTAGGTGGTGTTGAGGTCAAGACCCATTGCCTTGGCTGTTGTCAGAGCCTCGGCGACCGACACCAGGTTTACCGTGGCCAGGTAATTGGTCATCACCTTGAGAATGGAAGCTGAACCAACCTCACCGGTGTGAAGGATGCGTCGTCCAAGGGTGGTGAGCACCGGGAAGATTCGGTCAAATGTCTCTCTGTTGCAGCCGGCGAAGATGCTGATGTTTCCCGTGTCGGCCCTGTGACATCCTCCCGACACCGGGCAATCGACCGCCTCGGCGCCCTTGGATCGAACGAGTTCGGCCATTCTGGCGACTTCGCCGGAGTCGGTGGTACTCATCTCGGCCCAAATCTTGCCGGGGCCTAGGCCTTCGAGAAGTCCGCCCTCACCCTCCATCACCGCGGCGCACGCAGAAGGGCTCGGTAGGCACGTAATCACGAGATCGCACGACTCTGCCAGTTGTCGGGGGGAGTCGGCCCACTTGGCGCCCTGGTCCAAAAACGGTTGAGCGGCCTGCGGGTCGAGGTCCCGTACCGTCAGGTCGAAGCCGTTCCGTAGAACGCTTCCGGCAAGCTTCTTACCAACGTTGCCAAGGCCGATGAATCCGACGGTCTGAATTGCCATCGGCAGAGAGTAGCGCCCCCGCAATCTGTCGCAAGCGGAACGACCGATGGGATCAGACCAATACGATCAAGTGGTGTCCGACTCGGCGATCCGCAACCAGATTCTGCGGCAAGCCGGGTCGATCTCGCTCGCCGTCTCACCGTTCGCCGCGGCCTTTGGGATCATCTGTGCCGAGGCCGATTTTCGCTTGATCGAGGCGATCGGTTTCTCCGCGTTGGTTTTTGGTGGTAGCGCCCAATTCGCATCGGCCACCGTGCTTGCCGACGGAGGATCGGTTGTTGCCGCGGTCACCGCGGGTGCGCTGCTCAACATGAGATCTGCAGCTTTTGGTGTCGTCATGGCTCCTGCACTGAAAGGACCGTTGTGGTGGCGAGCTCTTGCTTCCCAGGTGATGATCGATGAGTCCACCGCGGTCGGTAGTGCTCAGACCGAGCTTCGCTGGCGCCGGTACGGATACCTCGCAGGCGGTATCGGCGTCTTCGTGTTGTGGAACATCTCCACCGTGATTGGCTTCACGGTGCTGGGTAACGCGGGCGACCTCGTCGCCACCTACGGAATCGACGCCACGATCCCTGCGTCGTTCATCGCGTTGCTGTGGCCGAAGGTTCACGACCCCCAGCAGCGCCTATTGATGGTCCTAGGGGCAGCGATCGCGTTGTTGGGTGCGCCCGTGTTGCCTCCGGGGGTTCCGATCCTGGCTGCTGCGCTCGCCGTACTGGCAGCCCGACCCTGGCGGGCGTCATGACCGACCCGCTGCTCACGGTGCTGTTTCTCGCGATGATCAGTTTTTGCTTCAAGAGCGCCGGCCCGCTGGTTCTCGGTGGTGAAAGAGACCTGCCTTCCTGGGTGGACCGGCTCGCCCTCCTCCTACCGGCCCCACTGTTGGCTGCGCTCGTCGCGTCCTCCACCTTCGTCGAGGATCGAGCGTGGACGATCGACGCCAAAGCCGTGGGCCTGCTGGTTGCTGCTGTGGCGCTATGGCGAAAGCTCCCCTTCGTCATTGTGGTCGCCCTCGCTGCGGTCTCGACCGCCCTCGTACGGGCGCTTTGACCATACGAACAACCCGCTTTCCCACGGGCGCCGTAGGCTCAGACCATGACCATCCCGGACAAGATCGCAGCCCTTCTCGTCAAACAAGACGGCTACAACCACACCGATCCCGAGGGCCATATTCACTTCGACACCATGGACCCCTACCTCGAATTTGGCGAGATCGATACCCCCCATCTGGAACCGGGCACGGTGCTGGTCGAGATGGCGATGGCCCCCATCAACCCGTCGGACCTGCACTTTCTGAAAGGCGAGTACGGCCAGCCCCGTATTCAGGGCAAGCCTGCGGGCTTCGAAGGTGTGGGAACCGTGGTGCTTGCCGGAGACGATGAATACTCGCTGTCCCTTATGGGGCAACGAGTCAGCTTTGCCGCCACACCGAAGGGCACCGGAACCTGGGCCACCCACGCGGTCGCCGAGTCCATGCTCTGCATCCCTCAACCCGACACGGTCTCAGACCCCAACGCAGCAGGCTTCATCGTCAACCCGCTGACGGCGGCCGCAATGTTCGAAGAGGTAAAGGCAACGGGGTCGCCCGGGGTCGTTCTTACCGCGGGAGCAAGCCAGGTCAGCAAGTTCATCGTTGCCCTTGCCAGAGACGCCGGACTGGAGGCCATCTGTATCGTGCGGCGGGACGTGCATAACGACACGCTCACAGGCTTGGGTGCGAGCGTGATCCTCAACCAGACCGATGATGATTTTGCCTCCAAACTGGCCACCACTATGAAGGAGCACAAACCAAGCTTCTTCATCGATGCGGTAGTCGACTCGGTCAGCACCCAAGTGTTCAACGCGATGGGAAAGAACAGCCACTGGATGATCTATGGATCGCTCAGCCCTGAACTCCCGCCGCTGTCCAACCCGGGCGAGCTCATCTTCCTCAACAAAACCATCGGCGGTTTTTGGCTCACCCCATGGTTGGGCTCCAAATCTCTTGATGAAAAGCTCGCCGTGTTCGGCGACGTACAACGCCGATTCAGCGACGGCCACTGGGCCACCGACGTGGGCGCCACACTCTCCATCGGCGAAGCCATAGAACAACTGCCTGAAGTCCTGAAAGACCCCCGAGGAAAGGTCTTCCTTCGGCCGTGACTTGCGCTTTGCTCGCCTTGGTGGTGCGTGGCGAACGGTTTGGTTGTTTTGGGCCCGGTTGAGGGGGCTGTTGTCTGATTGTGGCGGGTCGCTTCGCTGGCCTTTGGCGGTGACTTGCGCTTTGCTCGCCTTCGTGGTGCGTGGCGAACGCTGCGGTTGTGGTGAGCTAGGATCACCAGGTCACAGGCACCTCCTGGGCGACGGCAGGTGTGTGACCCTTGTATCTTCAATCACTGAAGCAGTTCCGCGGTATCGCCATCGTGCTTATCGTGGCCGGACACTGCCTCTCTGTATCCGGTTGGACGGTCGATACGGTTGCCGACAAGTGGGTCGCCAACCTGGTGGTCGGCGGGACAGCCCTCTTTGTGTTCATATCGGGCTACCTGTTCCATCACGTTCATGCGGCAAGCTTTGACTACCGGAGCTTTCTCACCAACAAGTGCAAAAGAGTCTTGGTGCCGTACTTGGTTCTGTCGGTGCCGCTCGTGCTTTACCGGGTACTGATCGAAGGTGCTGCGCCCCGAGGCGGAACGGTTCGTACAGGGGAACAAGGGTTGTTCGCAGCCTCGAGTCTGGAGCCGGTTGCGTCGTATGTGTGGACTGGGAAGATCCTCACCGGCTACTGGTACATCCCGTTCATTTGCGTGGTGTTTGTGCTCTCGCCGCTCGTGATTCGCTTTCTTGGACTGAGTGCGCCGTTTCGGATCATGATCGTGACGGTCAGCTTGCTCTTCTCGCTTGCCCTACAGCGCCCCGTGGCCAACGGTGATGTCTGGCAATCGGTCGCATACTTCATGCCCGTGTTTCTACTCGGAACGCTCTCATCGCTCCATCGCCCCGAGATTCTGGCTCGCCTGAAAGGGCGAGAGGCTCACCTCGGGTTGTCTATCGGCGTCCTTGCGCTGGTTCAGGCCTATGCGTACCCAACGTTTGGCAATCTCCAAAAACCAGCCTTTCAGGCGGCGCTGCCAGATGTTCTCTTGGTACAGAAGGTGCTTCTCTGCCTGTTCTTCATGGTGTTGCTAGATCGCTTTGAGGATCGTCCTAATCGAACCCTGGAGACATTGGCGTCGGCGAGTTTTCCCATCTTCTTTCTGCATCCGTGGGTGATCTGGGGTGCGGAGGCGTCGCTCGCGTATCTTGGCGGTTCCGTGGGTACGTCCATGATGTACGGCCCAGAACCACTCCGCTGGCTCATCACGACGTCCATCGTGGTGCTGACAAGTCTTGGCCTCGCGCTTGTTGTCCGGCAGATCTTAAAGGAGCGCAGCGGCTGGGTGATTGGCTGGTAGCACGTGCTCGAAACGACCAGGACGGGGTGCGGGATCTAGGCAGGTTTTGGAAGAAGCGGGTCGGCCGGAGTTGCGGCCCGCCGCCGGAGCACCCTACCGGGAAGTGCCTTTATCTTGGCCCAGTCGCCTGGCCTCATGAACGCGATGTACGCGATGAACATGCCGGGGAAGAAGTATCCAAGCCGCATCGCGTAGTCGAACACAAAGTGCATACCGACCCCAAGCACCACGCCGATCAGCCGGGTTCTACGATTCCAAAGGAGCAACGGAAGGGTTGCCTCCAAACCGATGGCGAGCCATGTTCCGATATTGCCCATGATCAAGTTCGTTCGCACGAACTCGGGTACGTAGAACCGTTCGAACTCTTCCAGGCCCAGTGCGATCGACGCCGCGGTGCCGTTGTGCCATCTGCTTCCCGTCGATTTCTCAATTGCGGTATCCAAATAGATGATGGTGAGCTGCAACTGAAGGATTCGAAGAATCCACGCCGGACCGACAGGCCACCGTCGACTTTGGTCTTCCCTCTTGATTCCCCGCGGCCCGAGCGAGAGATATCGAGAGGGGGTCAGCAAGGCGAACACGGCGAAGTACATGGCGATGATGCGCAGCAGGTTGTCGCTGGCGTTCATCAAGACCGGAATGTCTTGCTGCAGAGACATCAGTGCATAGAAGAGAATGGGGGCCGCCAGTCGGACCAGATACCCGAATGTGACAAGCAAAGAACTCGCCAGAAGAACACCCAAGACAGCGACAGCGGCCCAGTCCTGCCGGAGCCACTGCAACACGCCGGTGTGATAGGCGCCGTAACGGGGCTCGGCAAACAAGCCGTCATCGAAGTAGAAGGTTTCGAAGTCGGGAATGAGCGCAAGACCCCATACGAGCGAGGTAGCCCCCAGGAGGATTCGAATCCAAGTGATGTTGATCGTCGAGTGCGGAGAAAACCAGAAGCTGCTCCACGCGGTGGCGATCCGTCGGAAGATCATGGGGACCCCACAGGGAACGTAACGCTGAAGATCGACTCTTCGTCCCATTGAGAGGTCTCGTTGGTACCGGGTTCGGGGACGGGTCGGGTTCGTCGGATCAGATCGATCGTCCGGACCTCGCCGTCGGGGAACTGATCCCGAATCCATTCGGCGGTGGGTCGCCATCGACGCCGATTCTCGTCCTTGCGGATCCGGCTCTCATACTTTCGCCACCGGAATTCTCGATAGGCCCCGAGGTAAGGGTCCCCATCGGGAAACATGTAGCGAACGACGGTCCCATCAGCCATTTCCACGTCGGCCTCAACCCGGTACGACGTGCTGACAGGGTTGGGCGCAAAGACCCCCCAGTCTTGAGCGATTCCCATGGGGCGAATGATGGGAGCGAGCCCCGGACGCAGTTCGTCGCGCACGGCGCTCTCCGGCAAATTCCAGATCACCAGGAAGTAGATAAAGCCGATGCCGATCAGCGAGATGATCATCCTGCCTAGTCGGGTATCGACGAACCATCCAGGGTCGTCGGTGTAGCCCTCAGCGTCCACGGCTTGAGACTAGCTGTGGATCGCCCGAAGGGAGGTCGCGATGGAGCTTGCGTCGCGCTGATCGACTAAAACGAACGAATGCCCGAATTCGAAGGATTGTCCGCTGTCTACCTCAATGCGTCGCTTCAGCGCCATGCAGCCGATTCGCACACGAGGAAATTGATGGAAAAGAGCGCCGGAATCATGCGCTCGGAAGGTGTCGACGTCGAACTCATCCACATGCTGGATCATCGCATTGGATTCGGCATGGTTACCGACGCGGTTGCCGACAACGGGGCCGAAGCCGATGAGTGGCCCTCGATTCAAGCAAAGATCATGGCAGCGGACATTCTGGTGATCGGCAGCCCAATTTGGCTCGGAGTAAAGAGCAGCTTGGCGACCTTGGCAATCGAGCGCATGTACGCGTCCAGTGGCGAGAAGAACGCCAAGGGGCAGTATCTCTACTATGGGAAGACCGCGGGGTGCATCGTCACCGGCAACGAAGACGGTGTTAAGGCGGTAAGTATGGAACTGCTGTATGCCTTCCAGCACATTGGTTATGTGGTGCCACCGCAGGCGGACTGCGGATGGATCGGCGAAGCCGGCCCGGGGCCGAGTTACGGTGATGCCGACCCTGATACCGGTCGTCCGTTTGGTTTCGACAACGACTTCACCAACCGGAACACCACGATCATGGCCTGGAACCTCATGCACCAGGCAAAGATTCTGAAGGACATGGGCGGCTTTCCGGACAAGGGCAATGTGGCCGCTGACTGGCAGAGCGTTACCAACGCCAGTCAGTTCTGACCGATCTACACCGCAAGGGTCAGCACCGGCACGGTGCCGGTCGACACCAAACCCATGCTTATGCTCCCCATCGATTGACGGTGAGGATCGGTACGACCGCGAGCACCGGCAAGGATCATCGATGCATTGCGGGCCTCGGCGAACGAGGCGAGCGCCGACACAGGGTTGTTGCTGTGAATGAGTTCCCAGCCGGTTCGATGATGAGGGATCTCGATCACCGCCGCCTGATCCTGGATGTAGGTTGCGATGTCCACGTTGATTTCGTCGTCAACGCCAACCGGAACGACTTGAACAAGCCAGAGTTGGGCGTCGAATGCCTGTGCCAGCCCGAGGGCGGCGGGCAGCACTGCCTCGGCAGAGGCTGAACCATCGAGACCAACAACGATGTCTGCGCCGGGTCGGAACGTGCCGACGTTGGGCCCAAACAGGAGCACGGGAACCCCGGCCGACATCACGACGATCTCGGCCACCGATCCCTTCATCTTCCACTCGTCAGCGTGGTCGGTGGGCATCAGAACCAAGGATCGAGGGAACACGGTGGAACAAATCCCGACCGCGGCGTCGTGACCATAGACATGGCTGGTCTTTACCGTCAGCGCCTCGTGGCGCCGCCTGATATGCGCGGCCAGATCTTCGAGCTGCGGTATCGACGGCTCAATCGAGTCAGAGACGTAGATCAGCCGGAGGGGAATGCTCCACCTTCGGCATAGCTCGATGGCGAACGTGCGGACTCGGTCGTCTGCTGATGTGAACGTGACCGGCAGGGCGATCTCGAAGATTGTTCGATCACCAATGAGTGATGGGGGGCTTCCCGCGGTTGCATGTGTCATCGGATGGCCTTTCTTTCGACCGAGTTGGCTGACACGAACCTATGTGCGCGGCACACATCGGGCTAGAGGCTTTGGTCAATACCGCAGTTGGGACCAAGGACTCTGGGGACCGCGACGGCTACCGCCTTCAATGAGAGCATCACCTAACCGAAATGAGGGGCCCATGGCAACCAAGTTCATACACCGCCGAGACGATCTTCTGAAGGGAATTCGGAATCTAGGAAACGAGTTGCCTGAGGTAATGGCTGGGTTTGGTGAGCTGCACCGCCAGTCGATGGCCGAAGGCGAGCTCTCCACCAAGACCAAGGAACTCATTGCCCTGGCGATTGGCATCACCAGTCACTGCGATGGGTGCATCGCACTCCACACTTATGACGCGCTGAAAGCTGGAGCTACCCCGCCAGAGATCAAAGAGGCCGTCGGTGTTGCCATTCTGATGGGAGGCGGACCGGCCGCCGTGTACGGATCCGAAGCGCTAGAAGCGCTCGAGCAGTTTCACATGCACCAGTTCGAGGCCACGGTCTAACCGGGCCACGCGGAACCGGGTCAGCGAGCAGATCACATGGACATACCGGACCGTAAGTGCACCGTGGTCGTAGGCGTGGATGGTTCCGATGAGTCTCGACTTGCCCTCGAGTGGGCCACGGATCCTGAGAAACAGCTCGGCACCGTCTGCGTGTCCACTGCCTACAGCATCGGCCCCACATTCGATGGGCTGGGTCCGCCGCCCCAGCCCATCGATCTTGAGATATTCCGAAAGGTCGCAGAGCGGCGTGCTGCTGCAGTCATCGAGGCCGTGGACCCTGGCTTGTTGTCTTCTCATGTCGTTGCGGCCGACTACGCGGGACAGATGCTCGTTGAAGCCTCGATGACCGCCGATCTGCTCGTGGTCGGGTGTCGCGGGCGCGGTGGGCTCGCGAGCGCCTTGCTCGGGTCAACGGGGTCCCACTGCGTAAAGCACGCGCAGTCAGCGGTTGCGATCGTGCCCTCGAGCGCTGGTGTTCGTGGACCGCTTCGGAGACTAGTAGTAGGCATCGACGGATCGCCGAATTCAAAACGCGCCCTTCGATGGGCGTTGGACCGCGTAGCCAAGGACGGCACCGTCGTAGCGGCATCGACCTTTGCTTCGCTGGCCTATTCCTATAGCGCCGGCCGATCGGTTGAGTCAGACCTTCATCGATCGACAACCGAAGAGGTCCGTCAGATCGTCGCGTCGGTGGCGTCCCACGACGAAGCGGAACAGTTGGTGGAGATCGTGGTTGTTCCGGGTGATCCTCGATCGGAACTGCCAAAGGTGGCCCAGGGTGCTGACGCTCTCGTTCTCGGTGCCCGGGGTACTCGTGGTGTCGCCTATCTACTGCTCGGGTCGGTCGCCACCGCTCTCACCCACCAGCCGTCGTTGGTGACGGTCGTGCTACCTGATGTTGCAAGGGAGCTCGGATAGGGACGTTGGTCCCTACCGGCGCCTACCATCGGTGGGCACCATGGCAGCTATGGCAGTTGTCGAGACAATGGAAAAGATGATGAGCGCAGACGACGTGACACCCACTAGCTCGACCGACTCGATCCGGGTCTTTCTTCTCGACGACCACGAGATTGTTCGCCGCGGAGTTGCCGACCTCCTCGAGGCCGAACCCGACATCGTCGTTGTTGGCGAGGCAGCCGGAGCCACCGAGGCATTGCGCGAGGTCGAGCGGTGCCAGCCCGATGTCGCAGTCCTCGATGTGCGACTCGAAGATGGCAACGGGATCGAGGTCTGCCGCGATATTCGCTCACAGTTTCCCGAGATCGCCTGCTTGATTCTCACGTCGTTTGCAGATGACCACGCCATAGTCGATGCCTCGTTCGCGGGGGCCGCTGGATATGTGCTGAAGCAAATTCGGAGCAATGATTTGGTCGAGTCGATCAGAAAAGTCTCTTCGGGCGCTGCATTGCTCGATGCGGCCACGGTTCGGATGGCGATGGGACGGCTCAAGGACAGCGAAGAAGGCCTGGTCTCCACGTTGACCCCGCAAGAACACCGGATCTTCGACCTCATCGGTGAGGGAAGGTCTAACCGTCAGATCGCTGATGAGATGTTCCTTGCCGAAAAGACGGTCAAGAATTACGTGTCGAATCTCCTGGCGAAGCTGGGGATGACCCGCCGAACCGAGGCCGCCGCATTTGCGGCCCGTCTCGATGAACGGGCTCGCAAACGGTACGAGTGAGTGGGACCGAACACCCGCTCCTTGTGCTCAGTCGGTACGAGTGACGCTGACCCGAGGCGTGATCAAGCCGTAGTGGCCGTCTAGTCGTCGATAGATCACGTTCCCTCTGCCGGTCGCTTCGTTAATGAAGAAGTGGTACGGCGCTCCGGAACCATGGAGTATCTCGATCGCAGCACTCAGCCGTTCTGTGGGAACGGTCGCATCGCTGGTGTTGAGATCTCCCATCGCGCTGGGGATGGTCTGGACTCCCAGTCCCATGCCGTACACGACGTATGCGTCGTCATTGCGTTCGAGGAGGCAATCATGACCGGTGGAGATCTCCTCGAAGAGGAAGAAGTCAAACGCCATGAGATCGGCGTCCCATGCGGCCTCCTCGATCGTCATCTGCGCTGCCGCGACTGTCTTGTGGCGAACGATTTCCCGTTCTTCCGGAGGTCGATCGAAATAGGGAAGCCCGTCGCTTGGCCGGTTGGCGTGACGCCATTGGTTGGGGTTCGGAGCTACGCCCGTCGGGTTGTGTCGATCTCGATCGCGTGTGCGTTCCAGCTTTGCGGCGAACTTTGAGAGCGCCTGGTCGATCGCCTCGGAAAGCGTTGTTGCGCCGGCGTGGACGCGAATGACACCGCCGTTCTCCAGTTCGAACGTTGTTTCGACGTGGGCGGCAAGCATGGACCGTGGTTTCGGAGCGAGTGCCAATTTGATGCGCGCCGACAAAACCTTCTCCGGAATGCCGGCGATCACCGTCGACATTCGTTCCTCGGCATTCGTGACCGCTACGGCGCTGACACCGGTTCGGTTTACAACCTCGATGACAGGCTGATCGTCCTCTTTCTCGGCACCGCTTTCATAGCTGGGTCCGAACCAGTGCTCAACGATCGCACCTTTGCTGATCATGAGCGAAGAATCCAGCTCGTGGGCCGAACCGCCGTGATGGATGTCCACGAAGCGATCGTCGACGTGGAACGTGACATCAGATTGCCCAACTTCCCATCCACAGTCTTCGAGGGCGGCCCGAACCTTGCGGCGTCCAGAAATGGTGCCGGCATCGGTGTGAACTTTGGCCTCGGGCAAGTACAGCGAGGCTGCGCCGTCGAAGTCCGCGGTATTCATAGCGTTCACCCATGCCTCCGCGACTCGGCGCGGCTGTGTCGTGACATCGATTCCGAAGTCTTGCTGGGTCCGGGTTCGAGTCTTGGCGCCGGGACGGGCGGCTCCGGTGAGGTCGCCGAACCGGCGGTGACGCTTGTTGGTGCGCGTGCCTCGACGCAAGGTCACGCCTTCGGCGCTTTCTTCGCCGTTGCGCCTGCGCAGACCGAACTGCACGCGAGCGCTCGGAACCCGGGCTGCAGCCTCGACTTCGTTCAGGGGTGCTCGGTAGGTGCGACCTCGGCGAATGATGTATACCGACTCGGTGTCGGGGTCGATGCGGTGAACTCTTCCATCCGGCATTGGCTCTCCTTCGTTATTGGCACAGCTTTGGTGCTCACCTCCACCCTCGTCGGTATACGACAGCGGTAGAAGGGCCGTAGGTCACCGATGGTCGATACCGAACCTTCACCGCAGGTGTCGTGACCGAGGGACCTTGGGCCCTTCCGAGGAGTGCCCAAGGCGACGCATGCTGAAAGGGAGCCCATCTACAGGAGGTCACTATGTTCAAGACAATCGTCGCCGCAACCGACGGCTCAACAAACGCCGAAAAGGCGGTTACCGCAGCTGCTCGGATCGCCGCCGAACAGGGTGCGAAGCTCCATATCGTTACGGCCATCCGTCCGCTGACCCCGGGACAGCTCTATGAGCTGAAGAAGGCGCTGCCATCGGAGTTTTGGCCGCAGTTACACGCCGACTACTTCGGCGAGGAACGCATCACCAAAGCGATCAGTATCTGCAAGCTTGCTGACGTTGACCCCGTTACTCACATGATGGGTGCCGATCCAGCGGACGGGATTCTCGACGTTGCCGATGCGACGGGAGCTGATTTGATCGTCGTCGGATCTCGAGGCGAAGGCCCGGCGAAGCGGCTGCTACACGGAAGCGTCTCCACCAAGGTTATTCATCATGCTCACTGCTCGGTCTTGGTCGTGAAGGAAGACGCCGACTGAGCGCCTCTAGCGGTTGACGGCGGTCCACACCAACTGTGTGCCGCCGTCGGCGGGTGACTCGAGGGCGACAGTGCCACCAAGTCGCTCGGCTCGGGAGCGCATGTTATTGATCCCATGACCTCCCGTACGCTGCTCGACGAACCCGCAGCCGTTGTCGCGGATTGTGAGCTCCACCCGCTCGTCGATTGCGAGCGATACCGCGGCGGCGGTTGCATCAGCATGTTTGGCAATATTCATGAGTGCCTCTGACAGAACTGGCATCAGTTGTTCGGCTACCGGAGCTGCGATCTGACTGGGGTCGCCTTCAAAGGTGAGCTGAGGCGTGAACCCAAGTGAGCGATTGGCATTGTGGACCGCCTCTTCGATGTCGTGCCGCACGCTTGATTCAAACGGAGAGTGCAGGCGGAAAATGGCGTTCCGGAGATCCGCGATGGTGTGGTCCAACTCGTCGACGGTACGGGCCAGACGGTCGGCGGTGATCGGGTCGGTAACGCGGGTCTGCAGCGACTGCAGACCCATTCCTGCTGCAAACAGTCGTTGGATGATGAGATCATGGAGGTCTTCAGCGAGCCGCTCTCGGTCCTCCAGGATCCGAAGACGAGCCTCATCCTGCTGAGCTCGGCGTGCTTCGGTCATGTCCGCAACGTGTACCAGCACGCTGGTAGGGGAGTCGATGCCGTTATCGAGCACCGCCGAGTGGACCCACGCCCAAACGGCATGTCCATCGGCGTGCAGGTATCGCTTCTCTACCGCAAACTGGGACGCTTTTCCATCGACGGCTCGAAGCGCTTGTTGATCGCTGACTTCGGCATCATCGGGATGGGTGAGTTCTGCGAACCCCATCGTCAAAAGCTGGTCGGCTTCATAACCCAAGTACTCACAAAGAGCTTGATTCACCCGGGTGATCGGGCGTCGTACCGGATCATTGAAGTCCACCAGCGCCATGCCGACCGGGGCGGAGTCAAACGCGGTGCGGAATGCTTCCTCGCTCGTGGCCAACGCCAGATCGGCCTGGACTCGCTCTGAGATGTCTCGGACGATGGCCACCAGCCGGCGACTGCGACCCGCATCTACTGCCTCTGGGTATTCGAGGATGATCTCGACAGGGACGTCTTCACCGCTTTTGCGTCGATGACTTGTCGTAAAGACATGAGATTTCACTTCGTCGGAAACAAGGGGTCGCAACAGCTCTCGAAACGACCCTTCATCGAACATCGGTTTGATGTGAAGTGGGGTCATGCCGAGGAGTTCGTCCCTCGTGTAGCCGAGTTGCCGCACGGCACCTTCGTTTACATAGGTAAAGGCCAAAGTGTCGGGGTCGAACATGAATACGCCATCGCGAGTGGCGTTCATGGTGTGAAGCACGGCGTGCGACTCGGCCTCGGCTTCATACCGCAACGTGACGTCACGAATCGTGGCGATCACACGGGTCTCGCTTCCGGTCTGGAGCGGACTGAGTGACACTTCGACCGGGAACTCTGTTCCGTCTTTGCGGAGTGCCCGAAGGTCGAGGTCTCCGCCCATCGAGCGAGGCTTCGGGTCGACTCGGTATCGGGTTCGGTGCGCGGAATGCACTTTCCGTAGCCGTTCCGGCACCAACACCTCGATGCTCAGCCCCAGCAGCTCGGCGCGTGTGTACCCAAAGAGTTCTTCAACTTGGGTGTTGACGAGCAGAATCTGACCCTGTTCATCGGCGAGGAGCATGCCATCGGGGGAGCTTTCCACCATGGCCCATGCGGCACGTTCGGTCTCGGTGCCGTCAAAGTTGTCCACGGTCAGTCCTCCGCACGGTCGCCAAGTTCAGGGCCACATGCTAGCTCTTTGACTGCACAGCGAGCTCAGAGGACTAAGGACCCTAGAACGAGACAAACGAACAGAACAGGATGGATCTAGGGAGAAAGAGCCTCTCCCGCGAACCAAAGGAGTTCAGCATGGCTGTACCCGCCACCCCCACTACTTCGGGACCGACCGCTCTGGGCGAGCTAACAGTAAGCGAGTGCAAGTCACTTCTTTTACGTACCCCGGTAGGAAGAATTGGGTTCAGCTTTGCTGGAGAACAGCATATTTTGCCGGTGAACTATCGATTCGTCGACGACACGATCGTGTTCCGCACCTCGGCAGGGCGCAAACTCCACGCCGTCGCCTCTGACCAGAACATTGCGTTCGAAGTAGATCGGTGGGACCGTGATAGTCGCACCGGCTGGAGCGTTCTCGTCGTGGGGCAAGCCGAGGAAATCGAAGATCACGCCGGTTTCGAGACGGCGGAGAACCTTGGGCTCCGGCCGTGGGCAGAGGATCCGGGTCAGAATCGCTGGGTACGCATCGTGCCCGCCAAGATCACCGGACGGCGAATCACCTAGCACGTACAGTTCAAGCTAGGTGTCCACTCCAGCGTCCTCACTTCCCCAAGATCTACGGTCCCGTACCTACCGCGCCCATTGGTGCAAGCCCGATGTACTTGCGGGACTCACCGTGGCGGCAATGTTGGTTCCACAGGCGATGGCGTACGCCGAATTGGGCGGCTTGCCGCCGTCGGCCGGGTTCCGAGCCGCGCTCGTTGCCCTGCCGGTGTATGCCCTCGTTGGCACCAGTCGCCATCTCGGGGTCGGCCCAGAGCCGGGGACCGCGGTCTTGGCAGCGCTTTCGATCGCTCCATTGGCCGACGGGGACCCTCAGCGCTATCTCGAGCTCATGGCTTTGCTGGCGGGAATGGTGGGGCTGCTCGCGGCGGTAGGCGGCGTTTTGCGGTTGGGGTTCGTCGCCGATCTACTTTCGAAACCGGTCCTTGTCGGCTACATCAGCGGTGTTGGTCTCACGCTCCTCAGCAGCCAGCTGCGAAGTTTCACCGGTGTCGGCATCACCGCTGACAGCTTTTTTCCGCGATCTTGGCAGTTCGTGACGCAGCTCGGAGAGATCGATCCGACGTCTACCAGCCTTGGCATCGCAGCTTTAGCGATCATCTTGGGGCTACGGCGACTTCGGCCCGCGCTGCCCGGGGCGCTGATAGCGCTGTCCGTTGCCGTGGTCGCCGTTCGACTGCTCGATCTCGATGTTGCTCTTGTTGGAGAGATCGACGCCGCCCTGCCATCGTTTTCGATGCCTGGAGTAAGTGCGGAGGACGTCCGGTCGTTGGTTCCCGCCGCGTTCGGACTGACCCTGATCGGCTTTACCGACAACGTCTTGACGGCTCGGGCTATCGCGTCCAAGAAGCGCTACGCCATCGACGCAAACCGAGAACTCGGTTCGCTCGGAGCCATCAATCTTGCGGCTGCCTTCACGGGCGGCTTCCCGATGTCATCCAGCGCGTCCCGATCGATCGTGCCGGCGACCATCGGGAGCCGGTCACAGATGTCCAGCATCGTGACGTTCGTAACCGTCGTGGTGTTCCTCTTGGTGGGGACGTCGGTTCTTGCCGAGATTCCCCGGCCAGCACTGGCGGCGGTGATTGTCGCCGCTGCCGTTGCCGTCATCGACCTCCGCGGATTTCGTGACCTCGTGGCAATCAACGGTCAGGAAGCTGCGCTGGCGGGGGTGACGTGCCTTGCCGTGATCACGACCGACCTGTTGCTTGGAGTCCTGATTGCAGTGGCGTTGGCGATTTTGATGGCGATGGCACGGATTGCTCGCCCTGCCCATGCAGCCCTCGGCGCAGCAGAGGGTTTGGCCGGCTGGATCGACAAGACCGACCCTCGAGCGTCGCCCGAGGTAGGCCTATTGGTCTACCGGTTCGATGCCCCACTGTTCTTCGCCAACGCGGAGCATTACCGGTCGACCCTGTTCGATCTCGCCGAACACCAGCCGGGCGAGGAGCACCACATGATCCTCGACATGGAGGGGGTGGGTTCCATCGATGCGACCGCAGCGGATCACCTTCTCGAACTTCATGAGACGCTCACCGATCGGGGCGTCACCATCGCCTTTGCCCGACCCAACCCAGATGTACTCGACGTGCTGAGTCGCAGCGGCATGATCGACCGCCTGGGTCGGCAATCAATTCACCCAACGATCAATGCCGCCGTTGCCCACTATCGAGAGCATCTGTCGAGGCGTAGCCCGTAGATGGCCGGTGGATATAGGGGTCAGATGGTCGCCGTCATCGTGCCAGTCTCGGCGTCAGCATCCACCTGTACGGGCACCAGGACGACGGCGCACTTGGCGCCATAGAGCGTCGCTTTGGCAACCGAACCCAACTGACCCGGCCTGTTGTAGTGGCAGTTCCCAAGCACCAGGAGGTCTGCCCCGTCCGACGCGTCCACGAGTTCGGTAGCCGTGTCGCCGTGCCGCACGTCGGCGTGAACTGACACACTGGGTTCGCCATCAGCCCATCGGCCTCGTGTCGCCCGCTCGATCAGGCTGTTCACTCGGGTCGTGGCCTTGATTTGGGCTTCATTGAGACTTGAGAACGGATTCTCGAAGCCTCCGGCCAAACCGAGGTTCCAAACCGCGAGAGCGACAACTTCATCGGTCGGGTTGGCGTGATCCAAAGCCCACGACAGCACGGCGTTGGCTCGGGTCGAGTCATCGACTGCTACGACGATCTTTCTGTTCATTTCTTTGTCCTGTCTGTGTGTACGGCGAGCACCGGTGCCGCCGACTTGCGGATGATGTCAATTGCCACGCTGCCGAACACGAGTCGGCTGAGGCCGCCGCGTTCCCGGGTCGCAACTGCGATGAGTGACGCGTTCCAGTCCTTTGCGAAGCGGTTGACCTCCTTTGCCGCATTGGCGTGATGAAGCACCTCGTAGTTCACGGTGCCGGTCCCTCGGGCCTCCACTCGGTGAGCTAACTGCCTGAGTTGATTGGTTTCGAGTGGCACGTCATAGCCGGGGAGACCGCCGATGCCCGCGGGAACCTTGATCTCCTGGACCACCGAGACAAGCCATGGAGCCATCCCAAGTTCCTGGGAAATTCGTGTAAATGCGGCGAGCAACTCATCCGAAGGCGCGGCCGGGTCGATGGCGGCGAATACCGGCCCGGCCAAGGTGTAGTTGTCCACATCGACCTTGGGGCCGACGACAACACTGAGCCCGTCACGGCGACTATGGATGATCTGTTCTGAAACGTTTCCAAATGGCTTCTGGGTGTGAGGGTGTCCCACGCTGCCGATCACGACCAACGTGTCTGCGTCGATGAGGTCGGCGATGCCTTCCTCAACCGAAACTGGGCTCACCCTGACTTCGGCGCGATCGGGCTCGACGCCATACCGCTTCACTCGGTCTTTGAGCGCTTCGGCTCGCTCGTTGGCATCGATTACCTCGGCAAACAGCACCGTCGCGACCACGAGCTCGGCACCGGTGGCTTTTGCGAATGCTTCCGCTGGCTTCAGGGCTCGCAGTGAGGTATTTGTGTCGTCCAGGGGGACGAGAATTCGATTGAACACGGTCGGCTCCTTTGGTTGTCCTTCTCTGAATTGAGCGTCCCTCCGTGACGGGCTTTGGACTAGGGACCTTTGTCTCTCCATCGCGACGCCAGGACCAAATGCCCTAGATGAACCTCGCTCAACGGGTTGAAGGTTGAAATATGAGCGAATTCCTCAAGTCATCACTGGAGCCTCTGACCGAAGAGGAGTGCTGGGAGCTACTGCCAGCGAAGTCGGTAGGGCGCCTAGCGGTCGTGATCAACAACACACCGGACATCTTTCCCGTCAACTACAAGGTGTGGGAACGGGAGATCTACTTGCAGACCGCACCAGGGTTGAAGCTCGCTGCCGCGGTGCTTAACCCCAACGTTGCGTTCGAAGTCGACGCCGTGGACGAACGCCGCAAGTTTGGTTGGAGCATCGTGGTGAGAGGACAGGCCCACGAACTCGAGCGTCTGGACGATCTTATGTTCGCCGATGACCTCGAGGTAGAGCCCTGGGCCGCGGGCGTGAAGAGCCGATTTCTTCGGATCGAGACCGACGCGATTACCGGTCGGGTCCTCCCGGGCCGACCCCTCTAATCAACGTTGTTCACCGGCTCCGACGCCATGACGACCGCAACGCTGCCCCATCTTCTTGAGGCTCCCGATGCAATGATCGTCTTCGGCACTGAAGGCAAGATCAACTGGGCCAACCCCGCGGCAGCGTCGCTTTTCGGCTACTCGGCGAAGTCGTTTGCAGACGTAACGATGGATGCACTTGTTCCGGAGCGGCTTCGCTCTGTCCATCAGGGCCACCACGACCGATACAAGGACCAGCCGCATGCGGCGTTCATGGGCGAACGACCGGGCGACCTGGTTGCGCTTCGAAGCGATGGCTCTGAGTTCCTAGCCGAAATCAGTCTGAGTCCGGTCGGAACGGGCAAGGAGTTCTCGGTGCTTGCCATTGTTCGAGACATCTCTCTACGGAGGGCAAAGGAGATCGATGACCGCTCCATTCGTCTAGCGCTCGACTCGGTCGCAGAGGCGGTATTCATGTTCGACTCCGAGACGTTCGGACTTTGGTATACGAACCGTGCCGCTCAGGAACAGATCGGTCGCCCTTCGGTCGAGTTGTCCTCGGGACTGTCCTTTCTTGACGTCTCACAGCCGACAGGCGCGGTGCCGTTGTTGGAGATGCTCGAACTACTCCGCAGCGGGGAGCGGGCCGTCGTAACCTACGACGCCATTCACCATGGGCCGGGAGTCCCTCGAACGGAGGTAGAGGTTCTTGTGGAGCGGGTCGACGGGATCGCGTTCGGACGGGGGTCGTTGATCGCGCTGGCCCGTCGAACCGCTGAGCGAAAGAGACAGCAACACGAAATGGCACGAGAGGTGGAGCGTCGCAACGCACGCGAGGCACAGCTTGGTCTCGCTCAAGAGCGGGAGCGGATTGCTCGGCGACTTCAAGACAGTGTGATCCAACGGCTGTTCGCTGCCGGCATTCGACTGCAGGCGGCCGGATCAGACCCAAAACGGCTGCAGGATGCAGGCGCAGCGGCCGTCGCCGAGATCGACAGCTGTATAGCCGAGGTTCGTAATACCATCTTCACGCTCGAGGACAGAGAGCCGAGACGCATATAGCCGAGACCAGATAGCCGAGACACAGTCCGCACTGCCGAAATCGGTCTGTAATCGAACGTTCGGTACAGTTCATTTCTATGCCTCCCCGCACAATCGATGACGTAAGCCTCGCCGATGCAGTCGCCGAAGTGTTCAGCCGTTACGGGTACGCAGGAGCGAGCATCAACCTCTTGTCGAAGGCAACTGGTCTCGGCAGGGCCAGCCTCTATCACCGTTTCCCGGGGGGAAAGGACCAGATGGTTGAGGCGATTGTCGAGCGGGCCATCGAACGTTACCGCGTGGCGCTAGCTCCGGCGTTCGCCGACGGCCCGCCCGTCGAGCGAGCCCGCCAGGTGGCCAAGGGTCTTGATGACTACTACAAGGGCGGTACTCAGTCGTGCTTGGTAGTGGCACTGAGCGTTTCTGACGAAGAAAACCGGTCCACGGCCGGAAGTTGTCTGGATTCGTGGGCCGAAGCGTTAACCCACATTGCCCGGGACGCGGGCCTCACCAAGGCACAGGCCGAGGTGGCGGCGATGGACGCGGTTGCTGCGATCGAGGGTGGCATGGTGATCGCGTCGACCAGCGGCAAGACGGCGGCCTACAAGCGTGCGATTGCGTCGTTACCGGACCGGCTGACCCAAAGGCCATAGATCGTCACAGCAACCGGCCCGCGTTAGACCAGAATGCCGCTCGTTCGCGCCTGAGCCTCCAGTGCATCCCGGTGGGCTGGGTGGGCGATGTCGATCAGGGCGCGAGCCCGCTGGCGTATCGTGCGGCCTTGGAGTTCGGCAATCCCGTATTCGGTCACCACCTTGTCGACGGTGTTCTTTTGGGTTGTCACGACCGACCCTGCCGACAACGTGGGGACGATCTTGGAGATCGAGCCATCCTTCGCGGTGGAGCTCAACACCACGAACCCTTGCCCCCCGGCAGAGTACTGGGCCCCGCGGGCGAAGTCGGCCTGCCCGCCACTCCCGGAGTAGTAACTGGTTCCTAGTGTCTCGGACGCGCACTGGCCAAAGAGATCCACTTGGAGGGTTGCGTTGATCGAAACAAAGTTGTCTTCCTGCCCGATGTTGCGGGGGTCGTTCACCTCATCTACCGGGAGGAACTTCACGAGATCATTGTTGTCCACAAATTCGTAGAGACGTTTCGTGCCCAGGGCGAACGTGGTGACCACATGTCCTCGATTGGTCTTCTTGGCCAACCCGTTAACGGCCCCACGTTCCACGAGGTCCACCACCGAGTCCGAAAGCAGTTCGGTGTGCACACCCAGGTTCTTGTGATCACCAAGAAATGTCGCCACCGCAGAGGGGATGCCGCCGATACCGAGCTGAATGGTGGACCCGTTCCGAATCCGATCGACGATGTGGCTTGCGATCACGCGGTCGAGATCTGAGGGTTCGGGAGGTGGAACCTCGATGAGTTCGTTCGACGCCTCACACCACGCAGCGACGTCGTGGAGGTGAAGGCGATTGGCCCCGTGGGTTCGCGGCATCAGTGGGTTGACCTCGAGCACGAACGGGACCTTGCCAATGAGAGCTGCGGCGTAGTCTGCTCCCAACCCCAGGGAAAAGTATCCGTGCCGATCCGGCGGACTGGCTGCCGCCAGGACGGCGACCGGGTCCTTGTCGGCCATGAATTGGGGCACTTCGCTGAAGTTTGCTGGAGAAAAATCGCACTGTCCGGCCAGGTAGGCCTTCCGAGTAATTCCGGACAGGAACCATGAAACGTGTTCTAGATGCCCTCGAAATTCACCTCGGATGTACGGTCGGTCGCGCAGCGCATGCATCTGGTGAATACGGGCGTCCTTTAATGCCGTGGCTCGATGTTCGATGGCATCCAGCAGCGCCACGGGTTCCCCGTTGGCGATTGGGACAACGAGATTCGCGCCCGGTGGCATGCACTCGATCAATCGATCGGCGAGGTCGGAGACGCCGAGCGGCTCGCCACGTTTCGGTGAGAGCGTACGCAGGGGACCCTGGATTGGATTCACAGTCTTGATTGTGACTTCATCACTACGCTTTTCCTAGGGCCTTAGATCACAGCGCTCGTTTGACTTTGGGCCCTGACCAAATAGAGTTCCGCAGTCCACACTGGAAGAGTGGCTGAAACCGACAAGAGCTCTGTCCCACTACCAGCGGCGGAGGATCTGATTCCGCGTCGACTGACCGGCGTTGAGGCGCTCCTCCCATCGGCGCTTTCTCAGTCGGGGATCGTGGCGACCGACGCCCCCGATGTATTGGCCGAAGCATCGCTCGAGTCGGTGCGCCGTTTCTCTGCCGCGGGAGCAGAGCCGCCTGCATTCGTCAGGGCCGGACCCCGCGGTCAGCTGGCGTTTGAGCCTTCTTCGATTCGCGCTGGCATCGTCACATGTGGCGGTCTCTGCCCTGGCTTGAACGATGTCATTCGGAGTATCACGTTCACGCTGCGGTATCTCTACGGGGTGTCGACCGTGGAGGGGTTTCGTTATGGCTATGCCGGAGTTGCTGGTATCGGACCCGAACCGCTAGAGCTCAGCCATGAGGTTGTCGATGCGATCCACGAACACGGTGGAACGCTGCTGGGCTCGAGCCGGGGCCATCAAGACGTCGAAGCAATGCTTGACAATCTTGTTCGCCGGCAAATCTCGATACTTTTCTGTATCGGAGGTGACGGTACCTTTCGGGGAGCGTCGGCCTTGGCAGAGGCAGCTCAGAAACGATCGGTCAAGCTCGCCGTGATCGGAATACCGAAGACGATCGACAACGATCTGCAGTGGGTTGACAAGAGTTTTGGCTTTGCCACCGCGGTGGGCGTTGCCGCCGAAACGATCGCGGTCGCCCACAACGAAGCCCGGGGTGCACGAAACGGCATAGCCATCGTGAAGCTCATGGGTCGACATTCCGGCTTCATAGCAGCCCATGCAACATTGGCGAATCCCGACTGCAACGTCTGTCTCGTGCCTGAAGTTCCGTTCCATCTCGATGGACCCAATGGTCTGTTTATGTTTCTAGAAGAACGGCTTACGCGCTCAGGACATTGCGTGCTTGCTGTTGCCGAAGGGTCCGGGCAGCACCTGGTGGCCGCAGCGGGCACCGACCCATCCGGCAACCAGAAACTGGGCGACATCGGGACATACCTGCGCGACGCCATCAAAGACCACTTTCAAACGTCGGATCTTTCCGCACACGTTCGCTACATCGATCCCAGTTACCTGGTTCGAGGTGGACCAGCGAACGCCGTGGACGGCGAGTACTGCCTCGCCTTGGGACAACACGCCGTGCACGCAGGCATGGCGGGATTCACCGACGTGATGGTTGGGCACTGGAACCAGCAGTTCACCATCGTCCCGCTGAAGGCTGCAACACGTAGCCGACGCCAACTAGATCCTGGGGGCGCCACGTGGAATCGAGTGGTGCAGACTACTCGGCAACCATCGTTTGGGGCCGACTGAACGTCATCGGTCCATCCGTCTCACGCGTACCCCCGGCAGTTCCGTAGAGGATCAATCCAAGGGCGAGAGGGGTCAGTGCAGCCCCGGTTGCCATAAGGACCAAGGCGAGTGGAAAGATGAAGTCGGCCTTGCCGCCAGCGCGGTTTCGACCGCGAGTACTCGGGTGTGACGAAGGTCCTTGTCCGCCCGGTGGGGTGAGTGGTAGGGTAAATGTACGGACATACGGACTTGACCCTCGACTGGCGTCCGGGCCATACGCAAAGGACTAGATCATGGCACTGCACCTTGGAGACATCGCTCCCAATTTCACCGTCGACACCACCGATGGCGAAATATCGTTTCACGACTGGAAGGCTGGTAAGTGGACCGTCTTTTTCAGTCACCCGGCCGATTTCACCCCGGTGTGCACTACCGAGCTCGGCCGAGCGGCGGCGCTGCGGCCCGAGTTCGAGAAGCGGAACACCAGCCTCATCGCCCTCTCGGTCGACTCGATTGAGGACCATCGAGCGTGGGCTCCCGATATTGGGGAAATGTCGGGCACCGCACTCAATTTTCCAATCATCGCCGACCAGGACAAGGTTGTTTCTCACTTGTACGACATGATCCACCCTGGTGAAGGCGATACATCCACGGTTCGGTCGGTGTTCATCATCGATGAGGACAACAAGATCCGGCTGTCACTGACATATCCAAAATCGACGGGCCGAAACTTCGACGAAATCCTTCGGGTGCTTGACAGCTTGCAGCTCACGTCGATGCACACACTGGCGACGCCAGCGGATTGGACTCCCGGAGATCGAGTCATCGTCCCGCCGGGTATGACGACCGACGATGCCAAGGTTCGGTTTTCGAACGTTGAAGAACTAAAGCCGTACCTCCGCTACGCGGACGCTCCCGACTCTGAGTGATGACGCCTCTTGAGCGGTACATGCCGATCGTTAGTTGGGTCCGTCACTATGACCGTCGGAACCTGCGGAGCGACCTCGCCGCCGGCCTGACCGTCGGAGCGATGCTCGTGCCACAAGGGATGGCGTACGCGCTGCTTGCCGGCCTTCCACCCGAGATTGGTCTCTACGCGGCAACCGTTCCGGTGGTGGTGTACGCGCTTTTTGGTACGTCGCGCCAGCTGGCGGTTGGGCCGGTTGCCATCGTCTCGCTGCTTACCGCGTCGGCTCTTGGTCCCCTTGTGAGCGAGGGCGGTAGCGACTACGTGGCGGCTGCTGCGCTGTTGGCTTTGATGGTTGGTGTGCTCCACGTCGTTCTGGGCCTTGGGCGCCTGGGCTTCCTGGTGAATGTGCTGTCTCACTCGGTGCTGGTGGGCTTCACGGCGGCGGCAGCCATCATCATCGGGTTCTCGCAAGCCAAGCACCTTTTTGGCATCGACACTGACCGCAAGGAACACTTCTACCAGACCGTTCTCGAGGTCGCTCGGAACCTTCCAGACACGAACCCAGCCACGCTTGTCGTGGGAGGTGTCTCCATGGCGACCCTCTTCGCCATCAAGCGGCTGGCGCCTCGCCTTCCCGCAGCGCTGGTGGTCGTGGTCGCATCAATCGGAGTTGTCGAACTGTTTCGGCTCGAGGACCGTGGTGTCAGCGTTGTCGGTGACATCCCCGACTCATTGCCCGGCTTTGGACTGCCGGCTTTTAGCGGTTCTCTCCTGAGCAATCTCGCCACGACGGCCCTGGTGATCACGGCCGTTGGGTTTATGGAATCGATCGCTGTCGCGAAGGTCTACGCCCGCCGTCACCGCTACGAGCTTGATCCCAACAACGAACTCCTCGGCTTGGGCGCTGCGAACATCGCAGCCGGCCTTTTTGGGGGCTACCCCGTCACTGGTGGTTTCTCTCGTACGGCGGTCAATGACACCGCCGGAGCCAAGACCCCGCTCGCTTCGCTGATTACCGCCGCGATCGTTCTGTCCACAATCGCCTTCCTCACCCCATTCTTTGCATCGCTTCCACGTGCTGCATTGGGGGCGATCATCATCATGGCCGTCGTTGGTCTTGTCGACGTTGCCGAGATGCGTCACATTGCGAAGGTTAAGCGGAGCGATCTCATCGGTTTGGTTGTGGCGTTCGGTGCCACACTTGCCCTCGGAATTGAGCTCGGAATTCTCGTGGCGGTCGTCGCCTCGATGCTGGTCGTCTTTGCTCGGATGTCAACGCCTCATTCGGCCGTCCTTGGCCATGTGGCGGGCACAACCAGCTACCGCAACCTCGCCCGCTTTCCCGAAGCTCAGGTTGTCGACGGGGTCCATATCCTTCGAATCGATGCGGCGCTCTCGTTCGTGAATGCCGTGAACGTCAAGAAGTTGATCCTGAGACACGCGGCCGAACTCGTCCTAGAGCCGCGGGCGCTGGTCTTCGACGCATCCGGTGTCAACGACCTAGATGCGACCGGCGCCGAGATGCTGCACGAGGTGCTAATGGAAGTCGATGATCAAGGCGTTGCCTTCCACATGACCGACGTCAAGGGTCCGGTGCGCGACGTGCTCTGGGCCAGCGGAATCTGGCAAGCACTGGGGGACAGGGTTCACACGTCCACGAGCGATGCCCTGGTTGCCATTGCGTCCAAGCGGCCAGGTCCCGCTGATCAGCGCCGTCACGGCATCGACGAACGCAGCGATCTCATCCCATGGAACAACTCAGAACAACTCGCCGTATAGGAGGCGTCATGACAACCATTCCGACCACCGACACCATCACCATTGCCGAGCTTCGTCGACTTCGGTCCGAGGACCCTGACGTTCGGATACTCGACGTCCGGACCGGCGGAGAATTCGAATCGGTTCACATCCCGGGTTCGTACAACGTTCCTCTCGACACCTTGGGGGAGCACGCTCGCGATCTTGCAGCGGTCGATCATCCAGTCGTACTGGTCTGTCAGAGCGGCAATCGGGCGACTCAAGCTCACGACAAGCTCGTTGCAGTCGGAAAGGACGCACTGCACATTCTCGAAGGAGGAATGGCGTCGTGGGAAGCTGCGGGCGGCGAGGTCATACGCGGCGACAACGAACGTTGGGCGATGGACCGTCAAGTACGGTTCGCGGCAGGGTCGATCGCCCTCGCTGGGGTGGTAGCCAGCACCGTTGTCCCCGGAGCGAAGTGGATCGCTGGCGGCGTGGCGGCCGGGTTGACCTACTCGGCGGCGAGCAACACGTGTGCAATGGCAGCGGTCCTCTCCAAGCTTCCGTACAACCAAACCGACACGTGCGACGTTGCCGGAGTCATTCAACAACTGCAGCGATCGGCTGTTTGACAAACACATCCTGAAAGGACCACACGGTGAAATTCACGCAGTACTACTTAGATTGCCTCTCCCAAGCGTCGTACCTCATCGGCGATCAAACCACAGGTCGTGCCGTGGTTGTTGACCCACGCCGAGATATCGACGAGTACGTCACTGACGCTGCAGACCACGGTCTCACGATCGAGCTCGTGATCGAAACGCACTTCCATGCCGACTTCTTATCTGGTCACCTCGAGTTGGCAGCCGCTACAGGTGCCGACATCGCGTACTCAGAAGTTGCCGAGACCGAGTTTCGGTCTCGGAAACTCCGTGACGGTGAACGCATTTCGCTGGGATCGGTGGAGCTCGAGATCCTTCATACCCCGGGCCATACGCCCGAATCGCTCAGCATCGTCGTGTTCGAAGATGCATCCGATAAAACTCCGTACGCGGTTCTCACCGGCGACACCCTATTCATCGGAGACGTCGGCCGGCCAGATTTGCTGGCCTCCATCGGCTTTACCCAGGACGAACTCGCCGAGAAGCTGTATGACAGCTTGCACAACAAGCTTCTTCGTCTACCCGATGCCACCAGAGTGTTCCCTGGACATGGTGCTGGATCGGCGTGCGGAAAGAATCTCTCCACAGAAACGTCGTCCACGATCGGTGAGCAGCGGTTGACGAACTATGCGCTCATGGCCCCCACTAAGGAAGCGTTCATCGAGATGGTTACCGAGGGGCAGCCACCAGCGCCGAGCTACTTCGTGTACGACGCGATCCTCAACCGCAAGGACCGAGACCTGCTCGACGAACATGGGCAACCGCGAGCCCTGACCCTCACCGCAGTCGAAGGTCTCATGTCCAGCGGAGCCGTTCTGCTCGACGGGCGCGATCCTGAAGACTTTGCCGCCGGCCATCTGATTGGATCGGTGAATGTCGGTCTCAACGGTCGTTACGCCGAATTCGCTGGCTCGACGGTTCCATCCGACACGGACATCGTTCTTGTTGTTGACGAGGGATTTGAACGAGAGGCGAAGAATCGGCTCGCCCGCATCGGATTCGACCGAGTCGTCGGCTTTCTTCAGGCCCCTCTGGCAGTGTTGGCGAGCAACCCCGAGAAGGTCCGGAGAGCATCGCGCATGACTGCGATCGAGTTTGACAGCCGCCGGGATGGGGTGGCCGGACTGCAGCTCATCGACATTCGGAACCCGGGCGAGCACGCACTGGGATCGATCGATCGAGCGGAGTCGATTCCTGTTAGCCAGTTGAGGGACCGACTGAACGAACTCGACCCTGCGGCGCCCACGGTGGTGTTCTGCGCCGGCGGTTACCGGTCATCGGTGGGGGCGAGCCTTCTCCGTCATGCGGGGTTCAGCGATGTGTCTGACATCCTCGGCGGATACGCCGCCTGGACCCAGCTGGCGCACGCTTCCGGTTCATCCTGAACCGGCCGATGGGCCCGGCCGAAGCCGAGCCCATCGAGAGGGCGCCTCGACGATCGTGGCCCGATGGACTGCCATCGGTGTCCGAGCCTGGACGGCCACATCGCGGCGGTCGAGGCGCCAGCTGTGGAGGCATCGAGCGGGAAGTGGACTCGTGTTGCCTCGGGTTCGGCTTCAGTCTTTACGACCTGGACCGGCCCCAATAGAGGACAAAGTCCCTAGTTGGATCAAACGCCGGATCCGCTGAGGTAGTAGGCGACGTCATTGATGACTCTGGTGAGCTTGGGGTGTTCTCCCTCGAACCGTTCGAGCGCTACCAGTAGTCGGTTCCGCTGCTCGGGCGTGTCGCCCTGTTTCAGCCCCAGTACCTCACGGCGAATCTCGGCTGCCCGCTCCTCTGGGATCGTGCCGTGATCCAGTGCTTCGACCAACTGGTCTACGGCCTGGTCATAACCCGGTCGGCTGTTGTCTGCCTTGGTCATCTCATCTCCTCTGGATAGTGGGAATGGCGGGTGGGCACAATGGTCACTCGTCGAGGTAATGCTGCTGGATGAGCAGCGCGTCGACCTCGGGTGTGACGTCGCTGGTCTCGCGGGGCTGACTTACATCAGGTACCTCGGGTTCTTCGTCGTCGAGGTAGTGGACGACGACGGGAGGCGCATCTGGAAGCTTCGGGCCCTTGTCGACGAACTCCACATGCATGGCTTCATCTTCTGGGGCTTCTCCCGGCTCTTCCCGAAGATCATCATCGGGGTAGAACTCCCACGGCGTTTCAGCCCGTGGGCGGGGGCTCGGTGTGTTGCTCATGCTTTGAGTATTCAGGGCGCACCAAGCGCCTCGGTAGAGTCTTCGGTCCTTTGGCCTCGGTAGGGTCGGTTACGCAATCGCGACCATGGTTTGAACCGACGCATAGACGGCAATAAGTCCCAGACCAACCCTCCAATCAAGCCGATGACTGCTGCGAGCGGTAAGAATTGTTGCCACCGCGACGGCGGCCGCAGCGAGAGCCACCCCGACCTGGACATCGGATGATACGAGCGAGCCGAAAATGAGCGGTCCGGCAGCGAGCGACAGGGTGGCGTCCACGAACGACGAGCCGAAGATGTCACCCACTGCCATCGATGCGGCCCCTTTCCGAATTGCTGTCCAATCAACAGCTAGCTCAGGAAGAGACGTACCCAGTGACAAGGCCACAAAACTGCCGATGAACTCTGGAATTCCAAAAGCCTCGGCCAGGGCCAGAAAGGACTCGACGACGCCGATGGCTAAACCACCGACTGCGCCCAGCCAGAGGAGCGACTGGCCGATGCTTCGCCAGACGTCGCTGGTGCCCAGGGTGACCGCTTCCCGCGGTCGCAGTTCTGACTGACCGAAGAGCGCCGTGCCCACGAGCCAAAACACAACCAGGACTGCGGCATCAAACCGGCTGATGTAGCCATCCTGAACAAAAACCCACACGATCACGGAGGCAAAGAACGTTGCTGAACCGACGCCGACGACGAAGTTTCGGTTGGCTGACAGTTTTGTGCTCGTAAAGCAGAGCAGCCCGAGAACCAGAGTGATTTGGGTAAGAGTCGAGCCCATCGAGTCTCCGACGTTGATGTCGCCATGGCCGCCTGCAGTGCTGACGATGCTGTTGGCGATCTCGGGAAGATCGGTACCGATCGACATCACGGTTAGGCCTACCAGCGCAGGCGAGAACGGCGTCGCCTCAACCACCTGTAGAGCCGCATCCACCGCCCTCCGGCTCGCGAAGGCAGTGCCGGCGACACAGACCACAAGCAGGACCAACCACAGGGCGATCATCCGAAGGTCGTGCTGTTCGCATCAGCGAGAGTGGTTGGGTTAGGCATTCGTGTCGGCTCCTCGATCGTTGGAACCTAATGTTTGCCTGACGGTCACGGGAACGGACCTTGGTCACTTCGCTTGATGCGCTATCGGGCACCACCAGGTGATGTTGCCCGGTCTTGGCTGCTAGCCGGCGAAGTGATCCTTCGAAGGAAGCATGAAGGTTGCGCACACCTCGATGACGTCGAGGTTCATGAGGATCTCCAACTTGTCGGAGTAGACCTCGGCCAGGGCCAGACCTCGCCCACACTCTGCTTCAGGGTTGGGCATCGCAACGGGAAGGACAGGTCCCAGCTCCGATCGGGAATTCACGACGGTGAGCTTGATCTGTTGCGCCGTGGCGGCAGCAAAATATGCCACCTCGGTCTCGGCCGGCGCCGCGTCGACCGCGTTGGTAAGAAGTTCGCTGAACACGAGCACGATGTCGCCGATTTGGTCTTGAGCGACCCGACCGTCGAGCCACCTTGACAGTTGGGTTCGTCCGCCGCCGATGTTGGCGAGCTCTGCGCCTAGCGCGCCGCGCAGCGAGGCTTCGGTCGTTGACTGTCGACTGGGGCGAGAGCCTAGTGGCTCCCCGGAATCTAACATGCCGCCGGAGGCAAACAAGTCCCCGGAAGTAGGCAGGCCGCCGCGCATCGTGGTCATCGTCACAGAATATTGACGATCAGCGAGTGGTTGAGGTCGCGGCGCGGTTGAGATCGCCCTAATTCTGATAGGTCGATGAGAAAACGTCGGGACCAGAAGTGACCAAGGGCCCTGCCGGGGAAGCTGGGCGTACCAGCACCATGAGGTATGACCACAAAGAGCCACGTAGTTGTTGGGATTGATGGATCGGCGGCGTCGCGCCAGGCCCTGGAATGGGCCCTTCGCAACGAAAAGCAGGTCGGACAGGTACGCACGCTGACGGCGTTTTCGGTCGGGCCAATCTTCGATGGTTTCGGAATGGCCACATCTGTTGCCTACAACCCGGACGTGTTTCGTGAATCAGCTGAGGCGCGAGCGATGGTGCTGCTCTCCTCGACTGACCCCTCCCTTGCGAAGCAACACCGGACCGTGCAGGGCTCGGCCGGGCGCACCTTGGTCGATGCCGCACTCGGTGCCGACCTACTGGTCGTTGGATGTCGGTCTCGAAACGCTCTCGCCGAAGCCGTTCTCGGTTCGACCGGCTCCCATTGCGTCAAGCACTCGAAGGTTCCGGTTGCCCTAATCCCGCCCGATCGTTCCTCCGGTGGCTTGTCTCGCCTCATCGTCGGGGTCGATGGCTCTCAGAACTCCAAGGCTGCCCTGAGGTGGGCGCTGGATCACGTTGAACCCGGCGGAACGGTCGTCGTCATGGCGACTTTCATGCGGATCGTTCACGCCTTTGGTGTCCCGAGCCCTCCCGACTCCGAGCTGATTGCCGAGCTCACCGCAGTCGCCGAGCGAACGGTTCACGATGTCGCTACCACCGAGGAGATCGAGAACATCATCGAGGTTGATGCCCATATCGGCGACCCGAGGCTCGAGCTACGAAGGGCGGCACAGCACGCCGACGCGCTGGTGATCGGGGCCCGAGGTCACCGTGGAGTCGCGCATCTCTTGCTTGGCTCAACCACAACCTCACTCGCTCATCATCCGACGTCAGTCACCGTTGTCGTACCGGAGTAGTGGTGGACGTGGGAACAGCAATTGAGACCTGCCGACTCACGAAGCGATACGGCCAATCGCGAGGCGTCGAGGACCTGGACCTCGAGGTCTTTGCTGGAGAGGTGTTCGGCTTGATCGGCCCCAACGGGGCGGGAAAGACCACCACGATCCGGCTGCTTCTCGATCTCATTCGTCCCACATCGGGATCGGCACGAATTTTCGGACGCAACGTTCGACACTCCAACGTGGAAATCCACACCCACACCGGCTACCTGCCCTCCGACATTCGGCTCTATGAGGGTCTGACTGCGGATGAATTCTTCGACTGGCTCGGTCGACTTCGTGGACGCCACGATGCCTCGTTCACCGACGAGCTCATTGAACGATTCGCGCTGGACCCGCACCGCCCAATTGGAGAGCTCTCCACCGGGAACCAACAGAAAGTTGGCTTGATTCAAGCGTTCAGTCATCGTCCGAGCCTTCTGATTCTGGACGAACCCACGTCGGGCCTCGACCCAGTGGTGCGGCGTGAGTTCCGTTCGGTGGTCCATGAAACGACCGCACTCGGGGCCACGGTTTTCGTATCCTCGCACGAACTCTCCGAGGTGCAGGACGTCTGCGATCGAGTCGGAACCGTGCTCGAGGGTCGCCTGGAAAGCGTTCGTGCGATCGCGGATCTTGCAGAGCTACACCACCGCAGCGTTCGCCTTGTTCTCGATGAGGTCGTGCAGGCAGAGGAGATTGCCGGGCTCGATGGGGTCGGTGCGGTACAGGTTGTCCCCTCGGTAGTGGGGCAGACCATCTTCGAGCTTCAAGTAACTGGGTCCTTTGAACATCTGGTTCGGCGGCTCGCTCGGTTCAGAGTGCTCGATGTCATCAGCCAGCCGGCGTCGCTTGAGGACGTATTTCTGCAGTCCTTTGATCGCACCGGCCGAGAAATTCAGAAGGTGGGGCAGTAGTGGATATCAAGGCATCGGGCATCGGTACTGCGCTTCCGGGCCTTGTCGAACAGCGCCGCAGCCCACTGGCTCTGACCGAGCGTTTTGTGCTCGACCGTTGGCGATCGATGGCGGTCTGGGCGATTGGGTTGTTGGTCTACACCGTCCTGATCGTTTCCCTGTTCCCGACCATCCGAGATTCCGCGGGGTTCGCGCAGGCGGCCGAAGAATACCCGGACGCGCTGAAGGAGTTCTTGGGAGGCGAAGACGCGTTTGATCTCACCAGCGGGACGGGATACCTGTCCGCTGAGCTCTTCAACCTTGTCCTGCCGCTGCTGTTGTCTATCTGGGCGATCGGATTTGGTGCAAGCATGGGGAGCGAGCAACACGACGGCACGATGGACCTGCTTCTCGCCAACCCGATCCGTCGCTGGAGAGTTGTTGTGGAGAAGGCCTTGTCGCTCGGCGTCACCACACTGGGACTGGCGTCGGTGCCAGGCCTGGTCGTCCTGGTGGCGAATGGATTTGTTGCGTTGGACATCGACTGGACGTCTCTCGCGGCAACCGTTCTCGCTGTTTCATTGTTGGTAGTGGTCCACGGTCTCGTGGCGCTGCTGGTTGGAGCGATGACCGGTCGTCGCGGCTCAGCCGTAGGGGCGGCAACGGTGTTGTTCGCGGCGGGGTATCTACTGAACGGCCTGGGCGGGTTGGTCTCTTGGCTTGAACCGTTCAAGATGTTTTCGCTCTACTACCAGGCACTTGGCCAGTTTCCGCTGCGGGAAGGATGGCAATGGGACAACCTGGCGCTGTTGCTGTTCATCTGCGGACTGGTGACCGTCGTCGCAGTGGCGGTCTTCGAGCGTCGGGATGTCGGTTAGTTCATCGCTCACGCAATGGGCACGTATCAACTTTGGTGTATCCCGCACGAGGTATTCAGGTCGACTTTCAACCTGCCGTTACGGTCTACAACAGGAGCTTGCGGCTCTAGAGGCGGTCGTCCGGCATGACGACGCATCGATGGAAGGATTGTCCGACCCGCGGCGGTTCGGACAGTCTTCCATCGAGTCTCTTTCCGAACGTCTCGACTGATCGTGGCCGACACGGGTCGGGGCGGCAGTGTTTGGGTGTTCTTGCTCAGGAACCGACCCCTACGGTCCGACGTTATTTGCATAACAGTCGAACGCAAGGCTAGAAAACACTCAGCACTTGCAGAAAGGGATTAGTGGGCAGAGTTCTCGAAGTTTCGTTTGGGTTTCCAACGGTCATCTTCACCACGCTCCTTCTGATCTCGGTCGGCTACTGGCTTCTTACCACGCTTCTCGGCGGGGGAGGCGGCGACGGTCTTGACCTGGATCTTGATGTTGATCTCGATTTGGATCTGGAACTCGAAAGCGATGTCGGCACCGGGCTGAGCGGTCTGCTCCGTACGTTCCACCTTCATCACATTCCGCTGTCGCTCACATTTACGCTGCTCAGCCTGTTTGGCTGGGCGGTGAGCGTGATCGCCACTTCGTTGACGACCGATAGCGGCAGTGCGTCCTTCCTTCCCGCTCTCGCTATCTTTCTTGGCGCTCTGATCGTCTCCGGGTTGATTACCGGACGCATTGGCCAAGCGCTACGCCCGGTGTTTGCTCCCAACCCAGCCCCTGGCCGGGACGATCTCATTGGACGGATCTGTATTGTTCAGACCGGATCGGTCAGTTCCACCTTTGGCCAAGCCGAGGTTGTGGACTCCGAACACGGAAGCCATCTGATTCAGGTTCGATGCGAACAAGCCAACGAGCTTCGCCAAGGATCTCAAGCCCTCATCGTCACCGTTGACGGCGACGGGCTGTTTCAAATCTCGCCGGACGTGGAAGCGGTCAGCTGACGACTTTCACCGATGAGGTCAATCACTGATCTCGCCTCAACTCGCCCAAAACAACAAAATGTTCTCGCCAGGGTCCCTCGGATCGGCCTCGCCGTCCGTTGGCTAAGTACTCCCTGAACACAGCCGATTTACTACCAACGTTTCTTCTGAAAGGAAACAACCGGAATGGAAACCATCATCTTCGTAGCGATAGCGGTCGTCGTCGCCTTTCTGCTGCTGGCAGTTGTCGTGGGCTTGCTCTTCGCCAGCTTCTATCGCAAGGTCCCGCAGGGCTACGCGCTCGTGGTCAGTGGCCAGAAGAAGGTCGATGTCACCTTTACCGGCCAAATGGTTCTGCCAGTGATTCACAAGGCTGAGACCATGGACATCTCGGTCAAGACGATCGAGATCGACCGCCGCAACACCGAGGGCCTCATCTGCCAGGACAACATTCGGGCCGACATCAAGGTGAACTTCTTCGTTCGTGTGAACAAAGCGAAGGAGGACGTGATCAAGGTGGCCCAGGCCATCGGTTGTGAACGAGCCAGCAACATCGCAACGCTCGAGGAACTCTTCGCGGCCAAGTTCTCTGAGGCATTGAAGACCGTTGGCAAGCAGATGGATTTCATCTCGCTCTACACCGAGCGCGCCAACTTCCGTGACCGGATCATCGAGGTCATCGGAACCGACCTCAACGGCTACAGCCTTGAAGATGTCGCCATCGACTACCTGGAGCAGACGCCTCTTAGTGCGCTGGACTCCAACAACATCCTGGACGCCCAGGGAATCCGAAAGATCACCGAACTGACCGCTACCGAACACGTGGCCACCAATAATGCTCAGAACGATGAGCGCAAGATGATCACGGCGAAAAACGTTGAGACTCGTGAGGCGGTGCTGGAACTAGAGCGTCAGCAAGCTGATGCGGAGGCCCGTCAGAGCCGAGAGGTCGAAACCGTTAAGGCCCGCGAAGAAGCCACCACAGAGGCGATTCGGTCCGAGGAACGTCTGAAGGCTGAAATGGCAGCTCTTGAGGTGGATCAAAAGCTTGGTATTGAGCGCGAGAACCTCGAACGAGAAGTCGCCGTTGCAGCCAAGAACCGCGAGCGGGTACTCGCGGTCGAGTCCGAGCGTGTTCGCAAGGCGGCCGAACTTGAAGACATGAGCCGAAAGGTCGAGACGCTTGCAGCCGAGAAAGCGTTGGAAGAAGAGTTGGCGGGAATAGCCGATCTTCGCCGCAGCCGAGTTGCGGTCGAGAAAACCGTGGCCGAGCAAGAAGAAGAAATCGCCAGCCTTCGGGTGGTCGAAGAAGCGAACCGTCAGAAGGATGCTGCAGTCATCCTGGCCGAGGGAGATGCTCAGGCGGCGTTGGTGAAGGACATCAAAGCAGCCGAAGCAGCCGAGGCCGCGGCAGAACACCGTGCGGCTGAACAGGTCCGTATGGCCAAGGCCGAACTGGAATCGAGCCAGCTCGAGGCCCAGGCCAAGATCCGTCTCGCCGAAGGTAACCAAGCCGAGAGCGCAGCCACTGGACTTGCTCAGGTGGAAGTAATGGAGGCCCGAGCACGGGCCGATGAGAAACTCGGTCTCGCTCAGGTGAACATCGACAAGGCTCGAGCCGTCGCGGTCCGTGAACTGGGCGAAGCCGAGGCATCCACCCTTCGTGATGCAGGACTTGCCGAAGCCGAGGTCACCGAAGCCAAGCTGAAGGGCGAGGCCAAGGGTCTCACCGACAAGGCAGCTGCCATGCGAGAGCTCGAAGGCGTTGGGCAGGAACACGAAGAGTTCATTCGCCGGCTCGAAGCCGACACGTCGGTTCGTTTGGCCGAGGTCGAAGCCCAGGTTGGCGTCGCGACCGCTCAGGCCAGCGCAATGAAGGCCGGCCTCGAAGCGGCCAACATCGACATCGTCGGCGGATCCGACATGTTCGTCGACAAGCTCATGGGCTCCATTGGCCAGGGCAAGCAGGTCGACGGCATGATCGAGAAGTCGGACACGTTGTCGGCGATCGCTGAGCGCTACACCAACGGCGATGAGGATCTCATCGCCAAGATCGCCGACGCGATCAGTGGTTTGGGAGCCGAAGGCATACGTGACCTTTCCGTAGCCGACCTCATGAAGCGCCTCGGACAGTGACATTGCCTTCGCTCGCCTCAAGCGGACCGTGGCGAACGCTCTCTTTCCGGAACCGTTCCCGGGCTCGTTCGACATTGATCAGGTCGGGTCGCTCCGGACTCGCTCCGCTCAAACAGTCTTGGTGTCGTTGCGTGCTGCCTTGCTGGCGCGGCGGCAACCTCGGTCCCTCGCTCATGGCGAGTCGTTGAGGGTTCGGAGGGAAGACTTGTTGTTTGAGAACGAGCAAAGGCAACCGAACAGTGTCTGAGAACCAAGCGGTCTCACAATCGACCTATGACCTGTTGCGTGGGCGGCTTGAAGCCGCGGCTGCGGACTTGGCCGACCGAGCAAATGCGCTGAACGAGCGACGCCTCGAAACCTTCGGTGCCTCTCAGCTCGAGCTGTTGGGGACCGAGCGGGTCCGCACCGAGGCCAACGCCGTCCCTCGAGATGTCGCCACGGTCGGTGACCAGATGGTCTTCGCATACAACGTTGCAGCAGGGATCAAGAGCGAGATCCGGAGCGAAGACGTGTTCGCGGTGCATCACTACGAGCGTGACACCAGCGACCCGCGGACCGTCATCCTCAATCCGAACCCTGAAGGTCTCACCGGTTCCGCCCTCGACGACGACCAGTTTCATCGCGATTTCGGCGAACTTCACACCTATTTCAAGGAGAGCCAACTCCAACAGCTGTATCGCCGTCAGGACCGTCTCCTGGCTGTGTTTCGCACCGGTAGCGCCAAGAACGACATTCGCGTGTTGCGGTGGCAGATTGAGGTCAACAAGACGCTTCGCTATCTCGACGCCCGAGGGGAGCGGGACCACAAGTTTCCCGCACACCACGACGCCGAATGGACGATGACCACCCGCGCTGACCACGTGGGCGCCACGCACGTGGCGATCGATGACCGGATTGTGATTAACCCCCTCCAGGGCACTCTGCAGATTCTGTTTGACGACGGGGGAGAGGGCACCGAACTGCTCTCTGACCCGATGGAGCATGCTGATCAATCTCTGGCGGATTGCCAGATCAGCTGGGCCAAGGCGGGCGGCGACTTCATCATTCTCGACGTCTTGCCCTACGGCGAACTGCACCATCGCTACTACGTGATCAACCTGCTAACCCACTCCGCGGTTCGGCTCGACGATCTAGGACAAGCCTTCCGCCAGTTGCCAGACGGTCAAGGGATCATCTTTCCCTCCGGGGTGTATTTGAAGACCGGTGAGGTCCGCACCTTTGATCTCGATCCGGCCAACATGGAGCTGCTCGAAGTCCAGCGTTCACCTAATGGTGAAGACGTGTTGTATGTGTTCCATGAGCGCGAGACCGGTGTGAGCATCTTGATGCCCTACAACGTTGTGCGTCAGGAAGTTACTGCCCCAATCACCTGTCACGGCCACACCTTCTTCGAGGACGGGACCATGGTGGTGTTCCGCGAAGAGGCCGAACCGACAAGAATTCATCCAATCCAAATTTGGTCAACCCCCTTCTCGACCGTCGAGTGGTACGAGGCACAACCGCGTTCGACCAGCGAACTGGATCGAATTGGTAACGCAGCCCTGGTTCGAGGAATCGCCGACGCGTTGGCGCTCACTCGCCTGGTCGAAGCAGTCGAGCCAAGTTCGGAGGTGTACGGCGACCTGCTCACCTCGGCCGGCCGCTTCGTGGATGCTCACCACTGGTCCAGTGACACCGAAGTAGGCGATCTGGCCGACCCAGCTAAGAACATTCGTCTTGCGGCCGAGCAGGTCATCGACGAGTTTGAGCGCATGCTGGAGATCCAGAGTGCGGCGGGCTCGGCTCTGGCTGAAGCGGAAGACTCGGTATCGCGAGTTCTCGAAGACCTCCGTATAAGCCCACCTCGCACAACCGAGGCCTTTATCGACGGCCTTGCCGCCGTTCGCACCGAGATCGGTCATCTGCACACGGTTCGCGAGCGACGCCAGATCGACACCGACCGGGTGGATGAACTGATCGAAGACGCCGAGGGTTCTTACAACGCTCTTGCGCAGACGGCCGCGGCTCACCTCGCCAGTGAGGGCGCCTTTTCTCCCTACCACGATCGCCTGGTTGCGATCGAAGCACAGATTCCCACAGCCGACTCGTCCGTAACGGCCAACGACCTGCTCGAACAGGTCGACGCGGTGGCGGGATCAATGGACGTGGTCGCTGGAACCGTAAGTGATCTCGTTGTCGATGATCCTCGCGTCCGAACCAATGTGCTCGAGCAAGTCAGCGGTGTGCTTGCCGAACTGAACCGGGTTCGGGCCGGTGTAGAGGGGAGACGCACTGAGCTCATTGAGTCCGAGACAGGTGCCGCCTTCGCCACTGAACTGGGTCTGTTCGGACAGTCGATCGCCACCGCGGTTGGTCGGGCAGGAACTCCCGAAGAGTGTGATGAGGCGCTTGCTCGTTTGCTGCTGCAGTTGGAACAGCTGGAAACCGCCGGACCACGCACCGACGCACAACTTGACGAACTGGCATCGCGCCGCGATCAGGTGTCCGAGGCGCTGAGCGGAAAGCGTCAACAACTCGTCGATGACCGGCAGCAACGGAGTGAACGGCTGGTTTCTGCTGCGACCCGGACCCTCGATCGAGTTATTCAACGGGCGTCCCAGTTGGGCTCTGCCGACGAAATCAACGGGTTCTTCGCTGCCGATCCAATGGTGGGTCGGATCCGGAAACTGGTCGAAGACCTCCGTGAACTTGGTGAGCCCGTGCGGGCTGATGAACTGGGATCTCGTTTGGGAGCTGCCCGGGATGGCGCGGCCCGTAGCCTTCGCGATCGACAGGACCTGTATGACGGTGATGCGGTAAAGCTGGGCCGACATCGGTTCAGCGTGGATCGCCGTTCCCGCGAACTCACCATCGTGCCCAGTGAAGATCAGCTAGACGCAGTCCTGACAGGCACCGAACTGCGGTTGCCGGTGCACTCAGACGAACTGGACGGAGCGAAGGATCTCTGGAGTCAGCCCTTTGCTTCCGAAACCGCCGATCTGTACCGATCGACCTTCCTGGCGTTCGATGTGATGGCGGGACTCATGAGCGACCGCGACCAGATGGAGCGGCTCTTCACCGCACCCGGGCCCGGCGCCACCGAGACGATCGCTGATCGGGTCATGCCCATAATGCAGTCCGAGGTCGATAACCGTTTGGACGAGGGATATGACCGTGGCGTTCATGATGTGGACGCTGCCAAGATCGCTGAAGCCGCGGGCCCGGCTCTTCTGGCCGCTGGCCCGCTGGTGACCAGTGGCGCCGAACGTGGTCGGGCGATTCTGGCGTGGGCCGCAGCCGACGACTCGAAACGCCAGCAGTGGATCGATCGAGGAACAGCAGCCGAAGCCTTGTCGGTGTCGGCAGCGGTGTCATCGGCGCTGTCGGTCGAGGTCGGCGATGATTTCAACCTCTCAGCAGCTGCGGCTCGCTACCTCATGTCCGAGCTCACGCACCCGAAGGGTTTGGGCTTTGCTACCACTCCAGGCGCGGCTGGGCTGACCCAGTCGATGCGCAAGAACCGTGCGGTCGCAGAGCTTCTCGAGCGCATCGGCGACGATACCGAAGCTGCAAGCGTCGTTCTCACCGACTTCCTGCAGAGAACAGCGCAACCCAACGAGCTTCCATTCGTTGACGAAGTTGCCGTTGCTCTGCTCACGCCAGATCTTCCTCGACGGACCTACGACGCCGATCTAGGTTTCGTTGCCTCCGGCCTCATTGGTCAGCACCCCACGCTTGTGGGAGGGTCACTTGAAGGGCGCGTCGATGACGTCTTTGCCGTGGTCTCCGACCACGTTGCCAGGGTCGTTCCTGCGCATCGGCGGTTCGGAGAGGCCCGGCGTAGCACGCTGGAAGATCTCCGGAAACGACTGCGCATCGACGACCTCGAGCCCTCGGTTCCGGAGGGTTTTGTTCGCAACCAACTGATCGACAAGGTGTACCTGCCGCTCATTGGTGACAACCTGGCTCGCCAGATCGGCACGGTCGAAGATCGCACCGGCGCTCGGTCCGGGCTGTTGATGTTGCTCTCGCCGCCAGGCTATGGAAAGACCACGCTGGTGGAGTATCTGGCGGATCGTCTGGGCATGGCGTTGGTAAAGGTCTCGGGCCCTGGTTTGGGTCACGACGTGACGTCGCTGGATCCGGGTCAGGCTCCCAGCGCCACCGCAGCTCGCGAGATCGATCGGATCAACCTGTCGTTTGCTGTTGGCACCAACGTCATTCTGTACCTCGATGACATTCAGCACACAAACCCGGAGTTCCTGCAGCGGTTCATTTCCCTGACCGATGGGCAACGGCGAATCGAGGGTGTCTGGAACGGCGAGAGTCGAACTTTTGACCTTCGGGGCAAACGCTTCGCTGTCATCATGGCGGGAAATCCTTACACCGAGAGCGGCGAACGCTTCCAGATCCCCGACATGTTGGCCAACCGAGCCGACACCTACAACCTTGGCGATGTCGTGGGCGGCAATGACGAAGTGTTCGCCAGGAGCTATCTCGAGAATGCGTTGACCGCGAATCCTGTTCTTGCGCCGTTAGCAGGTAGCGCACCGGAAGACTTCAATGCGTTCCTTCGTGCGGCTGCGGGCGAACCTCTTCCAGAGTCGACACTGGCCGGCTCATACAGCAGTGCGGAGATCAACGAGATGATCGCTGCGTTGAGGCACCTCATTACCACTCAGCAGACGGTGTTGGCGGTCAATCGACAGTACATAGCGTCGGCTGCAACTGAAGATTCCTACCGAACCGAGCCGCCTTTCTTACTCCAGGGTTCCTACCGCAACATGGCCCGATTGGCCTCCAAGATTGTTCCTGCGATGACCGAGGAGGAAGTCCAGCAACTACTAGACGACCACTACATCGCCGAGAGTCAAAGTCTGACCGGCGCCGCCGAGGCGAACCTGCTGAAACTCGCAGACCTCCGGGGCCGGATGACCGATGAGCAACGGGTGCGTTGGGATGAGATCTTGGACACGTTCAACCGTCGGCAACGACTGGGTGGCGGCGACAGCGATCCCGTCACCAGGGTGGTAGCGGCAATCGAGGGTGTCAGCACCTCGATGGGGCAAGGATTCGGCGTCGCGCCATCTTCTGGCGGCCCGGCCGAAGCAACCAAACCGCACTCGAGCGGTGATTTGGATCGATTGATTGAAGCGATCGAGAAAGTTTCGGGGGCGTTGGAGATGCAAGATCCGCTTGCGGCTCGGGCGATTGATCTTCTGGCATCGACCGCGGCAAAGACTCGTGCCGAGTCCGACGAACCCTAGGGGTCGACGGTGTTGCGCAGTTCCTTTGGACCAGGGCGCTGAGCAAGGATGAGGGCGAGCAGCGACAGCAGTCCGAAAAGGCCGTAGCCGAGGGCCATTGGCGTAACGGTGAGGTCGATCTGTGAGTTCACGATCGCGGACAGGCCCGATGCGATCGTCATGGAAAGAAAGCCCATCACACCGGCTGCGGTGCCTGCCAAATCACCCATTGGTTCGAGGCCGAGAGTGAATGCGGCAGGACCTAATGGAGCGCCAACCAGGTTTGCTGCGGTGACCAGTGCGATCCACGGCCAGAACGATGGTGTACCCCCCGCGGACAGAACGAGAGCGAGCTGAGCGGTGGCCAGTGCGATAAAGACCACCGCCGACGCATTCACGGTCGCGGCGGTGCCGATTCGAGCGAAGAGGCGATTGGACAGAACGAAGGCTCCAGCCATGAGAATTCCCGATGCACCGAACACGATCGCGAACTGATTCGCCCGCCCGTAGATGGTGTCCATGATCGGTTGAGTGCTGGCAAGGTAGACGTAGAACCCGCTATAGGCGAACGCCAGGGCCAAGGTGTAGGCGATGGTCTGTCGGGTTGTCACGACCCGAACGAACGCACGGCCGGTGGTGCGGAACTCCAACGGCTGACGCTGATCCTTCGGGAGGGTTTCGCCAAACTGGACCGTCCAGGCCATCTGTCCGGCTCCAGCGAGAGCGCAGAACACAAACACGTACCGCCATGACACCACGCTGAGGATCACCTCACCGAGCAACGGAGCGAGAATGGGGCCGATCATGAAGATCGCCATAACCATGCTCATGACACGTGCCATCTGATCGCCGCGATAGAGATCGCGTGCGATCGCTGGCCGTAGGCCGGTTGGCGCCGCTGCACCGAGTCCCCAGATGAACCGAGCCAGTAGGAGCACGGTGAAGGACGGGGCGAGTGCGGAAGCAACAGCGCACCCGACATAGAGACCGACCCCAGTGAGCATCGCCCGCTGTCGGCCGAACCGGTCCGAAACCGGGCCCCATACCAACTGTCCAAGGCCCATGCCCAGGAAGTAGACGGTGATGACCTGGGTAATGCGATTCGACCCTTCGGCCAGTCCGAGCGCTGGCCGAATCTCGTCGAATGCCGGGAGGGCAATATCGATACCAAGGGCCAGCAGAATGCCCGTGAACGCGAGGTACGCGATGACCTGTCGGTCCGATCGTTGCGGCCGATCGGTCGATCGGGTATCGGTCGTGGTCAAGGGGCCAGTCTACGCCAGGACCGTCGGCGACCGATCGGCCTTTCCATCCGTGTTGCGACACAAGTCATAGGTCAAGGTTCTTTTCGATGGAAGGTTGGCACCGGTGGTGGGGTTACGTTGGCATCACGATGTCCGAACGCTTTGCCGCCCTCCACAACCGAGACTTCCGGGTTCTGTGGTTGGGTGGGCTGTTCAGCTTTATGGGCGTGCAAATGCAGTTCTTCCTGCGAGGCATTCTGGCGTGGGATCTCACCGAGCGCGAAGGAGCCCTTGGTCTGGTCTACTTCGTTTTCGGCGTCGCCTTGCTTATCGCAACGCCTTTGGGGGGCGTCACGAGCGATCGTTTGCCTAAACGCACGGTGATGCTGGCCTCGCTGTCACTTTTGGCATTCTCGGCGATCGGTATGGGTATCGCCGTGCTGACCGAGCGGGTCGAATTCTGGATGCTGCTTGCCGCATCGGTTGCTCAGGGAACGGCGTTCGGATTCTTTGGTCCCGCCCGGGTATCGATGGCGTCGGAAATCGTTGGTCGCGACAACCTGGGTAACGCCATCAGCCTGCAGTCCCTGGCGATGAACGGAACACGAGTTTTTGCGCCCAGCCTCGCTGGCGCATTGGTGGGGTGGCAGCTGTTCGGCATCGGCGGCGCCTACATCGTGTCGGCATCGATGTCGTCGCTGAGTCTGTTGCTCACTGCAATCCTGCCTCATCGTCCGGCAGCTCTCACGGGAAGATCCAATCCGTTTACTGACATCGCTGCCGGAGTTCGCTACGTCAACTCGGTCCCGGCGATTCGAAACGTTGTGTTCGCCGCGTTCGCGGTTCTGATGTTTGCCTTCAGCTACGTGAGCTTCGTGCCCGCGATTGTGGAGGGTGAGTTCGGCCTGTCCGAACGCGAGGTTGGCCTGTTCACCTCTGCATCGTCGCTTGGTGCGCTCGTCGCAGGATTCTGGGTTGCCGGACTCGCCGACTCCAAACGTGCTCAAGGAATCATGACGGCGGCCGGCATCTTCTTTGGGCTGATGGTGATCGCGCTCGGCCTAGCCCCGGTCTTCTGGGTGGCGGTCGTGATCGCGGTGCTGGCGGGCATGGGAACAACCACCTTCCAGACCTTGTCGAACACACTGGCCTTGCGGGAGGCCCGAGACGAGTTCCAGGGCCGAGTCCAGTCGATCATGCAGTTGGGCTTCGCCGGGTTTGGCATGACCGCTCTGCCTCTTGGTCTGTTGGCCGAGCTGATCGGACTCCGACCAACCTTGGTCATCATGGGCGGCGTCGCCGCGTCTGCTGTGGCACTCTACGGCGCAGTCTCTGAACGAGGCGGATCACATGCGGCGGAGGAACTAGCTTCGTCGGCCCCAGGCAAAGTCTCGGTCTGACCGACCTCGGTCTTCACCCTGCCGGGGTACTATCAGGCGGTGCGAGATCTGCAGTTGGACATGGCGGAGATTCCCCAAGACATTGCGTTCGAATGTCCGCGATGCGGAGCCGAGGTCAGCGAACGTCTCTATGGTCCGTGCCAAGAATGCTCAGAGGCGTTGCGGTCATCAATCGTTGGTGTGCGAGACGAGAGCGCGGTGGCTCCGGAGTTCGAACCCAAGATGAACGTCACTCCCAATGCTGTGGCGTTGAAGGACGACTAGACGCCTTCGGCCAAGATCGTTTCTACAATCCGATGGCCGAGTGCGAGGTACGCAGGCCGATCGGCAGAGTTGGCAACCAACATCATCCCAAAGTTCAACGCCCAGCCGCGAGCTCGGCTGACCGCGTGCTCGTCCATTCCGAGCTGATCGATCGCCACTGCGCGATCGTTGGCGTTCAACACCATCCACAGCAGCCCCAGGTCAGACGAAGGTTCGCCGGATGTAATGTCTCCCCAGTCGATGAACGACACGATGCGGCCCTGGTGAGCGATGATGTTGCCCGGATGAGGGTCGCCGTGCACCCAGACCGCGGGCCCCTGGTACGGATCGGCTGCCAACGCGTTGGCTAGCGCACGTTCCAACGCATCGGCTTGAAGCGACGACTGTCGGATCACCGTCAGCAGATTGTCGGCACGTTCCTGTAGTGGCACGCCACGGAAGGGGTTCTTGTCCATGCCCGGGGGAGCGGGGACGTGTAGCGCCGTGAAGAAGTGCGCGATCTGATGAGCCAGCCGTGGTGAGGACGGCAGCGGGTGGGTCAGTGCATCCCGGCCCTCGATGAACGGCACGATCGACCAGGGCCAGCGAAATCCTGGGGATGGTTTACCGTGGAAGACCGGAGCCGGAACCGGCAGCGGCAACGCTCCGACGAGTCTCGGAAGCCACCGCTGTTCGTTCTCCAGCAATGCCACTGCCTTCTGCCGGCGCGGCACCCGAACCACGAGATCGGCGCCCAGGCGGTACTGGGCGTTGTCCCACCCCTCGGCCAAGAACGAGACCGGCCTTTCGGCCAGATGCGGCGCCTGGGTCGCTATGAGCCGGCGTATCAAATCTTCGGTGAGGTCCACTTCGGCCTGGGGCGAGTCCGCTGACACCGTTCGATCCTAGAAAGGATCGGTGACGAGCCCGAGGCCCTTTGGGGTATTGCGGAAGGTTTGAGGCATCATCTAGCGGTGAGTCGTCTGCCAATCGAACCCGATAGTCCCTTGATGCACACGCGGACCTACACCGTGCGGGCCTACTACGAAGCCACTGGACTCATGCGCCTACGCGGGGCAATCCTCGACGAGAAGCCGCCCGGCCTGTACTTTCCCGAAGATCCCGAGCCGCTCCCGATTCATCAAATGGTCGTGGACCTGGTGCTCGAAGTGCCCTCTCTCACCATCGCCGACGTCGACGTCGTCATGGAGGTAACGCCGCACCTCCACTGCACCACGATCGAGACGAGCTATGAGAGTCTCATCGGACTGTCGATTGCTCGTGGCTTCAACCGTCAGCTGACCGAACGATTTGGCGGACCCTCGGGATGCACCCACATCGGGGCGCTCTTGCGGGCCATGGCTCCAGTTGCTGTGCAGAGCATGTGGAGTATGCGTCAAATCGACCCCGAGAACGCCCCAGTGACCGTGGAAGCAGACGATATCGAGGCTCGTCGGAAGGCGATGTCGTTCAACCTCAACAGCTGCCATGTGTGGGCCGAGGACACCGAGCTCGCGCAAACCGCGTTGGCAGGAGAGTCGATCGGCATTCCGGTATGGGGCACAAACCGGCTGAAGAAATTGGGTCGTCCCGAAGAAGACTGGCCCGCCTGGTAGGCCTAGACCGGTAGCTCGCCGTCGTCCTCCGCGGAGTCGAATGGCTGAGCAAACAGCTTTTCTAGCTCGGTCGGTTCTGGAACGATCTCTTCCGGCTCGCTCGGCAGAGATGCCACCCGTTCGTTCATTACTTGCTCACGGTTGATCGAGAACTGTTGACGGTCTAGATCGGAGAGGAGCGTGGTCATGCGTTCGTCAATGACCGCAGCTTCGGCTTCTCCGACGCCTTCCAAACACTTCAGCGCAATCGAGGTTTCAAACGTTCGCGCCAGTGGGGCAAGCAAGCTGGTAGCGAGAACGGATGGCTTGGAGATTGTCGTAATCGTTGCCTTGGCACCGTTTGGGGTGCGATGCACGATGAACGACTCCTGACCGGTGAAGACGTGGTGGTCTAGCGCCCAGAAAACAAAGCCGTAGCGGTCGGGCTCGTCGACAATGCTCACAATGCGCACGGTGGTCGAGATCGTGAAGGGTCCCAGCGGCACGGTCATGGCTACCGTCTCACCAACGGCGATCCGGGGACGTTCGGGCTGCAGAGAGATACCCGCGTGTTCATGACCGGCCCAGGCCCAGAGCGCTTCACAAGAGTTCTCAAAGTCAGCGACCGGAGCAGACCACGAGCGCTCCCGGTATCCGGCCCGAAGATCACCGGTGAGCAGGCCTGGCACCGGGGTTGCCTCTGAGCGCTCTGCAGCAGCTCGAAGCTGTTCGAGCTGCGTCTCGCTTCGCGGGCCGAAGTGGAACTTGGTGTGCACCAATGGCAGCTCGTCCTCATGCTTTCCAGGTTGGCTGATCCAGTTGGCGGCACCCAGTGCCAGGGTTACTCCAAGGAGCAAGCAGCCCACGCCGATGCGAAGCGGCCACTCCTCTCCAGGCAGATCCAGATCGAAGCGTTCTGAGGCCGTGTGATACAGGCCGGCGATCGCAGCGAGCCCAATGGGCAACGCCGCACTTTTCTGGATGGCGAGCGGGAAGGCGTCGGTCTGGGTCGCGACCAGCGAGCGAACCGTCGGAAAGGCGATAAGGCTTAGAAACACCGCGCCCACGAACAGTCCTGTGGGCCCGCCCAGGCTGAACATGATCGCCGATCCAAGGCCAAGCATCGTAGTCGAAACGGCCAAGCGCGGAGATCCGTGGATCGTGGCGAGTACCGCGGTGATCGCGGGCAGACCGGCACCACAGAGCGTGAGCGCAATCGCAGCCTTGGCCGAGCTATCACCACCGATGCCCATCACGTGGGTTGCGGCAGTCACTCCCGCCAGCCCCAAAGCCGCGACGGCAGCATCGAGCCCAAGGCTGGTTTCGGTCATCGATTGTCGGGAGAGGAAGCGGAGGACGGCGACCAGGAGGATCCGTAGGCTCAAGACCATCCACGGAGCCGCCAGAAGAAAGGACAGCAGTCCGTTGTCGACACCGCTGGCGAAGGTGAACAGCAGAGCGGCGGGAACCATAAAGACACGGATCCACTGGACAACCGTCGAGACCGGCCCTAGCGCTGGGTCGTCGGCCAGACGAAGAATCAGCGAATCGATGACTAGTGGCCCGGCCAGCACCAGTGTCATGGTGATCGAAGGGCGAACAAGCCACACCCATCCGGCCAGAATGGCGAGCAGTACGGCGTGGACGATGCCAGCGGCGTTCGTACGAAGCCAATCCGGGCGAAAGCGATCGAGGTCGTTTCTCAGTGAAATTATTTGAGATTCAGCCATGTGGGTCTAACGGCATATATCGAGCCAACCTTTCGGTATTCGTGGGAAGTCGATCTACCCACCGCGAAGGAAGGTCAGCTAGGCCAGCGCGGCCAATGCCTGCGACACGAACCAGCGATGCCCGGCCTGCATGGTGTCAAACGTGATGTCAGGCCGGCCCAGGCTGGGGTAGCCCGCCGCCCATTGGTGAAGGTCACCGGCCGGCCGAAGGGCGGCAAAGAGATCCCACACCGCCAAGATCTGGGGATCGATCGGCGACAGCGTTCGGTAGTGGCGTAGGAAGCTGACGGCCGCCGTCGGACCAAAACACCACAGCAGGTCGAGACGGACCACAGCCACGTCGGCTACGGGATCGCCGACGGCCGCGTTTTCCCAGTCGAGCACACCAACGATCCGATCGTCCTTGGATATCAGGTTGCCGGGCCAAAAGTCTCCGTGAAGGAGTGACAGGCGATCTGGCTCTGGGGGCGGCCAATGTTCCGAGAGGGCCTTTCTCACCACCTCTTCATCGGTATTGGCGTCGAAGACCGTTGGGTCGTTCATGATTATCGATCCGGCAAACTCGCTCCACATCGGGAGCGACGCGGTGTCGATGGAGGTCAGCGAGAGCGCATGAATCTGGGCGAGCGCCTCCGCCACGTGGATTCCCACCGAGGCCGGGTCGTTCGCGTGAAGAAACGGTGTCCCGTCGATGAAGTCGTACACCGCAAACGGGTGTTTGAGAACCGTGCCAGAGTCATCGAAGAGGCGGGCCTGAGGCGCGGGAATTGGTGTTTGGTTGAGTTGCTGGATCAACGAATACTCGTCGGACAGGGCCAGACCCCAGCGGCCGGCCCGCATGTTGTTGGCTTCACGTACCACGAACCGGCCTCGATCGGTGTCGATCCGGCGGAGTTCGTAGGAGAGACCCCCCGACAGTTTCTCATGATGTTTGATCGTTGCTGTGGGGTCGATTGCCTCGATGATCGTGCGGAGTGAGGCATCGAGATCCATGAGCCCATTGTGTCAAGTTCTTGCCGTGCGAGAGACGATGTTAGGTTTCGGGTATGGCCCAAATAGACCCAGAACTTCTTCGCCAGGTCCGCTATCGCTGTATTGGTCCGACCCGGGCTGGCCGAGTGGTTGCCGTCGCGGCCGACCCCAACGATCAGGCCACCTTTTATTTCGGTTCTGTCGCCGGTGGCGTGTGGAAGTCCGATGACTGTGGCACCTATTGGGAGAACATCTCAGATGGTCAGATGACCACCGGGTCGATTGGAGCCCTTGCGGTGGCCGAGTCCGATCCGAACGTGATTTACGCCGGCACGGGCGAATCGACGATCCGTATCGACGTGAGCCATGGCGACGGTGTCTACAAATCGACCGACGCGGGTGCTCATTGGACCCATGTGGGTCTAAAGGAAAGCCGTCATATCGGAGCGATCCGGGTTCATCCTTCAAACCCTGACCTTGTCTACGTGGCCGCATTGGGACACGCCGCAAAGGACAACCCCGAGCGAGGGGTCTACCGATCCAGCGATGGTGGCGGCTCGTGGGAACAGGTTCTGCATGTGAGCGATGGCGCTGGCGCAGTCGATATCTCCATGGACCCCAACAATCCGCGGCTCTTGTTTGCCACGATCTGGCAGGCCCGGCGGAATTTCTGGTCGATGACTAGTGGCGGCCCGGATTGCGGCTTGTGGCGATCACGCGATGGCGGCGACACATGGGAGGACATCAGTCGCTCACCAGGTCTGCCTTCGGGAACGCTGGGGAAGATGGGCGTCGCCATCTCTCCGGCTCGGTCGGGAAGAGTCTGGGCTGTTGTCGAGGCCGAGGGGCGCAAACGTGGTCTGTATCGCAGCGAGGACAACGGCGATACCTGGGTCAAGACGTCGTCCAAGCCCGAGCTGTGCTGGCGGCCCTGGTACTACCAACATGTGATCGCTCACCCCACCGATCCCGAGACCGTCTACGTGATGAACATGAAGGCGTGGAAGTCGGTCGACGGTGGCAAGGAGTTCACCGAATGGTCCACGCCTCACGGTGACAATCATGCGTTATGGATCGATCCCAAGAACCCAAAGCGAATGATCGGCTGTGACGACGGCGGGGCCTGGGTTTCGATGAACGAGGGCACCACATGGTCGTCGGTGTACAACCAGCTGACGGCGCAGTTCTATCACGTGGCGGTCGATGACCAGTACCCGTACCTGGTGTACGGAACCCAACAGGACAACAGCAGCATCGCGGTCCCGAGCAAGAATGGAAAGGGAGCGATCAACTGGGGCGATTGTTACCCGCCCGGTACCGCGGAGAGCGGCTACATCGCTCCGAAGCCAGGCGACCCGAGCATCGTCTACGTAGGGGCGATCGGATCATCGATGGGCGGAGGAGACGCGCTCCAACGTTATGACCGAACCACCGACCAGGTGCAGCTGGTAAGCGTGTGGCCCGAGGAATACCACGACGGCAACACCGCCGAGGTGCGATTCCAGTGGACCTACCCGATCGTGTTCTCGCCGCAGGACTCCAATGTGCTGTATGCCTGTGGCAACAAGGTCTTCAAGTCGGAGAACGAGGGAGCCAGTTGGGATGCCATCAGCCCCGACCTCACCTACGCCGATCCGGAAACCATGGGAGTCTCCGGACCCCTCACCATGGACACCGCGGGCGCCGAAATGTACGCAACGATCTTTTCGTTCATGGCCTCGGCCCACCGCCCGGGAGTTCTCATGGCGGGGTCCGACGACGGTCTGGTGCACGTGAGCCACGACAACGGCGGAGAGTGGAAGAACGTCACGCCTGACGGGCTACCAAAGTTCTCCCAGGTCACGATGTTGGCAGAATCCGAACATGACGAGGGAACGGTGTACATGACCGTCGCCCGACACAAGGAAGGCGACTACGCCCCCTATGTGTTCGTGACAACCGACTTTGGCGAGACGTGGACGTCAATTACCAACGGCCTGCCAGAGGACGACTTCTGCCGGGTGATCCGAGAAGATCCCAACCGAAAGGGACTTCTGTATGTGGGCACCGAACTGGGGATCTACGCCTCGTTCGACAGTGGTGCCAACTGGCAGTCGATCCAGGCCAACCTGCCTGTCACCCCGGTGTATGACTTCGTCGTGAAGGACACTGATCTCGTCATCGCCACGCACGGTCGATCGTTCTGGATTCTCGACGACCTCACACAGCTGCATCAGATTCACGACGAGCTTGTTGCGGTCGGGAAGTCGGACGATCATCTCTTCAAGCCCGTCGACACCGTTCGGGTTCCGCCCGACATGTTTGCTGACTTTTGGGGCGCCGCCGGCGGCAAGAACTATCACGTCACGCTGGGCCAAAACGCCACGTTCATTCTCGAAGAGCACGAAACGGGGCACAAAACCAAGCGGGTCCTCGACGGTGGCGAAGATCTCGACCCAGGGGTGCGAGTTACTTACTTCCTAGCCAGCAAACCAGAGGCGGGGGCAACGCTTACGTTCGCGGACTCCGCTGGCACCGTCATTGAAACGTTCACGAGCGACATTCCCGAGACCAAGGAGGACAGGACGGGTTTGTATATCACAGCCGACGAGGGGGTGAATAGCTTCCAGTGGCCGATGTTCTACCCGTCGGGCGAAAAGATGAAGGACTCCAACTTCCACGGCCGGCCAAAGGGGCCGCTGGCCAAGCCTGGTTCCTACACCGTGACTCTCACGGTCGACGGCAAGGAGCAGAGCCAGACGTTCGAGTTATTCAAAGATCCCCGGGTCACCACGACCGACGAAGAACTGGCTGAGCAGTTCGACCTTCTGCTGAAGATTCAGTCGAAGCTGAACGAGGTTGTGGTCGGAGTCAACTCGATTCGCACCATGAAGGCCCAGTTGGCTGAGTGCCAGGAACGCGTGAGCGACGAGGCCACCTGCACCAAGTTGGAAAAGGTCTCCGGCGGGCTCACGGCCATCGAGCTGGCGCTGGTGCAGCCTGAGTTCACATCGGCTGGCGACACGCTGAACTACCGCAACATGTTGTTCGAAAAGCTGAACGGGTTGCCTCCGGTGGTCAGTAGTGCCGACAAGCCGCCCACCAAGCAGTCCTATGAGGTATTCGAAAAGCTTTCCGCTCAAATTGATGAACAGCTGGCGCTCTTGGACCAGTTCGTTGCAGCTGACGTGGCCGACATGAACCGAAACCTTCTAGATGTAGGTACCGGGGTCATCGGAGCGTGAGTTGTTGCTAGGTGGGTAACACCTAAGCAACAACGCAGAGGAGTGGTAGTGGAAATTCTTGCAATCGTTGGCGTGCTCGTGTTGGTGTTCGTGTCGTTTGCCGTTTCGGCTTCGGCCGGTCTCGGCGGATCGTTGGTTCTCGTTCCAACCCTGGCGTTGTATTTGGGGACCAAGGAAGGCGTGGCGCTCGCCGGACTCTTGTTGGCCAGCAACAACATGGCCAAGATCATCGCCTACAGAAAGACGCTGCCCTTCCGAGCCGCCGTGCCGATCGTGATCCTGATTGCATTGGGCGCCGCATTGGGCTCGACGTTGCTTGTGAAAGCTCCCACCATCGTTGTGACCGCCGGCGTGATCTTCATGTTCGTCTCGACCATGATCGCGGAACGGCTCCAACTGACCACGGTACGAACAGGATTCGCCCCGTTACTCGCGCTCGTCTCGGGTGCCTCGAGCGGATTCTCGGGAACCAGCGGCCCACTGAAGGGTGTCGCTATTCGTAACCTCGACCTGGACCGACGGCACTTTGTCGGCGCCGCCTCGCTGGCATCGTTCGCCGGCGACGCAACCAAAACGGCAATCTTCGCCGAGGCCGATCTGTTGGGCCGGAGTTCGGTCTTCATGGCCCTGGCGGCGATCCCGCTTATGGCGTTAGGAACCTGGACCGGATCCTCACTCAACGAACGTGTCGGTGAACACCGGTTCGCGATCCTGTTCTGGACCGTGATGAGCGGATACACCGTTCGCCTCGGTCTCTTGCTGGTGTAGGCATTCGAGCGGGTCATGACCGGTTGAGTTGGGCTGTATCTAGGATCAGAGGCATGACGGGAAGATTCTCAGGCAGGAACGCAATAGTCACCGGTTCGACCCAGGGGTTGGGGCGGGCGCTGCTCGAACGCATGGCCGATGAAGGACTTTCGGGTGCGGTGGTGACCGGACGCCACGCCGAACGGGGCGCCGAAGTCGTAGCTTCGCTCACCGAGCGAGGATGTGACGCCATTTTCGTGGCAGCCGATCTGTCCGATGCCGCGAGTGTTGAGGGGATCATTCGGGCAGCGCAGGAACGGTTCGGGGTCGTTCACCACTTAGCTAACTGTGCTGCACTCACCGAACGCGGCACCATCCTCGACACCAGCACTGACTTCTTCGACAAGATGATGGCGGTCAATACGCGGGCACCCTTCCAGCTCATCCAGGGAGTCGCTCACATGGCGCGAGCGGCCAAGGTTCCCGCGTCGGTGGTCAATATTGGCAGCGTGGTCGCTTGGGGCGGGCCACCAAACCTCCTTGCTTACTCAACCGCCAAGGGCGCGCTGATGTCCATGACGAAGAACGCGGCGTTTGCGTTGATGTTCGACCAAATCCGAGTGGTGGCCGTCAACCCCGGCTGGATGGACACTCCCGGCGAGGATGTGATCCAACGCACGTTCCACGATGGTGGCGACACATGGCTGGCCGAAGCGGAGGCTCGGATGCCATTCGGTCGACTCGTGAAGACCGACGAGATCGTGAATACCATCGCCTTCGTCTTGAGCGACGAGGCCGGAATGATGACCGGCACAGTGATCGACTTCGATCAAACGGTACGAGGGGCGGGCAATGTGCCGCTTCCAACGGAACGGTTGGAGGGTTGACCCGGGCCGATCGGACCAGGGACGTAGGTGAAAAGCCCTAAAGATTTGGGCGCAGTAAGTCGATGCATTGGGTTCCGTCCCCACCCCGCCCTTGGGCGGTGAAGGAGTGAATCCATGTTTCGACGAACCACCCTCGGATCCAACTCGACCGAGCCCCAACCGACTCGAGGCCCAAGACTTCGACTGACCATCCTGGCTACCGTCTCCGCCATGGCTATCACAGCCTGCGGGGGACCAACGATCGGCGCGCAATCGGATGAAATCCCTGATCAGCTTGCACTGGATGACGAGACAACAACCTCCAGCGAAACAACAACTACGGTGGCGGAGCCGGCCAGCGATGACGAAGGCTCGATCGAATCGACCACCACCGACGTGCCGCCAGCTGAGACCTCGACAACGGCGGCACCCGCAACCACGGCCGCCCCGGTCGACAACGCACCGGCGGACAATCCACCGGTCGAAACGACCCAGCCCGTTACATCCGCTCCCGCCGAGACCAGTGCGCCAGTAACCTCGCCACCGGCGACCGACGCGGATGATCGGTCCTTCCAACTTCTGAACGAGCTACGAGTGTCGCTGGGCCTCACGCCTCTGGTTAGAGATACCACCATGGACGAGTTCGCTCGCAGTTGGAGCGCCGAGATGGGATCAACCGGCAACTTCGAACACAGCGACGCGCCCTATGGCGAGAACATCGCCTTTGCGTCCGACACGTCCCAATCCGGCGTATGGGCCGCCGAGACATTCAATACCAACTGGATCGATAGTCCCGGACACTACGCGAATATGACCAATGCCAACTACACCACGATTGGTGTAGGCATCGTGCTCACCGACAACGGCTGGTACGGAACCCACGTGTTCAAGTAATCACCGGAATGGGTCGGCGAACCGTGGATCGGTGAGGAACGTCTCGTCGGTCAAGGTTTCCAAAAACGACACCACGGCATCCACCTGTTCGGTACTCCACCCGAGCCGAACCGGTCTCCCGTCGTCCGCCCGCAACTCGGTATCCAGTTGCGGGTGGTCGGCGATCCCGTTGTTGTAGTGTTCTACGACCGCTTTCAAGGTAAAGAATCGACCGTCGTGCATGTACGGCTCGGTCACGTTCACGTTGCGAAGTGACGGTGCTCGGAACGTTCCGCGATCGGATTCGATTCCGGTAGACCGGAACACGCCGGTGTCGAGCCGGCCCAGTTGATCGATGTCGTCCGCGGACAGTCCGTTGTTCTTGGCTCCAATAACGATTTGGGCTTCACCGGTGTGACATGCCGAGCAACTGCCTCCGCCTTCGCGAATTGGCGTAAAGAAGAGTTCCTTTCCCTGGTTCTCTTGGTCGGTAAAGTTGGAGAACGGCTCCAACGGATTGTCGGCGTCGCTCCTCCCGATGTCGTAGCGAGCGTTTGCGCTGACCATGCCTCGGACAAAGTCCGCGATTGCACCGATGATTCTCTCGTCGGTTATTCGGTCATCCCCAAAGGCGTCATTGAACAAAGCCGGGTAGAACGGCCGCTCTTCCACTCTCTGTACGAGCTGCGGGAGCGTGAGGCCCATCTCGATCGGGCTCGTGATCGCTTCTTCGATCTGACCCTCAAGCGAGGCGGCCCGGTTGTCCCAGAAGAACTGGCCGCTCGGCGTAAACACCGCGTTGGCCAGAGCCATGGAATGGCGGTCGGTTACCGACCGTACGCCGAGACTGAGGGTCTGGGTGTCGGCGAAGGATGCGTCCTGCACATGGCAGGATGCACAGCGAACGGTGCGAGAGTTACTGAGGTTGACGTCGTAGAACAGCACGCGGCCAACCGTAAGCACCGCGTCGTCCAGCTCTCCACCGGTCCGATCGAGGTCGAGGACGGACACGCCGGAGCCATCGTCGATGAAGTGATCGGGCACCGGTGTCTGATAGTCAAACCGCTCATCGGGAAGTACGGGGATCCGGTCTCGGAACGGCGCTGTCTGATTGCCCGACGCGGACTCCACGACCGCAGGAACCGGCGGGGAGGCGTCTGAGGAGCAGGCTTGCAACAACACGACGATCCCCACGAACATCATCGCCCCCACCCACGTGCGGACCCCGGACCGATTCACGTACCCATTGTGGCCGCTGTTGCGTCGGGAGCGCAGGCATGTCCTACTCGCGCTTAAGTGCTCTGGCTTCGGCGTCGATCCAAGAACATGACAGTTCGCCCGGATTTGGAGAGCCCCGTGTCTCCGGTCGACTTCGGGCTCAACAACCGAGACTTGCTTCGGGGATTGGCAGCCGCTGAGCGCACCATCGCGACCATGTCGGCGATCATCGAGGTGGCCCCGTATTTCGCATACTGGAAGGACACCGACCTTCGCTTTCTGGGGGCAAACGGATCGTTTCTGACCAGTCTCGGATGTGAAGGTGCACGGGACATTCATGGAAAGACCGACGCCGACTTTCTCACTCCTGAGGAATTCGAAGCCTCCGCCGAAATGGACAAGCGTGTCCTCCTAACCGGGGAGCCTGTGCTCGATCAGCTGGAGGAACGGTTTGGTGTCGACGACCAGCGACGGCAGCTACGGACAAGTCGATGGCCGTTCGCCGATGAGGACGGCGTCATCATCGGGATCTTCGGGATCTCAGAGGATGTAACCGACGAATACAGCAAGTCTCGCGAGATTCAGGTCAAGGCGCGGCAGTTGGCCGAGTACGCAGCCCTCGACGAGCTCACGGGTCTGCCAAACCGCCGTAGCCTCAACCAAGCCCTGCGGCTCCTTTTCGCCGACAACCAAGAGTTCACCGTCCTTTTCGTAGATCTGGATGGGTTCAAGGTCATCAACGACTCGTTAGGACATGAAGTCGGTGATCGAGTGGTTCAGGCAGTGGGTCGGAGACTCACCGAGACGATCCCGTCGGCTGGCCTGATCGCCCGCCTGGGCGGAGACGAATTCGGCATCTTGATCACTGGTGACAATGTGTTGATTAGCGAGCAGCTGGCCAACACGCTCGTCGTTGAATTTCGGAAGCCGATCGTGGTCGAGGACCTCGACCTGTACTGCAGCGCCTCGATCGGTGTTGCCCGAAGGGCTGAGCACCACAACGAACCGGCCGACATCTTGCGAGACGCCGACCTCGCGATGTACGAGGCGAAGGCCAACGGGCGGGACCGATTCGAAGTCTTCAGCCCCGAAATGTTCAAGGAGGCTGAGGAGGGCCTCTACATGCGGAACCGAGTGGGCCGAGCCGTTCGAGAGACAGATTTTGAGCTCTACTACCAGCCGATCTACGCGGCCGGGACTACCCGGCTGGCGGCGGTCGAGGCCCTGTTGCGCATGCCAACCGAAGACGGCTCTGGAATGGAACCGGCCGGCCGCTTCCTTCCTCACCTGGAACAGACCGGGCTCATCTTGCCGGTGGGAGAATGGATCGTGGAGCAGGCTCTTGCCCAGTTGGCCGAGTGGCAGACCGACTTTCGGGTGCCCGCCAATCTCGCAGTAAACGTGAACCTTTCTCCGCTTCAGCTGGGTTCGGGCGGCTTGTCGGCCATGATTCTGGACTGTCTCGACAGCTTCAATCTGCGTCCCGAGCGGCTGACGGTAGAGATGACCGAGACCGCTGTCGCCGACAACAGCCGTAACGTGCGTCGCAACCTGGAACGACTTCGGGAGGCAGGCGTTCGGATCGCGATGGACGACTTCGGGGTCGGCCAGTCCTCACTGGCACTTCTGGGGGATTTGCCGTTCGACATCGTCAAGATCGACAAGCACTTTGTTCAGGGCATTGGCTCGCCTCGGCACGAACAGCTGCTTCTCGGTGTGATCCGCCTTCTCACCACGCTCGACATCACATCGTTGGCTGAGGGGGTCGAGGATGCCGAGCAGTTCGAGTGGTTGAAGGCCCGAGGTTGTGAATATTTGCAGGGCTACTACCTCGGTCGCCCGGTTCGACCCGAGGACCTGTAGTTGGTCAACCTGGGTGCACGATGACCAACTCGTGAGCGGCCCGAGATGCAGCGATGTATACCTGCGCCGGCGTCATATCGGTGGTGTCAACGACGACTCCGTCGTACTCAACGCCCTTGTGACTCCAGGCGTCCTCGGCGGTTATCAGCGAAACGTTGGTCCATGATCGGCTGAGCCGTTCAAGATGGTCCGCCACCACCGTCGAGTTGCCCGAGATCTCTCGGACCTCTATGCCGTTGGCCCGGATGCCCAGCAACACCACGGCGTCGACTCCACTCGTGCGCGCCCAATTGTTCAGCCAGTCCGCGATCTCGGCGGACATTCGGTAGGCGGTAGCCAACTCTTCGACATCGACTCCCAGCCGACGGGCTGCACCGCGCAGTCCCAAGCCATTGGGCGCCGACATCTGGGCGTCGTCGCCGACGAGCGTGAAGCCCGTTGAGCGGCGCTGTATGGCCCGCAACTGAAGCAGGTTGAGGTCTTGAGCTTCGTCGACGATCACATGGCCATACAGCGATGGGACCCCTTCAAAACGCGCTCGCACCTCGTCGATGAGGGCGCCATCGGTTGGGTTCGACACCCAGTCATCGATCAGATCGCTCGGCGCTCCTAGTCGCTCCAGAGTGGAACGCTGCGAGAGCTGTTTCATTGCGGCCCGGGCCGATCGGGGAGGCCAGATCTTGGCGGTCGCTTGGCTGACGTCACCAATCTTGAGGTCGCGACCATTGGCAAGGATCTGGTTGAAGACCTTGCGTCTGTCACGCCAGGGCAGTGAGCGCTTGGACGCTCGCTCCACTGCGTCGGTAATGACATCGATTCGGAGACGGGTGTAGCCCACGATGACCTCGTGCGGGTCGAGCAGGCTGGCCTCATACCGATCGAGAATCCCGAGCCAACGCTCATCGCTGCCAGCTGCCGTTGATGGCCCGAGCAGTCGGTCGAAGGTGGTTTGCACAATCCGTGCTTCACCCAACGTGGGCATGACAGCTGCAACGAATCGCAGGAACTTGTCGCTTGGCCCGATGATGAGAATCCGGCCGGCGGTGAGTCGGGTGTCGTTGTAGACGAGCCAGGCAGCGCGGTGCAGGCCAACGACCGTCTTGCCGGTTCCTGGCCCGCCCCGAAGTACCAGCTTCTTGGTTGGCGCTAGACGAACGAGCTGGTCCTGCTCGCTTTGAAGCGTTGCCACCGCCGCTCTCATCTGTTGGCCTCGACTTCGGTTGAGTTCTCGCATGAGCGGCGAGGAACCGGCGACCTCGCCGGTGAGATAGTCCTCCACGAACAGGTCCTCGATCGTGCCGACGTAGGTCACCCGTCGAGTGAGCCCGAGCGGTTCGTCGAATCCAGCCTGATAGAAGGTCCGGGCCAATGGCGTTCGCCAATCGACGACCAACTGGTCCCCAGCCCGGTCGATCCCGTACAAGCCGATTCTCCACGGATGAGGGTCATCGATTCTTCCGAAAACGACCAGCTCCTGCTGGAGCCTCTCGACCGCACCACGAACCACCGAGTCGATGTATTCCTGGGTAAGTGCGTCGGCTGCCCCGCCTTCGACCTGGGCAAGAACTCGCAACTTCTCCTGAACCGCAATCCGGGCCTCTTCGAGCGCTTCCCGTTCTTCCCGTAGATCTGGCGCAGCGCTCATCGGTTCAATTTACTGGGCGAGGTTCGCTGCCTTGGCCGAATTGTTGGTGCTGGTCATCTACGCTCGGCCGCGATGAACGTGGAAACCGCCGCTGGGCTCTTTGTCCTCGCCCTTTTGGTTGGCGTCTACGGGTCGATCATTGGTGCCGGTGGGGGCTTCCTTATGGTGTCGGGCCTGGTGTTGTTTTTCGACCTAGGTGGCGCGACCGCCGTCGGGACCAGCGTGATTACGACACTGTTTGTCCAAGCGGTCGGGGCCTACACCTATGACCGTTCGGGCATGGTCGATCGCCAAACCGCTCGATGGTTTGTGATTGGAGCGATCCCGGTGTCGTTTTTGTCGGCTGCGTGGTTGGCTAGTCGGATCCCGCAACGAGCGTTCGATCTGATCATCGGCTTTCTGCTTATCGCACTAGCGGTGTTCGTCGTTTTTGGTCCGTCGCCGGGACGATCCGACGGTGCGGTCAAGGAACCAAAGGTGATGGCGCTCACCGGGTCGGGTGCGTTGATCGGCGTGCTGTCAGGAGCGCTCGGTGTCGGAGCGGGTCTTGTGACGGTGCCGCTCATTGCCAGGCTGCAACAGTTGTCGGCTCATCGAGCGGCTGCGACCACAACGCTGATCGGAGCGAGTTCTGGACTTGCCGCGGCCGTGGGCCATGCCTTGGCAGGCAACCCGCGGTGGTCCTTTGCACCCTTCGTCATCGTCGGCGCCGTCATTGGCGGACGTATTGGTGCGCTCAGCGCAGGCAAGCTCTCAGCGCAAACGGTGCTGGTGCTGCTCGCGGGTGGGCTCGTTATGGCAGGGGTGCCGCTCGTACTACGTGGCCTCTAGAACACTGCTCAGCTGCTGTTCAGCTGAAAAAGTCTATGATCAGAGTGGAGAAATGTCTTGGTAGAAGATTCAACAACTGATCCGGCCGAGCCCCCAAAGCGACGAGCTGGACGGAAACGGAAGTTTGCACCTGCCGAGGTCCACTCGCGCATGATCGACCAATCGGTCCAGGAACTGCTGGCAAACGGAACGTCCTTTGGCGTCGACGCCATCCGCATCGATCGAGTTCTCGTGCTGGCCGAAGTGCCACGGGGGAGCGCCTATGAAGCATGGGAGCATCCAGATCGGACACCGCAGGAGAACCTTCGGCACGCCACGGTTCTCCACCTGCTGAAATCCACCACCGCAAACAATGCCGGTCCCACCCGCGAGATGGCATTGGAATTGCTCGCCAACCTCAGCGACGACATCAACTCGGGCGACCTCGATCGAAAACGGTGGGCTCGCGACGAGGTCATACGGGCGGTTGCATTCTTTAACCATGATCGCCTCAATTCGGAAATGTGGCGTCTCTATACCGGTCTAGTGGCGGCAGCAAATACTGCGCCGGTTCCGGATCCTGAGATTCTCGCAGCCATTGAAGAGGGCCACGATCGGCTCGTTGCATCGTATGTAGAGCTGATCAAAGAGTTCGCGGACATCTTTGGAATGAAGGTAAAGCCGGGGGTCACTGTGGAGCACTTTGTGCTCGCAATCATTGCTCTCAACGATGGCCTTTCGAACCATGCGACCTCCGCATTCAGCCCGCCGAAGCAAGAGGTTGTGGTCGAGAAGGTCGATTGGAACCTGTATGGCATCGCCTGCCAAGCGCTTGCCGACGGCTTCTTCACGATGGAGCCGTAGCCGGCCTCATACTTTTCTCCCCAATTGACTGCTTGTCATATTACCGCAGTGGCTATTATGAAAAGAGGCAGCAGTCAGAAGGGGACACTATGGCTACAACATCGGCACACCACACCGTGGGCGAGCGTACGTATCGGGCAATCAATTTCTGGAGTCCGTCGGCCTGACGTCGGCAAGTTCTGACCGGATCGCGGCTTTCACGACCGGTTCGGCAAAAGACGCCTCCACCGCATCGAGCTGCATTGCGAGATGTTGGCTTTCGGTGACCCCGAGCGAAGCGCTGGAGATCGCCAGTTCTGTGTTCAAGTTGGTAGCGAACCACCCAGGGTCATCGGTGTTCAGGCACACTCGCAATCCGGCCGCCATCATGGCGGGTAACGCGTGGTCTTCGATCCGCTCGATCACCTGAAGGAGATCATTCGATGTGGGACAGACCTCCATCATGATCTGCTGATCGACCAGAGTGGCGACGAGTTCGGGATCTTCAAGACAGCGGACTCCGTGGCCGATCCGCTCGGCGCCTAGGTCTTCAACAGCCGAACGCACGGAATGAGCGCCTTCGGTTTCTCCGGCGTGAGGAACCGAATGAAGTCCAACGGCACGGGCTCGTGCAAAGTGATCGGCGTACGGACCTGCGGGGAAGCCAACCTCGTATCCGCCTAGTCCGAGAGCGACGAGGCCATCGGGTGTTAGACCACTCTCGAGGTAGTCGATGGTGACCGTGCTGTCGGGCATCTCGAGATCGCGGGGGATGTCGATCACCCAACCCATCTCCACGCCGTGGTCGCGGGCCCGACGACGCCCCGCGTTCAAAGCATCGCGGTATTCAGTTGCCGACATCCCGACTCGATCGCCGCGCCCGAGAAAGTGGGTGTAGGCGGTCGTGGTTACTTCGGCGTATCGGACATTCTGCGAGGCCAGGCTGACGGCGAGGTCTTCAACAACCGTGGCGAGGTCGTCCCCTGTGCGCAGAAGCGAGAGGCCGTAGAAGAACTGGTTGGCGAAGTCGGGGAAGCCGTCGAAGGAGAACCGCTCCGGTAGGCCGTCGGGCCACACCGGGGTTGGGTCGATCCCGTGCCGGCGGGTGAGTTCTTCAACGGTCGCGACCGACATTGACCCCTCCAAGTGGACGTGAAGTTCAACTTTGGGAAGGGCCGCGATCCATGGCGATACCGTCACGCTGGAGTTGTTCATGAGGGTGAGCCTAGGACGTATGTAGCGCGCCGGTTAGAGCGTCCATTGCCTGGGCCACTTCGCTGGCGGAGGTGTAGTGCACGAAGCTCAGCCGAACCACACCCGGGTTGGCTGGCTGGCCGAGAGCCTCTACCAGTCGGCGGGCATAGAAGTGGCCCGAGCTCGCCATCACCTTGCTTTCCGACAGCGAACGGACAACATCGCCGGCGTCTCGTTCGGTCGCAAACGCAACCGTCGGCACCCGCGTATGAGGGTCGGTCGGGCCGAGGACTCGAACGTCGCTTCGGTCATCGAGCATTTGCACCAGTGGACCGAGCAGCTCTATCTCATGGTTCCGCATCAGATCATGGACCCGACGGCCTCGCTCAGCGCCATCAGCTATGGAGTCGAAATGATGGTCGTGAAGCGCTTCCACGTAGTCGGCGATTCCGTTGCAAGCCGCAACTTGGGCGTGGTCGGGGCCTGCCGGCACCAGTCGCTTATGGGGCTGGCCATCATTGAACCAGTGGCTCTGATTCGGTAGGGCATCGCCCATGGCACGGCGAACAACCATGATCCCCTGATGAGGTCCGTAGGTCTTGTAGGCGGAGAACAGGTAGATGTCGGCACCAAGTGCCTCAACGTCGGGCAGTCCATGCGGGGCCGCCGAGACGCCATCAACCACCGCGACCGCGCCAGCGTCGTGAACGAGCGAACAGATTTCGCTGACCGGATTGATGTGGGCCACGATGTTCGAACAGTGGGGAAACGCTACGAGCTTGGTTCGGGCGGACAGCAGGTCTTCCAAGTCACCTACGTTGAGCTCGCCGGTCTCGGGGTCGACGGTCCATTCCCGAACAACGATGCCGGTGGATTCCAGCCGTCGCCAGACACCCGAGTTGGCTTCGTGATCTTGATTGGTGACGATGATCTCGTCGCCCTCAGACCAACCGGCACGGAATGCGTGAGCCAGGACATAAGTGTTCTGGCTGGTGGATGGTCCGATGTGAAGCTCATCTTCGGCCACGTTCATGAGGCCGGCGAGGCGGGCGTGCGCCAGATCCATCTGATGGCCGCCCTCGGAGGCAGCCGGGTAAGGCGCGTAGGGCTGCACTTTGGTTTTCACATAGAAGTCGTGCAATCTCTGGATCGTCTGCCGGCTGGCGTAGGACCCACCAGCATTTTCAAAGAAGGCCCAACCGTCGAGACTGGCTTCGGAAAAGGCAGGAAATTGGGAACGGACGAAATCGAGATCGAGGTCGGGCACGTTCGCCAGCGTAGATCGAGGATGCTGCTTACAGGAAGGTTCTACGCTCGCACCAGAACTCGGTGCGGGGTCACCGCATTCCACAAGATCGTGTGAGGGTTATAGGGAACGGTGTCGGGCTGCGTCTCACCCGACGCGGTGACCGCTCGTGTCCGTACCTGTCGCTCACCCGGCTCGGCGGTCCACTCGAAACGAAACGGGGTCCACGCCCACGGACTTGCGAGCGGCAGCAGGGTGCACGGCATCCAATCCCCGTCATCAACCGAGAACTCCACCTCCACGATGGGGCCGTCGCCACCGCGCGCATAGCCCAAGGTCTCGGTTTGGCCAGCGGCGATGGTGGCACCGAATGGCAACGCCACCGTCGATTTGAGCGGATGTGTGGTCGCTGGCCCGAGCTTGGTTCCGTCAGCGGTTCGCCTCACGTAGTACTCGTCGGATCGGTAGGAGCTAACCCACGTGGTTGAGAGTTCCAAGCGGTCGATCCATTTCACCGAGTAGGCGCCAATCCAGCCGGGCACCAGCAGACGGGCCGGTGCGCCATGGGCTGGCACCAATGGCTCATCGTTCATTCCAAGCGCAACCAGCGTGTCCGGATGGAGCGCCTTTGTGGCCGGCAGGCTCATCCGGACGGGCTCTCCCTCGAGGTTCTCCACATCCATTCCGGTCGGACCTATCCAGGCGAGATCTCCGGTTGGACGGGCCAGGTTGATCACGTCGGACAGACGCGGGCCAGTCCATGTCGCCATACCCATGCTGCCCAGAGTCCAGGCGGTGTCGTTGGCCTCCTCAGGGCGGGGGTAGCCACCAACGAGCTCATACATCGCTCGGCCATTCCCCGCGCATTCGAGCCATGAGTCAACCGACTGTTGCGGCAGTGCCTCAAGGTCGGCGAGCGTCAGGGTTCTCACCTCTCCAGCGGCGTCGCCGTCGAGCGTGAGGCTCCAATCGCTCGGAAGCGGGGCAGGCGCACCACTACAGACGAAGAAGCTCTCCACCGGTGTCCGGTTCGTTCCGAGGTCCATATGGTCCGGCTCGAGGCTGGTTCCCAACGACTTGAATCCCGTGCTGGACTTTCCGTAACTCTCCACCACCGCGATAGTAGACACCGGCACCCAGTCGGTTCGTCGAAGAACGTACGTACTTTTCGGAATAGGTCCGGTGAATCGCCGGTTCACTCCTGCATGATCCGCTCCAACCGCTTTCGACGAGCCGCCCTAGGGCTCGGTCTGGCGTTGACCCTGGCTGCGTGCGGTGCCGAATCCACTACGGGGGAGTCGGCTCAGGCCCCAGCAACAGCTCCGCCAGCGTCTGCATTCGACGGGGAGTTCACTTCCCTCGCAGGAAACTCGGTCGATCTTGGTTCGCTCGAGGGGCAAGATGTGGTGCTCTGGCTGTGGGCTCCGTGGTGACCATTTTGACGTTCTGAAGCCCCCACGGTCGTGGAGGTGCAGCAGCAATACGGTGACCAGGTCACTTTCATAGGAGTTCCCGGGCTTGCCGACCAAGAGTCGATGCTTGAGTTCATCGAGCGCACCGGCGTTGAAAGCCTCGAACATGTCCCCGACGAAACCAGCGGGTTGTGGGAGCGATTTGGCGTCACTCGCCAGCGCACCTACGTGCTCTTGAACGACGACGGGACCTTCGAGGTAACCGGGTACGGCAGTCTGGAACAGGACGTACTCGACCTCATCGCCAAGTAGCTGGTTTACTAACCGCAGTTCCGCGTAAGCTCTCCACCGAGCAAGTCGGTCAGGACAAGAAACGAGCTGTCAGCTGGTTCGTCCCTGGTGGTCGCGGCGACAATTACCCATGAATCGACTACAGCCATCGCTCGGCACGAACTGGTTGCGAACCAGGCCGACAGGTCAGCAGCGTCGCCAGCGGATTGGGTTGCGAATGCAAAGTAGCTGGTGCCCGTGTCGTTCTCGACGTCCCGAGAACACAGCACCGTTTCGTCGGTAATTGCAACCGGCGGGTCCGAGTCGTCGAGGGGACCCAGAGCACCCGAACCAAACGACGCCGGTCCGGACCCAGTGCCGAACTCGGGGTGAACGGTGCACTGGGGCGACAGCAAGGTCGTCATCGCGCCGATCATCACCGATTGCGTGACCGGTTCGCTGGGACCCTCGCCGCTGGTATCAGTAGGAGCTGTCGTGGTCGGAGCCTCGGTCGTCGGCAGCTGGGTTGTCGTAGGGGCTTCGGTCGTTGGCGTCTGGGTTGTCGGTGTCTGGGTTGTCGGTGTCTGGGTTGTAGTCGAGCCTTCCGTGCTGGGAGTGGCGGCATCTGCTGCAGGTTCGTCTCCACTTCCGCACGCGGCAAGCAACATAAGGCAGGTCAACATGATTGCGATTCGGGATGATGGACTTAGCACGAGTAGTTGTCCTTCGAGTTGTGGATGCTGGCTGAGGCGACTGTAGGTCCGACCGCCTGTCCGGCCGATGGGGACCGCTCCCCGGAGACCCGTCACCGCTGACCGCTCACCGCTGACCTGCTTGCCCGCTGTGGGGAGCGTGGATTATGTGGGAGAATCGTGGCAACTTTTGGAGCCATTAAGGAGCACATCTACGAACACTTGTTATACTTATATATGGCGGAAATCGGAGACATCATCGCACTCCTAAATGTCGCCGAAACCCTCCCGCTTGGTGCAGAACGACTCGCCGCTCTAACCAAAGCAAGAGAGCACCTAACCGCAGTTATCGGTTGTGAAATTGCCGAGTACGATGACAACGGCGGCCTTGCCGGCTCTCCCTACTCCAACCCTGCCAACTGGGCGGCGCATGAGTGCAACATGGCAAAGAGTGAAGGTAATCGGCTCGTGGCAACGGGACGTCTCGCTCGTCGATTTGATGCAATTGCGGAGGGCATTGCCGAAGGTGTGCTCAACCAATCCCACGTCAAAAAGTTTCGGCAGTGCCTGCCTGGGAACCGCACTCGTACCCGAGCCGAACTGTTCGAACGGGACCACAAGATGCTGGTCGATCTGGCTCGAGACCTGCCCTATAGCGAGTTCGCCCTGGCGTGTGATGCGTGGATCCTCGCAGCTTTGGATGTCGACCCTCACGCCAAGGCCCCCGAAGACAAAGATCTCACGATCGGTTTCACCGATAACAAGAACGGGACAACCACCATCAAGGGGTTGCTGCTTACCAGCGATGCCGAATTGCTCCGCCAGGGGCTCCTCCGACTTGTAGATCAGGCCCGCCAGTCTGCTGAAGATGGTGGTGGTACATCCGGGAGCGAAATCAAAGCCGAGGACGATCACCTCAATCTTTCTGAGTACACCCTGCGGCCGGTGGTTCGCCGCGGCAAGAAGTACTGGATGGCACGGGGTTGCGGGTTGCTCGCGACGCTTGCCAATACTTCACCCAAAGACGGCAGGTCTCCCGAGCCGCTGGTTGCAATCTGCATGGACGTCGAGACGTTCGATCGGGAGGCCGACAAGTTCACCGAGTGGATCGCCACCGAACGGGCCCCAGCTTCGGACCCCACCGACGTCTTCCGTCCCGGATATCAATGCCAAACCACCACGGGCACACCTCTCTTACCCCGAGAAGCGTTTCGTCTTGCTCTCAAACATCGAATCGCCCGATTCGTTCTCGACCCTGCAACCCGAAAGGTAGAGCTAGGGCGAAGCCAACGCCTGTTTACCGGCGCTGCTCGGATGGCGGTGGTCCTGCGAGACCGGACCTGCCGATCACCCGGCTGCGATAGGCCCGGTGAACAGGTCGACCATCGAATCGAATGGCAAGACGGTGGCTACACCAACCCCGAAAACGGGCGTCTCTACTGCACCCCCTGCCACAAGGGAAAGACTCAAGTGGCACTCGCTCAGCGAAGACGACACACCATTCACCACGAAGAACCCTTCTGACGACGACCTGTTGTAGCTACGACGCGGTTGGACACCACAACCTAGAGTTGACTCATGCGCACTACGGCACTGGCCGCGTCCGACCGGTACTTCGAATCGGGTGCGTTCGTGGACGATCTGACGCGTCGGGTGGGGTACCGGACCGAGAGTCCCGACCCCGATCGACGTCCCGAACTTGAGCGGTACCTCAGCGAAGAACTGACACCGCATCTCGGGCGGCTGGGTTTCTCTTGCGAAGTGTTCGAGAATCCGGTTTCCGACGCCGGGCCATTCCTTGTGGGGCGACGAATCGAAGACGACAGTCTGCCAACGGTTATGACCTACGGACACGCCGACGTTGTGTTGGGTTATGACGATCAGTGGTCCGACGGTCGTAGCCCTTGGGTTCTCGAACAGGCAGGGGATCGGTTGTACGGGCGAGGTTCGGCCGACAACAAAGCCCAGCACACCATCAACTTGGCGGCACTCGAATCGGTACTGACTACCCGTGGCCAGCTCGGTTTCAACGTGGTCGCTCTGTTTGAGACCAGCGAAGAAACCGGCTCGCCGGGTCTGGCCGACTTCTGCGACGAGCACAAGGAACTACTGGCAGCCGATGTGTTCATCGCATCCGATGGACCTCGGATCGACCCCGCGGTTCCCACCGTCTTCATGGGGTCCCGGGGAGCCTTCAACTTCACGATGACACTCGAACTCCGCGATGGCGGGCATCACTCGGGCAACTGGGGCGGACTACTGGGCAACCCCGGGATCATCATGGCCAACGCTCTCGCCTCCATGGTGAGCGCATCGGGTGAGGTGTTGGTCGAGGGCTGGGTGGCCGAACCCATGCCTGCCACCGTGCAGGCGGCTATTGGGGAACTGGCGGTGGGTGGTGGCGCCAATGATCCCGAGATCGATCCGAACTGGGGCGCTCCGGGCTACACCCCGGCTGAGCGCGTGTTTGGCACGAACACCTTCGAGGTGCTTGCGTTCGAGACCGGCAACCCTCGTAATCCCGTGAACGCTATCCCGCCTCGGGCGGTGGCTCATTGTCACCTTCGGTTTGTGGTGGGGACCCGGAGCGAGGATCTCCTACCTGCACTCCGGCGGCACTTGGACGACAACGGCTTCGAAGCGATCGAACTCACCTCGTCGGGCCTTTCAATGGAAGCCACCCGGCTGGATCCTGCGCATCCGTGGGCCCAGTGGGCCATTCAGTCGATCGAACGGACGGCAAATAGCTCGGTGGCGGTGTTACCCAACCTTGGTGGCAGCCTGCCCAACGAGGTCTTCGCCGAGATCCTTGGTTTGCCTACGATCTGGGTGCCGCACTCCTATGCCGCGTGTTCTCAACACGCACCAGACGAGCATGTTCTGATCCCCATCTGCCAGGAAGCACTGCAGATCATGACCGGCCTTTGGTGGGATCTGGGCAACGGCGACACCCCCGCCGCGAACTAGGCGTTCAGGCGCTTGGCGAACTTGATGCTCGCCACCTTGGCTGGATCAGCTAGGGCCTCCATTGCCACTTCGAAGTCGGGCAGTGAGTAGACGTCGCCGTCGTCGTCGATCAGGATGAACCGATCGAGGCTTTCGAGAAAGGTTCGGTCGTGGCTGACGGCAAGGACGGTACCGACAAAGCCATCGAGCGCTTGTTCCAGCGCCTCGGACGACTCGATATCGAGGTTGTCGGTGGGCTCGTCAAGGAGGAGCACGTTGTGGCCCTCCAACTCGAGGCACAACACCTCAAGCCGAGCCTTTTGACCTCCAGAAAGCGTTTCGAACTCCTGGCGGGCCTGATTTGCTAGTCCGTAGCGAGCCAGCGACTTCATCGCCTTTTCATCGTCGGCCACACGGTCGCGGCAGATGTCGACCGCTTCCCGGCCCAGGAAGTCGGGACGATCATTGATCTGAGTGAAGGTGCCAACCGATGTACGCGGGCCCCGAGTGATCGTGCCATCGGTGGGAGAGAGTTCACCGTTCAGGGCTCGTAGCAGATGGGTCTTGCCGGTGCCGTTGGGGCCGATGAGGCCAACCCGTTCACCAAAATGGATCTCATCGGAGAACGGAAAGAACAGGTCGTTCATCGTGAGCTCTTTGAGGGTCAGGACGCGGCGGGCCGAGTCTGCCCCTCGAAGTTGGACATGGATTCGTTGGTCGGCGACGGGCGGCGGTGGGGGCCCGGCAGCTACGAACTTTTCCCACCGGGTCTCGGCGGCATTGGCCTTGGTTGCGTTTTTGAAGTTCTGCGCCGCCCGTGCCTTCATCACCTTCATATGGGCGTGCAGTCGGCGTTCCTCTTCGTTCCATCGCTTCAGGGCATCACCGAGCAACGCCTGCCGCTTTTCGCGAGCTTCAGGGAAGGTTGCGTACGAACCGCCGTGAACCCAACAGCCGGAACCTTCGAGGACCACGATCTTGCTGGCCGCTGTTTCAAGAAGTGACCGATCGTGGCTCACCATCAGAATGCAGTTGGGAAATTCGGTGATCTTGCGCTCTAGCCACACTCGGGTGGGGATATCGAGGTAGTTGTCGGGTTCGTCGAGTAGTAGGACGTCGGCTTTGGAATTGAGAAGCAGGTCGAGCACCAACCTCTTCCGTTCGCCGCCGGAGAGCTCACCGACCAGCCGCGTGTTCACGTCGTCTACGGCTGACTTCACGCTTCGTTCGGCTGCGGCGGCCCAGTCGGACTCCAGCTCGTAGCCGCCGAGATCGCCCCACTCGGTGAGTGCTTCGGCGTACGCCATACCGTCATCAGAACCGTCGAGCATCGCTCGTTCAGCCCGCACCAGCGCACGGCCGGCGCTTCGAAGCTGGGGCGGAGCGACTTCGATCAGCATGTCTCGAAGCGTGTCGTCCGGCCGAGACATGCCGACGTCCTGGGTCATGCTCAGCACCGTGCCTCCGACCGAGAACTCTCCACCATCGGGCTCTAGCTCGCCCGACAGAATGCGAAGGATCGTGCTCTTCCCAACGCCGTTGGTTCCAACGATTGCCGCATGCTCACCCGGGCCGACGCCAAAGCTGATGTCGAAGAAGAGCGAATCGGCCCCTGGGTGGGCGTAGTCGAGCTCGGAGATGACGATACTCACCGCTCTATAGTGCCGTTCGAATCCCTGTCCCGTTGGTGTTATCGCGAATCTCTACGTGACCGATGTTTGCCTCTGAGGGCCAGCGGACGGCAGGTGGGGCATCTACGATTGGCCCTTCAGATCAGAAGGAGCCCCCATGAAGAAGATTCTCGTAGGTTTCGACGGCAGCGAAACCGCAGCCGTGGCCGCAGATGAGGCAGCCGAATTGGCTCGGGCTCTCGACGCAGAACTGCACGTGGTGACCGTGATCGCAGATCGCGGCGAGAGCAACAACCCTACTGCTGGGCTGGACGATGAACGGGCGAAGGAAGCCGCTGTGGCTCGTGCCACCGGAATTCGCCAGCAAGCGATCGACACGGCTAAACAAATTGAGGAGCGCTATCCGGATCTGAACGTCGCCACCCATGCCCTCAAGGGTGCCCCGGCGAAGTTGATCGTCGAGACTGCTGCGGACCTGGGTGTGGACATCATCGTGGTCGGCAATCGTCGAGTGCAGGGAATCGCCCGCGTGCTCGGGTCGGTTGCCATCGATGTTTTGCGCGATGCGCCGTGCGCCGTACACGTGGTGAAGACCACCTAGCGTTGGTCAGCCCGTAGCTGCCTCACGCCGCCCCGACGGACCAGCCACACCGATAACCCCGCTAGGGCGACCATGGATACAAGTCCAACGACGAGGGGAACCACCGACGTTGCGATTTGCTCGCTGATTACCCCGCCAATGAGTGCGCCTCCAGCGACTCGTACCGCCCCGGTCAGTGCAGAACCCGAACCGGCGATTGCGCCGAGTGGTTCCATGGCCGCTGAATTTAGGTTGGGCATCAAGAACATGAAGCACGATAGAGCGATGCCGACCAGCGGCATAAACAGCCAGAAGTTGGGATCACCGTTTGCGGCGACCGTGATCACAACGAGTAGAGAAAGTAATGTTACGAGCGCCGCGAAACCGCGGTTGACAACACGGTCGATACCGAGCCGTTCAACCACACGCCCGTTCACGATGGCGGTGACACCAAAGAATACTGCGATGGCGCCAAAGATGATCGGGAACTGAGCCTCTCGATCAAACACCTGACCGATCAGCAGTTCGGAGCTCGCCAGGTAGGTAGTGAACGATGCCTGAATGAACACGGTCGCCATGGTGTATCCGAACGTCACCGGAGTTCGCGCCACGAGGGCATAACCCCCAACGATGGCCGACGGATTCAGCGGACGACGATGTTGCGGGTCCAGAGTTTCACGTAGTCGCAAGCTCCAGGCGACGATCACGAGAGCAAAGAGAACACAGAACCAGAACACGAAGCGCCAGGGCGCAATGGCGACGATTACGGCGCCGACGGACGGAGCGAAAACGGGAACAAGAACAAAGACCGCCATGACATTGGACATGGCGCTGGCCATCGCGGCGCCCTCGAAACGGTCCCGGATGATCGAGGTGGCAACAACTCGCGCCCCAGAAGCACCGATTCCCCATACGAACCTGCTGGCCAACAACCACTGAAACGATGGTGCGAGAGCAGAACCGGAGGCGCCAATGATGTAGATGAACGCACCGGCATAGAGCGCTCGTTTGCGACCGAAGCGGTCCGCGATAGGCCCATAGAACAACTGTCCGACCGCCAGCCCCATCAAGAAGACAGTGACCACCCTGCTCGTTTCGGTGGACGCCGGATCGAGGTCGAATGCCGTCCGAATTTCGCCGAATGCGGAGAGCATCAAGTCGATACCCATGGCGGTAAACGCCATGAT